>CAYMTG010000031.1:0-17115 GCA_964393305.1 uncultured Ruminococcus sp.
TATGATTGAACTGAAAAACATATGCAAGACCTACATTACCACACAGGGTTCGGTCAATGCCGTGAAAGACGTGACGCTGGACATAAACGACGGCGACATATTCGGCATAATCGGCTTTTCGGGCGCGGGGAAATCAACGCTCGTGCGCTGTATAAATCTGCTTGAGCGCCCAACGTCGGGGCAGGTGCTGATAGATGGTCGGGATATAACGCGGCTTTCGGCAAAGGAGCTTCGCGAAACGCGCAGGAAGATGGGCATGATATTTCAGCACTTTAATCTTATGCCCTCGCGCACCGTTATTGACAATGTTACCTACGCTATGAAGGGCGGCGGGAGTTCACGCGCTGAAATGCGCGAAAAGGCTCTGAAGCTTCTGAAGCTGGTGGAGATAGCCGACAAGGCGGATATGTATCCCGCCAACCTGTCGGGAGGACAGAAGCAGCGGGCGGCGATAGCGAGGGCGCTCGCGAACGACCCGAAAATACTGCTGTGCGACGAGGCAACCTCGGCGCTCGACCCGCAGACGACAAAGCAGATACTGGCGCTGCTGAAAAGCCTTAACGCGTCCCTCGGGATAACCATCGTACTTATTACTCACGAAATGGCGGCGGTAAAGGAAATATGCGGACGCACGGCTGTTATGGACAAGGGGAGCGTCATTGAGCAGGGAGAAACCTTTTCGGTTTTCGCCGACCCGCAGAACGCGCTGACAAAGGATTTTATCGCGACGACCTCAAATCTCAAGAAAATCCACGCGCTGCTTGCTGAAAATCCGTCGGCGGTGCCGATCGGAGAGAACGACATTGTGGTGAAGCTCACTTACACCGAACGCAGCGTTTCCGAGCCGCTGATATCCGGAATAACGCGGAAATTCGGCGTGCTGCTCAACATCATTTTCGCGGATGTGGATATGGTCGGGGGAGCGCCTATCGGCGGCACGGTCGCGGTCATCAGCGGTGAGCGCGGGCAAATCACCGAGGCGGTAAAATATCTTATCGAAAAGAATGTGTCGGTGGAGGTGATAAAAAGTGGAAGCAATACTGAATAAGCTTATCCCGAATGTAATGGCGGATACCGGCAGACTTTTCGACAGCATAATCGCGACTTTGCAAATGACGCTATGGTCGGGCGCGGTGATGTTCGTGCTGGGATTGCTGCTCGGTATTGTACTTACGGTAACGAGGGAAGGCGGCATAATGCGGCAGCGGGTCGTATTTACCGTCCTTGACAAGCTGATAAATGTCTGTCGCTCCGTCCCGTTTGTTATCTTCATCGCGATTTTGCTTCCCGTCACCAAAGCGATCATGGGAACGAAAATCGGTGTGCGCGGCGTTATCGTACCGCTTGTAGCCGCGTCCGTGCCGTTTTTCGCACGGCAGGTGGAAAGCGCTCTCGCGAATGTTGACGGCGGTCTTGTGGAGGCGGCTCTTGCAATAGGCAAAAGTCCGATGAACATAATTTTCACCGTTTATCTGCGGGAAAGCGTTCCCGCACTCGCGAGAGGTACGACTATCACGCTCATAAATCTTATCGGACTTACCGCAATGGCAGGCTATGTCGGCGCGGGAGGACTGGGAGATTACGCTATCACTTGGGGCTACAACTACGGACGCTACGATATAATCTGGGTCTCCGTGTTGTTTGTAATACTGATTGTTTCGGTAATTCAGTTTATCGGCAATCTTATAGCAAAGAAATTTACGCACTGATTTGTGCAAATAAGAAAGGAAATGACATTATGAGAAGAACAATTAAATTTACCGCGCTTGCGGCGGCAGCAGCATTGATTTTGACGCTTACCGGCTGCTCAAAAAATGAGGAAAACACGTCGAAAAATGAGGAAAATACGGTGGTTAAGCTCGGAGTTACGGGCGCTGTTTATGAGGAATTGTGGAAGCCGACTGTTGAAGCGCTTGCCGAGGACGGGATCACTCTGGAGCTTGTACAGTTTTCGGATTTCTCGCTGCCGAATAACGCGCTCGACAGCGGAGATATCCAGATGAACGCTTTCCAGCACCACGCCTACTTTGACAACGATAAAAGCACCAACAACTACGACATCTCGGTATTATGCGATACGTTCGTTATCGCGATGAACATATTCTCCAAAAACTATAGCAGCGTCGAGGATATTCCCGAGGGCGCGAAGGTCGCCGTACCGAACGACGCTACCAACTACGGGCGCGCACTTCTTCTCCTGCGCGACGCGGGACTGCTTACTCTCGGCGAGTTTGAGGGCAGTACTCCTGCAACGTCGGATATTACCTCTTCAAAGGTAGAGCTTGTCGAGGTGAACGCGTCCATGACCTATCAATATGTGGACGACAGCGAGATAGCGGCTGCCGTGGTAAACGGCAACTACGCCGCAAGCTACGGAGTAGACCCCGATACGGCTATCTTCTATGAAAACGTCGATTTAAGCGACAAGAGCTTTGTGTGCGTTATCGCCGTGAAATCCTCCGACGTTGATAACGAGGTCTACAAAAAGGTTGCGGAAACGTTCTGCTCCGAGGAAACCGAGAAGTATTTTGAGGAGAACTACAAGGGCTTCTTCATTCCCGCATGGGACGCGGAGTAAGGTGATATTATGGATTGGCTGTACGAGATAATAAACGACAGGAGCCGCGTTATCACAAAAAACATTGAGGAGAAGTACTTAAGCGACACGCTGGGCAGGCTTAAAGGGAACGCCGCCGCGCTGGTGTTTGTGAAGAGCGCCGAGGAGGTGAGCGGCATACTCGGCGCCGCGCATAAGCTTCATATCGCGGTAACGCCACGCGGCGCGGGAACAAATCTTGTAGGCTCGACTGTCCCGAGGGACGGCGGAATTATTCTCGATTTTTCGCTGATGAACAGCGTCCTTGAGCTTGACGAGCAGACAATGACGGCGACCGTGGAGCCGGGAATACTGCTCCGTGATTTTCAGAATTACGTTGAGGAACGCGGATTGTTTTATCCGCCCGACCCGGGAGAAAAGCTGTCCTCGATCGGCGGCAACATCAGCACCAACGCGGGCGGTATGAGAGCGGTAAAGTACGGCGTAACGCGTGATTATGTGCGCGGTCTGGAGGTCGTTCTCGCCGACGGTACGATTATGACCGTCGGCGGCAAAAACGTAAAGGACGCAAGCGGGCTTTCCCTTAAAAATCTGTTTATCGGCTCGGAGGGGACGCTCTGCGTTATCACAAAATGCGTGCTTAAGCTTATTCCCAAGCCGGAATTTTCCAAATCCGCCCTTATCGCCTATCCCGATTTAGAAAGCGGGATAAGCAGCGTTCTCGCTATTCTCCGCGCAAACGCGAATCCCACGGCGGTGGAGTTTATAGCGCGTGATGTGGCAAAGCTGGGCGAGGATTTTTCGGGAGTAAAATACCCGCGCCCCGACGCAGGCTCGTATATTCTGCTCACATTTGACGGGCGGCAGCGAGAGGTCGAGGACAGCGTAACCCGTATCCGCGAGCTTGCGCTGAACACGGGAGCTATGGAATATATCCCGCTCGACGACCCCGATTATGCCGCCGATGTATGGAAGGTTCGCGGAGCGCTTGTAAAGGCTGTCGAGGCGGCTTCCGAGCAGGAACCGGTCGATATAGTTGTGCCGATAAACAAAACAGCCGAGTTTATCCGCTTTGTAAAAAGCGTTGAGAAGAAGTCGGGCGTCCGTATGGTAAGCTTCGGTCACGCGGGAGACGGGAACGTGCATTTGTGCGTAGTGCGCGAAAACCGCACCGCCGAGGAATGGAAAACCGCGCTTCACAGCGTGATGTCGGAGATCTACAAAAAGGCGTACGAGCTGGGCGGCGTAACCTCCGGAGAACACGGCATAGGCATATCAAAGCGCGAATACTTCCTCAGTGAGACGCGCAGCGAAAATCTCTCGGTTATGAACAAGATCAAGGACGCGCTTGACCCTTTGCATATTTTAAACGATAATAAATCCTACATCATTTCAAAGGAGAAGGACAATGCCCGAATTATCTGAACGAACGGCGACGTTTACCGATTCGGTGATCCGCCGTATGACAAGAATATCCCTGAAATACGGCGCGGTAAATCTGTCGCAGGGCTTTCCCGATTTTGAGCCGCCGCGTGAGATCCTCGACAGGCTCGCCGAGGTATCGCGGGAGGATTTTCACCAATACTCGATAACGTGGGGAGCGCAGAATTTCCGCGAAGCGCTCGCCGAGAAGCAGTCTCGTTTAATGGGGAGAAAAATCGACCCGAACGGGGAAATAGTCGTTACCTGCGGCAGCACCGAGGCGATGATGGCGGCAATGCTGACGGTCACAAATCCCGGCGATAAGGTAATAGTGTTCTCGCCGTTTTATGAGAATTACGGCGCGGACGCTATACTCTCGGGCGCTGAGCCTATCTATGTACCTCTCACGCCGCCGGAGTTCAGATTTGATCCCGACGTGCTGGAGAGAGCGTTTATGCAGCGTCCCAAAGCGCTTATCCTGTGCAATCCGTCAAATCCGTGCGGCAAGGTCTTCACTTATGAAGAGCTGAAGCTCATCTCGGAGCTTGCCGAAAAATACGACGTTTTTGTAATTACGGACGAGGTTTACGAACACATAGTTTACGCGCCGCACGAGCACGTTTATTTTTCATCGCTTCCGCATATGTGGGAAAGAACGATCTCCTGCTCCTCGTTGTCGAAAACCTATTCGATAACGGGCTGGCGGCTCGGTTATATCATCGCGCCGCCGCGTATTATTGAGGCGGCGAAAAAGGTTCACGACTTTCTGACGGTAGGCGCGGCAGCTCCGCTTCAGGAGGCGGCGGTCGTCGGTCTGCGGTTCGGCGACGGGTATTACAAGGATCTGCGGGAGAAATACACCGCGAAAAGAAATCTGTTTTTAAAGGGTCTGGACGATCTTAAGATCCCGCACACAACCCCCGAGGGCGCGTATTATATTCTGCTGGATATTTCCGAATTTGGTTATGAGTCTGATTTGGAATTCTGCGAGGTGCTGGCGCGTGATGTGGGAGTAGGCGCTGTCCCCGGCTCAAGCTTTTTCCGCGAGCCTGTAAACAACCTTATCCGTCTGCACTTCGCCAAAAAAGACGAAACGCTGAACGAAGCCTTGAACAGGCTTGCCGACCTGCGAAAGAAAATTACGACCCCATAACTTAAAATCCCCATTCTCCGAATGAAGAATGGGGAAAATCATTACGCCTTCATGCGCTTCTTGTAATCGTCCTTGATAGCCTCGAGCGCCTTTGCGTCTTCCTTGCGCTTTGCGCGAGCCTGATCCTGGATAGCCTGCACCTCGTCGATACCCGAAACGATGGTCTGCCATGTCTGCTGGAGCGTTTCTACCTTGATAGAGGAGGTGGCTGCCATACCCGCTACAAGCTTGGACTGTTCAACGGTGTTCTGGGCGTTCTTTATGAGCAGCTCGTTGGTCTTCTCATCAAGTGCGGAAAGGCTTTCCGCCTGAATTTTCTGGCGCTTCAGCATGATAGCCTGCGCAAGCGACTGCTTGAACACGGGCATTGTGATGATGAACGCCGAGTTTATCTTTCTCACGAGATTGAGGTTGGAGTATTCCATTGTCTTGAGCATAGGAACGGTCTGAAGCGCTACGTTCTGCGCTACCTTGAGATCCATCACGCGCTGGTCGAGGATCTCGCGCATCTGCTGGAGATTGGAGAGATCCATACGAATAGTTCCGTCGTCGGGATTGGCTTCAACCTTAGCCTTGTACTCGTCGATGAATGCGTCAAGCTCCTTAACCGCCTGCTCACCCGCCATAATGTACTTTACAAGGTCCTGATAATAGCCGAGGTTTGCGTCGTACATGGTGTCAAGCTTCTGGTTTGCCTGGTCGATCTCGGTCTCGTACTGCTTGAGCTGAACGTAGATCTTGTCGATCTCCTTGCCCATGGTGTCGTACTTGTTGAGTATCTTCTCGATATTCTTCTTGAGCTTGCCGAACAGACCCGGCTTATCCTCAAGCTCCTTAACGTCGAACTCATCCATAATAGCGGCAAGATTTTTGAGCATTACGCCGGTATCGTTGATCTGCTGTATGCTCATAGAATTGAGTACCTGGTCGGAAGCCTGCGAGATCTTGTCCGCGACCTCCGCGCCGAACTTAACGATCGTCGAGGAGTCATTTACGTTGATGGTGGAAACCAGCGCGTCGATCTCCTTGCTCGTTGCAAGCTGCTGCTTGATCTCATCGGTCTTGACCATTATGTTGAAGTTCTTGGCTTCCTCGAGCTTCGCTTCGAGCGCGGCGTCGCTTCTTACCTCCGCAGTAGTGGTAACCTCGGTCTGTGCTTGTGCTGCCTGAGCGGCCGCAGCTCCCGGTGTAAACTGTAATCCCATAATTTTTCCTTTCTTATTTGGGAAAAGATCCCATTACCATTAGTGTTTTCCGAACAGCTTTCCGAAAAAACCGCTGCTCTTTTCCTCAGAGGGTATCTTGAATTTCGGAACCTCTGTGTTGTACATATACTGATTCATCACGTGCTCCTCAAAGGCGTCGTTGGTGATGTATGCCTCGATATTACGGTAACCTGTGGGGGTATATATAAGCACGTCGAAGCCTATAAGGCTGCATAACGCTATTTTAACACATTCCGCAAGCGTGAACTGATCCTCTATTGTGTCGATATAGATGAGCTTTGGAATAGTGCGCGTGAAATCGAACTGCTGGATGATCCGCAGCAGCTCCTTGTCAAGGCTTAAGCCAAAATGAAGCACCGCGCACATCAGATTGTCTCCGCTGAGCTTGAGAAATCCCGACGACACCGTCTCCTGAAGCTTGTATAACAGCATATCCTGAATTCTGTCGGGGAGGTAGCTGAAACGGTTAAGCGTGGATGCCTTCAGCTTCTCCGCATCGATCTCGCCGTTGCGGTAGAACTGACGATAAGCGGACAGATCCACTGCGGCTTCCTGCTGCTGCGTACTCTTGTCCTTTACCACAAGCGTGGTTTCGGGGGTAAGCTTGTCTCTCACGTCGTCCCAGTACTTGTCCATATCGCCGTTCTCAACCCCGCTGATCTTGGCGAAGATATTGGGGATCGACACCAGATTTCCCGCAGTGGTGAAGCCCTGACGAAACCGCGCCTCCTGTTTCCACATTATCGCGATCTCCTCGAAGGTCGTTTTCAGCGTGAGGCTCTGACTGTTCGGGAACTGAAAGCTGCGGTAAATGCCCGTGTCGCCGCCGTACAGCATTGTGTCGAGGTCGCGCTCCGCCGAATATGCCACGGTCGCCACCTTCACCTTCATCGCCTTGGCGGGGTAGGAGCCGCTTTCCTTGCTCTGCGGAAGCTCAAAAACCTGCATACGGTTATTATGGTTCTTGGCGGTTACCAATCCGAGGTTGTTCTTGTTCGGCGTGATGTATATAGTATCAAAGCCGCACCGCGACATAAAGTGCAGGAACAGCAGCTCCGACTGCGAGATGTCGCCGTAATACAGAATAACCGGGATATCCTCGTACTTTACCGCGTATTTGCGCGCTTGGGTGCAGCGGTAGAGCCATGTTACAAGCTTGGTGCCGTAGTTGAAGACCACCGTACGGTTGCCCGTGTTAAGCTCGGAGAGCAGCTCGCGGAGCGCTCTCTGCGCAAGGGCGGTGCGCGTCCTGTCGCCGCTCAGATTGATAAGCATGGCGAGGGCGTCTATCATCTCCTGCGTGGAATTGCGTGTGACAGCGCCGAGCGCCTTCACTTCGTCCGCGTTGGGGTTATCGAGCGTTTTTTCGATGAAGATAAGCTGCTTTTTCAGTCCCCCGAAGCTCTCCTTGAACTTCACGAGCATATTGGTGTAGACCGCTTCCTCGTCGAAGCCGATAAGCGCCGCGCTGTAGACCGGGATCTCGCCGTCCTCGGTGTAAACGCCGCCGTTCGCGATCACCCGCGACTTTCTGTCCTTGAGGAGATCCTCGAAAATTCCCGCCGCAGTCGTGGATAGCCGCTTTACGATATTCTGAACGCGCTCGGCTTCCGCACGCATCTCGGAGAGCTTTGCCTCGCGTGAAAGGTCGATTTTTCCGAAGTCGATCTGAAGCGGGGCGGTGTTCCGTCCGCTCTTTATCGTCACCATATCGGCGAACGCGAGCTTGGAGAAGTCCGTGTCCAGACCGTAGCTTACCAGCGTTATCTTAACTCCTGCCGCGTTCATCATACACAGGAAATAAAGCTCTCGCAGAGTGGGAGTGCCGACATAGAAAATGAGGCTAGGACGGTTTTTCAGATACCTCATCAGCCAGCAGAGCAGAACAAAATAGGTGTTCTTCTTATTCAAGCCGCATTCGGAAACGGCTTTAGCCATTATTTCGGAGAGCTTTCCCGTATCGGCGGGGATATTCGCGGCGCGAAGCCACATATCCAGCGATTTCTGAATATCCGCCGCGCTGTCGAAGCTTGCCGCCGTATACGCGGAGGCCGCCGTTATCTCGTCCGTCGTCGCGGTAGGTATTTTCTCCCTGAAGAACAGTCCGTTCCTGCTCGCCGCCACAAATTGCTCTATCAGTAAGCTGCGAAAGCTGTCGGGACTATCGTATCCGACATATCTCACAAATTCCTGTGACATTTACTTTGTCCTCATTCCTGTATGACATTCAACACCGATAAGATCGTGTTCCTTTTTGCGGTCATATCCGCTTTAAGCAAATTCCCTATACAACTTCCAATCCGTAGTAGTTGCACAAACGAGCCATTCCATCGTTATAACCGGAGCCTACGGCCGATATTTTCCACTCGCCCTTATAGAGGTAAAATTCAAGCGCGACAACCGTGATCTCGGTTGTTAACCCCTCTATGGGGAATATGACTTTATCCTCGGCGTCGCGTAATCTGACGCACGGCGATTGGATCCCCGCGAAGGTTCTGCTTGCGTCTCCCGCGTAGATCGAGTAGGCAAGCACGATTTTGGTAATGCGCGGGTCTGCTTTTGCAAGGTCAAACTCCACCCGTCCGTTCACGGGATAGTAGACGGCTTCTCCGCCCGGCGAGCGCTCGTTCCCGAAGAACACAAGTCCCGAGTCGTCGGGCGTTTTGCCGTTTGCGTCAACTAAGAATACATATGGGTCAACCTCCCAGCCGTTGGGGACGTTTCCCGAAAAAAATACGCTGAACCGCATTCCGATATGCTGCGACAACGCCACTCGCTGACCGCGCTGCAGCGAGATCCTGCCGGATGCCGGCTGTGAGGTGCGCGACGCGGATATTGAGATAACGTCGGTGGGCGGCGCGGGTTGCGGTATCGAAGCCGCGTCACGGCTCCTTATCGGCGCGGTGTAAAGCTGCTTTGCCGAAACTGCGGGTATGCCGGATACCGGTTTTCCCGAAAGGTAAATTCTCCGGGTGAAGGTAGAGCGGAACAGCATCTCGGTGTAGAGCAGCATTTGCGCCGTGATATTCGATACCGTGACGAACAGCGTATTTCTCCCCGTTTCCAGAACGCTCGGAGAGAACTGCACATCGCGCATATCGCAGAGGATCTCGGTGCGCTCGGGGACGTTTACCGTCAATTGAAACGTATTGGTCTCATCGGCGGCGAAGCTGCCAAGCTCGATCGTGCGGGGTACGTCAAAAAATCCGTCCGCCGCGCCGAAGCCCTTGACCTTTCCAAGCACCTCCACATTCTTGACGGCGGTGGGGAAATCCGATAAGATCGCCGTGTCGTCGGGACTGCTTTCGGTAAGCTCCACACGCAGATTTTCAAGCGTTACGCCGCTCGATGTGACGGTGATGGCGGCGCCATGCTTTGCCCAAATGGTAGTGCCTTTTCCGACTATGTGGAGCGGCTTTGCTATAACCACAGGTCCTTCAAGCTCGCCCGCAGGCAGTGTAAGCACAGAGCCTGCGGCGGCTCTGCTTATCAGTTCATTGAGATTTTCCGCCAAACCGCTCACCTCAGTTAAGAATTTGCCGCAGCTGCCGCACAATCTCTGTGCCTCTGTGCGGTGCTGCCTTTAAATCAGACGTTTACGCCGTAAGCTCTGCAGAGCGCTTCAAGTCCGCCCTGATAGCCGGCTGCTACCGCGTTAAACTTCCAGTCGCCGTTGTAGCGGTAGATCTCGCATACAACAAGCGCCGTTTCGATGGAGAACTCCTCAACGAGATCGAAGCGGAGAACCTCCTCGCCGTTCTGATCGTCGGGATTGTCGATTTTTACGACCCGAACGTAGGAATTGGAGACCTGACCGAAGTTCTGGTTTTTCTGCTGAGCGTCAAAGATCGTGACGGTTACCGCGATCTTCTCGATCTCGGGCGGGATCCTTGTGAAGTCGATTATGATAGCCTCGTCGTCCCCGTCGCCCTCGCCTGTTCTGTTGTCGCCTGTGTGAACTACCGCGCCGTTTCTCGCGGAAAGGTTGTTGTAGAATACGAAGTCCTCATCGCGCATTACCTTGCCGTTGGAGCCGAGCAGGAACACGCACGCGTCCAGATCGAAGTCCTGACCGCCGTCGTAGCGGTTGATGTCCCAGCCGAGACCAATTCTTGCCATTGTTACCGATTTGTCAAGCGATACGCGCTGACCCTTTGAAAGATTTACAGCCATAATGATACCTCCTGTTAATTCGCCCCGCTTTGGGGATTTATTGGATTGATTACTTCTTTCCCGCGCCGATGACAGCCTTTCTGATAAGATCTATCGGGATTATCGATATCGCCATTACCAGCACTACCGCCCATTCGATGAGGTTAAGTCCCCAGCCGGAGAGAATGTCGCGTCCGAGATACACCATCGCGATCTGGACTACGGCGATTATGCCGAATACGGTAAGGAAACCCTTGTTCCTGCCGAGGTTGTCGAACAGGTTGAGCTTCTCGGTGCGTGCGTTGAACGCGTTGAACACTGCCACGAAGATGAAGAACGCGAAGTAAGCCGTGTGAAGAATTGCGTGTGCGCCGTCAAGCTCCAGAGCGCTGCCTGCGGCTTCTCTGATAAAGCCCCACTTCTCAAGGAAGCTGGTCTCGCTGTTTGTCGGGAAATTACCGAGTATAAGCATAGCAAGCGAGAGGATAAACGTCCAGCCCGCGCCGACGCCGATCTCCGACGCCATATTCTTGCTGATGATCGGCTCGTTTCTGCGCTTCGGCTTTTCGAGCATAAAGCGTTTGAGAGCCGGCTCGCCGCCGAACGCCAGCGCCGCGAGAGTATCCATTACGAGGTTTACCCAGAGTATCTGGATAACGGACAGCGGGTTCGCGATGCCGATAAGCGGGCAGATAAACGAGATAAGCACCGCCGCCACATTGATGGTGAGCTGAAATACGATAAACTTGCGTATCGAGTTGAAAATTGTACGACCATAGAGGATTGCGCGGTCGATAGAGTTGAAGTTGTCGTCGAGAATAACAATATCGGACGCTTCTTTCGCGACCTCCGTGCCGCCGCCCATCGCGAAGCCGACGTCGGCTTTCTTGAGCGCGGGAGAGTCGTTTACGCCGTCGCCCGTCATACCCGCGACAAGGTCAAGCTCCTGTGCAAGCCGCACAAGACGGCTCTTGTCGGACGGGAGAGCGCGTGCAATCACGCGGATATCCTTGATTTTCGCCTTAATCTCGTCGTCGGACATTTTCGCCAGCTCGTCTGAGGTGAGCATAAGGTTGGAGTCGGAGTCGATAAGTCCCGCTTCCTTTGCGATCGCGACAGCGGTCTCGCGGCGGTCGCCCGTGATCATTACGACCTGAACACCCGCGCCCTTGACCTCCTTGATAGCGGTCACGGATTCGGGGCGAACCTCGTCGCGGATACCGATACAGCCGACCAGCGTCCAGTTGTTTCCGTCGGGAAGCGCGTCCTCGCCGAGCGCGTCCTCGCTTGTCGCTATCGCAAGCACGCGGATAGCGCGGTTTGCAAGCTCGTCGATCTTTGCGTTGAGCGCGTTAAGGGAGAAGGACTGCTTCTCGCCGTTCTTGTCGTAGTAGTGGGAGCAGCGCTGCAAAATCTTCTCGGGCGCGCCCTTGATAAGCGAGAGGTTATATTCTCCCTCGACCTGAGTTGCGGAGTACTTGTTGGTGGAGTTGAACGGGATATTGCCCGCCGCCGAAACGTTCGCCGAAGATGGGTTGTCGATAGCGTAGCCGAGAATAGCGCGCTCTGTGGCGTTGCCGCCTATAACACGTCTGTCCTTGCCCTCGCCGCTTATAATGGAGAGCGTGTTCTTGTGGATGGAAAGCGCGAGCAGATCCTTCAGCCTGCCGTCGATGTCGTTCATTGTCTTGTATTCATTCACCGCGCCGTCAATGAAGTTGATGGCTTCAAGCTTGCCCTTTGTAATTGTGCCGGTCTTATCGGAGAACAGGATATTCAGGGAGCCGGCGGTCTCGATACCCGCTACCTTGCGGACGAGAACGTTGTCCTTGAGCATTTTTCCCATATTCTGCGCGGACACTATGGCGATCATCAGCGGAAGTCCCTCGGGAACAGCCATTACTATGATGATGACCGCGAGCATAACAGCTTGAATTACCGCTTCAAGAAGCGCTACCCACGCAAATTCCCCGCCGGGAGCCAGAAATTCCATCGGGTGGAAGCCCGTATCGAAGAGAATGGTTTTCGCCAGCATAGCGACAGCTATCGCGATACCGCCGATATAGCCGAATTTCGAGATGCCGTTTGCGAGGCTGCCGAGCTTTACCTTGAGAGGCGTTTCGCGGTCGTCCTCGGTCTGAAGCTCGGAGGCGATCTTGCCGTAGACGGACTTGTCGCCGACTACCGTCACCTGCATTACCGCGTTGCCGGAACAGACGACCGCGCCGCGGAATACCTTGTACTCGTTGTCAAAATTGGTGTTCTCGTCCGTGTCCGTCCAGCCCTCGGGGACTGCGGTCTTCTTTGCCTCGCGGCTCTCGCCGTTCAGCACGGACTGATCGACCTTGATGTCGCCGTCGATGATGATGCCGTCTGCGGGGATCTTATCGCCCGACTGGAGCAGAATTGCGTCTCCCACTACGATGTCGTTTATCGCGACCTCGGCGATATCGCCGTTGCGGTAGGTCTTGACCATGATGCGTGAGGCCTCTTCCTGAAGCTTCTGGAATGCGTTTTCGTTCCTGTACTCGGAGAACGTGGATACCAGTGTCGCAAGCGCGATGGCGATGAAAATGCCGATCGGTTCGTACCACTCGGGGTATCCCTCCTTGATAACGCCCGTGTAGCCAAGCACGGAAAGCACAACGTTAATGCCGAGCGCTACGATCAAGATCTTGATCATCGGGTCGCCAAGGTTCCCCTTGAGCTTGTCCCAAAAGCCCTCGTGCGCCTGTTCTGTCATCGAGTTGTCGCCGTATTTCTCTTTGCTCTCGGCGACCTCCCGGTCTGTAAGTCCGAATTTCTTCATGCTTTTTCCTTTCTGAATTTTTTTATCAAAATCGTTATCGTTGAAAACGAATTTGTCGTTAAATGACGCTTACCTCGCACAGCAAGCCGTTTTCCTTGTCCGACATACGGAATAACGCGCCGCTGCGGAGTTCAACGGCGCTGCCCTTTGGCACAAGCCGTCCGCCCGGCGAGGTCATACCCTCTATTCCGTCGTTTACCAGCAGCAATTTTCCTTGGTATTGACAGACATATGCCCGCATTTCGGGGGTCGCCTTCTCGTCGTTGTGAACGTTGGAATAAACGTGCCAGTCAAAAAGCGGGAGTTGTGGGAACGCTATTACATCGCCCTTTTCACGGTATACGCCCTTTCTTCCCCGCATTTCGCTTTTAAAATTAAGCCGAACGACGGGAGAATTAAGTCGGGTCTTGCAGAACGGGCAGACGGGATTATTCTCATCGCGCAGGATAAACCACTTTTTCTCGCAGTTGGGGTTTGAGCAGGGGGTCAGCCTGTCCCACGCCTTTAACAGCTCCGTCTCCCACTCCATAGCGGTGGGACGCTCGGAAGGGTTGTGCAGTCCGTCTACAAATGCGCGGATAAACAGCCGCTCCATGCCTTTTGAGAGCGACTGTATCGTCACGTCCAGATCGGGCGGTCGGTTGGATCGGTCGGTGGGGTTCTCAATAAACGTCGCCATAGGTCCGAGTGCGAGAAAATCGTCCTCCTCCGCGCTGGACGCGCTGTATATCTTGGGACCGATAAGCGGGTGTCTGCAAAACAGGTACTCGTATATCAGCACCGGCAGCGCGTGAAGGTCTGTCTGGACACAGGGAAGGGCGCGATCCGGGTTTCCGAAATCCAGGTTCATAGTAGCCAGAACCTCGGGAGCGATATACCCGCGTGTACCCACCACCTCGGGCGCGTATTTGTTCGGCACGACAAGGCTGTCTATGTCAATCACCACGGCTGAGCCGGTTTTCGGATCGATCAATACGTTATTGCAGGATAAGTCCGAGTGGGCAAGTCCTGCCTGATGCATACGCCGTATCGTGCGGGAAAGTCCGATCGCTGTTTTGAGCATTGTGCGGAAGTCTCCGCGCTCCTCGGGCGCGAGATATTTGCGGTTCCTGCCCGTGAACCAGTTCGACTTCTTATCCTTGCCCTTGAGGTTGAGTACGCTTGACGCGGTGTTCCCGAAAAAGAAATTCTGCGGGTAGGTGGGGCAGACTATGCCGAACTGCGGCTGCGTCACTATCGCGACAGGCCAGCAGAAGCGCTGCCGGAAGTACTCGGCGGTCTTCTCGGTGTTGCCCAGCGCGCCGCCTTCCTCCTCGGAGAGCGTGGGGTTATAGATCCCAACTATCGTGCGAATTCTGTCTTGCAGGCGAGGGTTGTTTCCGTCCTGCGGATTGTTGAAGAACTGCACCGCATACTGCCTGTCGGGCGTGAAATAGGTGTGCTTCATTCCGCCTCGCGGAGCGTTCGCGTCGTATACATATTCAATTGTGCTGCCGTTGTCAAGAACGGCGGTTAGTATAGTTCCGCTCTGCATTTGAACAGTCCTTTATCTTGTGGTCACCTCTAAGAAACCTTGTTTGAGATAAAATCGCCATAGTACACCGTCTGCTGCGTCAAACCTCCTCGCAAGGCATCAAGCCTTGCTTCGTCGGTTTTCCTTGCATACGGCGCACTCTGCCGATTTTCTCTTTTCAAACCGGTTTCTAGAGGTTCCCAATGTTTTATAGACGAATTAAAACAAGGCTTCTGTCGTCGAAGCTGCCGCGCTCGTTGTAGTTGTCGAGCCATACGCGAAGCCGCTCCTCGGGAGTGTCGCCGATATTCATACGGAAGGCTTCAAGCGAATGGCAATACAGCGCGTCCCGCTTATCCCAGAGAGCGTTCACCGCCTCGGGGGAATTATCCGTAAGAAGCTGCTTGGCGTACTGGAGCGCTATGCTCTGACGCGTGAGCGACACCGAACGGAAGCGGATAGGCGCGGGATCCTCGCCCCGGAAGTCGCCCTCCGTTACATTCCCGAACGGGATTATTCCGTTCAGGCAGAGGTCGAGGTACAGGCGCTTCATCATTGGGTCGTTGGGGAAATAGTCGTCGGCTACCCCGTCCGACATCAGGAGTATTGTGTCGGAGCAGCCGCGTGAAATGCGGGTTTTAGCGCCGAGCGCCTCCTGCTTGGAACTCTTCTCGGAGAGAAAATCGGTTTCGCCCGAGAATTTGCCGCTGTCCGCTTCTCCCATAAGCCGCAGGCAGACGGTATGATCGGCGCTGCTGTCCAACGCGCAGATACAGCCGTCCCCAATCTGGACGCACGCCATAAAGGTCTGCCGCCTGCCGCCGATCTCAAGAGGCACCGCGACTGCCGCGAGAAAGGTCGCGGACAGGTCGGAGAGCGCGGGTTTTCTGCCGAGCACATTCTCATAGTTCTTGTCCTCAATAATCCTTGCAAGCTCGGCGTTCTGGGCGGCAAGCGCGACACGCGCCGATTCCTGAACCGGCGGCGCTATCATGCCGCAGGCTGCCATAAAATCCTCGCTTTTAAGGTCGGCGGATAGCTTTTCTTTAATATCGGGTGAATTTTTGAACAGCTCGGCAAGCTTTTCCTTGAGAAATGCCGCCGCTGACTCGCTGGATACCCGTGAGCCTATCCTGGAGAGCGGCTTGGAGCCTGCCCCGTCGCATACTACCGCGATAACGCAGTCGTCCGTAGCGGCTAACTCAAAATAGTCGTCGCAGTTGGTGCCATCGTGCTTATGCTTCTTGCCTCGGACGCGTGCTCCTATGACCTCTCCGAGCGGAGAGCTAAGGCGCTTCTCGTGGCTTTCGGCGTGCATTTCCGTGCCGTCATCGACAATTTCCTTATACTGCCAGATCGACTCGGTGCGCTCCATTACCTCCATATCCGAGAGCTTTTCGGCTTCGGGCGGATGTGAATTCTGCGGAGCCTGCGCGGACTTGACCGCCTCGTGTATAACCTCGTCAATGCTTACGGACAACTGACAGTCGCTTACGTCCTTGTGGGGATCGGGGGTCTTGATTTCGGTTTTATCCATAATATCTCCTGATTACGGAACAATGACAAATCCCTGGGGAGGCGGCGGAAGCTCAATGGCTTCGCCCGGCTTTGCGTCAATGCTCTTGGACGACGCCTTGATAGAGCTTGATACCCATGCGAAGAACTGCGCCATATCACCCGCAGTGAGGTTGTTCATCATAAGAACATTATTGGTGATTTTCTTTAAGGTATTCGCGTTTGCGTTAGCACCCGCGCCGCAAGCGATGATATTTCCGACGGATACCTGTTTTATCGCGTCTACGCCCTCGTCGATATTATCGGTGGGAGCGCCGTCGGTCATCAGGAATACCAGAGGCTTCCAGTCGCCCTTTTGGGTGGCGGTAGAGGTGCGAACCTCGTTGGCAACACACTCCGCAAGCACCTTGAGCGCCCCGCCGAGAGCGGTAGCGCCGCCCGCCTGAAGCTGCGGCTCCTTGAATACCATAAGCTCGGTAAGCGGCGTTATCTGCCGTGCGGAGCTGTCGAACGTGATAATGGACAAAAACGCTGTTTCGAGAGCCTGCGGGTCGCCCTTAAGCTCGGATACCAGCATCTTGATACCTTGTTTTACGGCTTCGATGGGTTCTCCCGCCATAGAGCCGCTGCAGTCAAGCAGCAGATACACGGGAAGTCTTCTGATGTAGTCTGACATTTTTTGTTCCTCCATAAAATGTTGGTCTTGAGAATGTTAAGACAGTAGCGAGATGTGAGATAAAACGTTTATTACTTGCGCAGACAACACTT
>CAYMTG010000032.1:0-17104 GCA_964393305.1 uncultured Ruminococcus sp.
GAGCACCTGGGCGGCTCGTTCACGTTTTCAAGCCTCTCCGAAACAAGCTTTTCACGGTGGGAGTGGCTGCTGCGGTTGTTAAGAGGATATTCAGGCGGTTCGTTCGTGCCCGCAAGCTTCTCCGAAACAAGCTTTTCGCTGTGGGAGTGGCTGCTGCGGCTGTTAAGAGGACATTCAGGCGGCTCGTTCACGTCCGCAAGCTTCTCCGAAACAAGCTTTTCACGGTGGGAACAGTTATTTGAGATGTTCGGCAGTTTCCCGGGAGGCTCGTTCTCCGAAAAAATCCCCTTTGAAATGGATGAATATGACTTTATAATGTTAAAAACGCTGATGATATGCCCACTTGATCGTTTCGGCTATGGAATTCACATAATTTAATGAAAAGAATAATCGCTTTTGTACTATTTGCATTAATGATTTATGCGGGAGGATATTTTGCTGCATTTGGCTTAAATGAGCTTACAGTGGCAAGTTCATACCCGGTTTCGCTTGACAATGTCGGCTCGGATACGCTGCATAACAAAGATATGGTATCCGGCACTGTGTATCAGCAGGTAAAGTGCCTTGGCACTGAAACCGTGCGTCAGGAGGTTTTCGGGATAGAATACGGAAAACCTATCGAGCAGCGCTTTTACCTTGTCCCATATAAATACGAGAAAAAGGCGGAGAACACGAAATACTACGTTGTGTGCCTCTCAAACCCTGAAAGCATCGAACAGATGGAGAATTTAGGCGTTCTTATGCCGAAACCGGAATCGGGCGACGGCGTTGAAGTGAACGGAATTGTGTTTGAGATTACTCCGGAAATGAGGACGAAGGCATATGGAGCGCTTGTGTCTAATCCTGAGTTGGTGGGTGCTGACGGTTTTTTGCGCAATCCGACTCGTACATATTATGAAAATCATATCCTCTCGTGGACTGTTTATGAGCGGACGTCGTTTGATTTGGCATGGATCACGTTTATTATCGGAATAGCACTGCTTCTTGGGGGCATAATTCCTACGGTTATTCTGGGGATTAAGATATATCGCGAAAGGCACTAATGGTTTGGTAAATTTGGAAACAATTGGTAATTAATTTGAAGAGGAGAAATGAAAATGAGATTTTTCAGAATTTTACTTGCGGTTGGCGTGTTGTTGGTAGGCGGCATCATATTATTAGTCGGGGGAATTAAGGACAAGGTAAGTCTGAATAAGCGAATGGACTTCTCCGAGATTGACGCAGACGACCTCAGGGATGGAATGTTTGTTGAGGGTACTATTATTGAGATGTGGGACGATTTCGCCTATGAAACCAATGATAGTTCGACATATCAGTATTACGCTATGCCGCTGGAAACGAGCTATGTGCTTGATCATCCTGTTTTCGTAGCCGTCAAACTCACAAATTCGACGGATAAAGCCACTGCTTCAAAAATGTCTAAGGAGACCGACAACTATTATATCCGGGACATCGAGCCGGATGAGTGGACTGTGATGCCGATGACAGGAAAGGTTCATATGCTCAAGGGCGAGATTCGGGATTACTTTGAGGAGTACATAGAGGAAATGGGCTACAGCCCTTCCGTTAGCATGGAACCCTACGTTATTAGCAGATATAACCCCGGCAACGAGAACATAAGGCTGATTGTCGGCATAGTGATGGCGCTTCTCGGGTTTTTGATACTTGGCTTTTTCGTGTTCTTCGTGGTTATCAAGCGCTGATGATGAACGCTATTCATATCGCGTCCTTTGCTCCCGCACGCGCTAAGGGGAAGACCTCTCCGAGGGCGGAGAGCTTCGACCTGTACTGCACCGCGCTGTCCGCGCTGATGTGGCGCAGGCTCAACGGAAGAATTACAATGTGCTGTGACAATGCCTTTGCGGAGTACTACGATAAACTGGGATTTACCAAAATCTGGGACGACATTAAGGTGTGCGTCGCGGACGATCTTGAGGGGATAAACCCCAAGATGTTCTGGGCGGGGGGGAAGCTGCTCGCGCTGCGCGAGGTTGACGCTCCCGCAGCGATGGTGGACACTGATTTTATCGTGTGGAGGAAGCTTGATCTTGAGGGCGAAAATTGCCTTGTCGCCGCGCACCGTGAGAATATTTCCGACGGTATCTACCCGCCGCTGTCGTTCTTCAGAACTCGCGGACATATCCTTCCAGATTTCAGCGAGGAGGTTTTGCCGCTTAATACGGCGTTTCTGTACGTCCCGGATAACGACTTCAAGGAATTCTACACGTCGCAGGCGATCTCGTTTATGAAGTCGGCGGCGGATTGCGACGATTTCCTTAAATATATGGTATTCGCGGAGCAGCGGCTGGTCGCTATGTGCGCCGACTTCACGCATACTCCCGTAAAGACGCTCCTCGATAAGGACAGCTTGTTTTTCCCGCAGGACGATTTTACACACCTTTGGGGAGCAAAGCAGGCGATGCGGGATCATCCGGAGCTTCGCGGCGACTTTCTGAGAAAATGCCGCGAACGTGTGATTTCCGAGTTCCCCGAGTATTCCTATATCGTGGAAATAATAGAAAAACAAGGCGAATAATTCCCGCAAATTCCCCCAAAATAATGAAAGCATGGGGGTGCTGATATGGGAATTAAAGCAATTGATCTGAGGAAATACTATATGGTCGGCGGCGTGACAGTCAGGGCGCTGGACGGTGTATCGCTTGATGTGGATGACGGGGACTATGTAACGGTCGTGGGAACCTCCGGTTCGGGGAAATCCACGTTGATGAACATTCTCGGCTGTCTTGACGTCCCTACAACGGGGGAGTACCGCTTGGACGGCGAGGACGTGGCAAAGCTCTCCGACAATTCACTGTCAAGCATTCGCAGTGAGAAAATCGGCTTCATCTTCCAGAATTTCAACCTTGTGGCGGGACTTACCGCGCTGGAAAACGTTGAGCTGCCGCTGCTTTACAGGGGAATTCCGAAGCAGAAGCGCAGCGAGATCTCACTTGCCGCTCTGGAGAGCGTTCGGCTCTCCGACCGTGCGCTGCATCGTCCCTCGGAATTGTCGGGCGGACAGCAGCAGCGGGTGGCGATTGCACGCGCAATCGCGGCAAATCCGCATATTATTCTCGCGGATGAACCATGCGGCAATCTGGACAGCCGCTCGGGAGAGGAAATTCTCGAGATACTGAGCGAGCTTAACCGAAACGGGAAGACCATTATCATGATAACGCACAATGAGGATACCGCAAAGAAGGCTCAGCGCCTAGTGCGGATATCGGACGGACGAATAGTAAACCGGTAAATCAACGGAGGGATCAATATGACCTTACAGGAGATAATCGATGACAGCAAGAGGATCGTGTTCTTTGGAGGAGCGGGGGTTTCCACGGAAAGCGGAATTCCCGACTTCCGCAGCGCGGACGGCTTATATTCTCAGAAATACAAGTACCCGCCCGAGCAGATAGTATCGCACACTTTCTACGTACATAATACGGAGGAGTTTTACCGTTTTTACAAGGACAGGATGATTTTCCCCGACGCAAAGCCAAACGACGCGCATCTAAAGCTCGCGGAGCTGGAGGCGGCGGGGAAGCTCTCGGCTGTCATCACCCAGAATATCGATGGATTGCACCAGGCGGCGGGCAGCAGGAACGTGATCGAGCTGCACGGAAGCGTCCACCGTAACTATTGTATGAGATGCGGTAAGTTCTACCCGTTGTCCGTCGTCACGGAGAGCGAAGGGATACCGCTTTGCGAGTGCGGCGGCAGGATCAAGCCGGATGTGGTCCTTTATGAGGAAAGCCTCAAGGATGAGGATATCGAGAACGCGGTGCTTGAAATCTCGAAAGCGGACACTCTTATAATCGGGGGAACGTCGCTCGCGGTGTATCCGGCGGCGGGGCTGGTGCGCTATTTCAGCGGGAAGCACCTTGTGGTAATTAACAAGAGCGAGATCTCAGCCGACAGGAACGCGGAGCTGGTCATCAACGACAGCATAGGCAAGGTCTTTGCCGAGATAAAAGTAAACTAAGCGCTGATTTATAGGCTTTGTAATTAAGGAGACAAGATGGATAACATTCAGACCGTCACTTACCAGTGTCCTAACTGTAACGCGGCGCTGGAATATGACAACGCTGCGGGGAAGTTCCGCTGCTTCTACTGCGACAGCACCTTCACCGACGAGGAGATAAAGAAAATCTTCGCCGAGAACGAGCATATAAACCTTGAGGGAAACGAGCCGGAGCTCACCGAGGAACAGCGGCAGGACGAGGAGTTCACCGGACAAAGTGCTTTGTATACCTGCCCCAACTGCGGCGCGGGTGTAATTTGCGATTCGCTGACCGCGTCCACACGCTGCCACTTCTGCCATACGCCGGTTATCCTCTCGGGGCGGCTTTCGGGAGAATACAAGCCAGATATGATAATTCCGTTCTATACAACACGCGAGCAGGCGGAGGAAAAATTCAAGGCGTATCTGAAAGGAAAATTCCTCCTTCCTAAAGATTTCAAGAGCGAGGCTACTATCAAGAATATAGACGCTTTGTATGTACCGTACTGGCTTAAAAGCGGACTTTGCAACGTCGACCTCTCCGCACAGGGCAGGATCGTCCGTTCGTGGACGAGCGGCAGCAGGCAATATACCCACACCAAGGTGTATCACGTAGAGCGTGAGGCGGAGATTATTTTTATACGAGTTCCGTGCGACGGTTCCAAGCGAATTGACGATTCGCTTATGGAGAGTATTGAGCCGTTCAACTATTCCGGGTTAAAACCGTTCTCGATGAGCTACCTGTCGGGCTGCAAGGCGGAGAAGTACGACGTATCCAAGACCGAGGCCGCGATCCGCATTGACGAGCGCATAATGAAGGCGTCCGAGCAGGAGATCAGGAAAAACGCCGCCGGGAAATATACCATGCTCGACAGCGTTACTACAAACGTCAGGTACCTTAATCAGCAGTATGTTTATTCGCTGCTGCCCGTATGGTTCTTGAACTATACATACAAGGGGAAGGACTATGCGTTTGTTATGAACGGGCAGACGGGAACTATGTTCGGACATCTGCCGGTAAGCCGTTTGAAGGCTTTTCTTTTCGGCGCGGGTCTGCTGCTTGGACAATGGCTTCTCATTTTGCTTTTCGGAGGTGCTTGCGGTGGATTTATGTAATAATTTGGGAATGAAGAAAATCATCGCGGCGGCAGTCTCGGCGATCTTTGCGGTGTGTCTGTTCGCGTTTTTCCCGATGAATGTGTATGCCGATGCCTCGTACTCTATCTCGCTTGACGATTATGACGACTGCCTTACCAAGTACGAGGAGGAAGAACTGGAAGAAATCATGCGGGATACTGCCGATAAAATCAAGTGTAATATCGGTATCGTTATCACCGCAGACCTCGGCGGAAATTCCGGCTGGGAATATGCCGATTCGTATTCGGATCATAATTTCGGATACGGGACTGACAGTATTGTGTTATTGCTTCTTAACAGGCATAACAATCCGGAGTACAGCGATGAAGATATTTACCGCGACTGGATCTCAACCGACGGTCATGCGCGTAAACTTTATGACAGCTATATCGACGGGATTTTTGACAGAGCGTATCGCGGTCTGGACAAGGAATTCAGCGGCAGTGAGCCTGAGCATATCAAGGACGTATACGGGTCTACCGACAGCATACAGTTCTTTATGACGGGAAAGTACTTTTGCAAGGCGTTGGTTTCCTATAAAAACCCCGTATCAAGATTTTTCAGCAACGCGCTCAATTTTTGGGCGACGGGTTATGTTTTTTTTCTTGTGCTTATAGGTGCCTCTGTAATAATAACAGCGAGCGTTGTATCCGCAAACGTGTCGAAATACAAGAATAAGAAGCCGGTGAGCGCCTCGCAGTACATTGACAGATCCGGTTTCAGAATTAAACGCGAGGTGGATCGGTTCGTTCGTGAGTACACCACTTCCGTAAGTATTAGAAGTTCCTCCGGCGGCGGACACGGCGGCGGAGGAGGTCATGGCGGAGGTCACGGCGGCGGAGGAGGACGCAGCAGATGAGAGCGGTCGTTCAGCGCGTAAAAAGCGCCTCGGTGGACGCAGACGGCGTTCGTATAAGCGAGATCAGCGCCGGGTATTTGGTGCTGATCGGGGTAGGGGATCACGACACCGAGCTTGAGTGCGAGCGGCTGGCGCAGAAGCTCGTCTCGCTGCGCATTTTCTCCGATGAGAACGACAAGATCAACCTTTCGCTGAAAGACGTCGGCGGTGAGCTGCTTGTGGTGTCGCAGTTCACGCTGTACGCGGACTGCCGAAAGGGAAACCGTCCGAGCTTCACCTCGGCGAAGCCGCCCGCGGAGGCTGAGCGGCTGTACGAGCTGTTCTGCGATATGTGCAAAAAGGAGATCCCCTCCGTGAAGAAAGGGATCTTTGGCGCGGATATGAAGGTTGCGCTTGTGAACGACGGTCCGTTCACCGTTGTCCTTGAATGTGCTGATGGCAAATTCATCTGAAGGCTTGATTGTTATTCGCCTATTCCGACTTTCTCTTCTACCGTAAGCCAGAGATTGTTAAGAAAATCCACGGCTTCGGGAGTTTTGCTACCCTTGAACGCAAGCCTTGAAGCGTCCGTGAAGCATATGTGTCGGGTAACTTTGCCCTTGTCAAACAAGCGGATGGCGGTGAGCGTGGCGTTGTCTGAGAGAACCACAGCATCCTCCGATTGCTGTTCCGCGAGGATATCGAAAGTGCTGTTTACTTCCGTTACAAAGCTCTTGTCGATAAGCTCGGCACGGCAAATCAATCTGCCGTGACGGTTGGGGTGACCTTCAAAGCGCTTTGCCTCCGAGATGGAATAATCACAGACAGTCTCCGAGAACCACATCGAGTTCTGAAGCGCTTTTACGAAAACAATTTTGAAGAACTGCCCTGCTACCACCTTTGCGTAAAATGTCTGATGGTGGTGCGAAGGGAGAACGTAGATGTCGCCGAGGACGGCGTCAGGGTTAATTTCAAAATGCTTGAGAGCAAGCTCGTTTTCGGCTGTCGTAACGTCCTCCTTATACAGCTTCTTCCAATTGTCAATATCTTCCGGTATACGCATTTTGATTTTCCCCCCTTTAATCATAATTCTCTTAATTATATTTTACCATATTTTTTCCTCTATGTCAACCGAAAAAGTATGGATAGAGTTACCAAAATTTACGCTTGTTTTTTTACGCCGTCGGACGGCGGCGTTTTTGGATTAATGAGAGGTCGGTATGAAAAAATTTCTCAAAAATTTCTGGGTTTTTATCCCATTGGTGATCGCGGCGGCGATGTATTTTTTGCTGCCGCTGGCTCCCGGGTTTACGGAGTATGTGTGCTCACGGGGACTGTTCAAGGTGGTGACGGTGCCGCTGGGATTTTTGTCCTCCCTTGTCCCCGTTTCAATTACCGAGTTGTTGGTAATATTGGCGGCGCCGCTTTTGATTTTCCTTATAGTGCTGCTGATTGTGAAGCTGAAAAAGAGCAAGTCGCGTGGGAAAACGCTTCTCAAGGCCGGGAAAATCGTTATGGGGACGCTGTCCTGCGCCGCTCTTATGTATATGATCTGTCATGGCGCGAACTTTTATCGTTACCCAATTGAGAAGAATATGGGTCTTGACACCTCGCAGAAAACGGCTGAAGACCTTTATAACGCTTGTATTCGGTTGGCTGAGGGAGCGGCGGAGGCACGAGCGGAGCTTGGGATACCCGAGGACGAGCCGTATCGCTTTACCGAGTCGGTTTTTGAGGAACTTTCCCGCTCAAACAGCGGTTATAAGACGCTTGTGAAGGAGTATCCGTACCTCTGGTCGTCGGTGCTTCGGCAAAAGCCGGTTATGCTTTCCGAGGCTTGGTCGTATACGGGTATCACTGGTATGTATTTCCCGTTCCTTGTGGAGAGCAACGTTAATATCGCCCAGCCCGATTATGCAATTCCGTATACGGCGGCGCACGAGAGCGCCCACGCCCGAGGAATAGCTTTTGAGAACGAGTGCAATTTCATTGCGTTCCTGTCATGCATTAACAGCGAATATCCCGAGTACCGCTATTCCGGGTATATGGAGGCGTTCAAGTACTGCTCCAACGATCTTTTTGCTTATGATAAAGATTTGTGGGCGGAAATGCGGCAGTATTGCACTCCGGGTATGATTCTCGACTTTACCGAGTATAATACATATTTTGACGCTCATAAGGGTGAGGTTATGGAAGTATCCGAGGATATAAACAACACGTTTATTTCTGTCCAAGGCGTCCCCGATGGGGTGCTGAGCTACGATAGAGTAACTGAGTTGATTCTTGCGTATTACCAGAAAAACCCATAATCTTCCAAAAATAGGCTTTTCTTAGTGAAAATAACTTGAAAAGTCCAAAAAACTACTTAACATTTTACGAAAAATATGCTATACTATTCATCAGGAGAACCTCTGAACCTCTTTCCAATTTGCCCTTGTCCCGTGCGGCAGTGTGCGGGCGGACATCGAAACGGTATTTTTGGGGTTTATAGAGATCCCGGCAGATGATATTAAGATATGTGCATAAAGAGGTCTTTACTATGAATAAAAAAATTCACTATATTAAAATCCGGGACGATCAGCCGAAAAAGAAGAAAACCGACAAACGCAAAAAGGAAAAGATAATGCGTACCATCGGCAGTGCTATGACGGTGATCGGCACTACTATCTCGTCGATGCTGTTGGTATTCGTCATTATGATGTGTATCGTGGTAACGGTGGTGACGGTGTATATTCTTGACTTTAAGGATTCCAGCAATGAGATCAACCTCACGGAAACCGATATGAAGTACACATCGATAGTCTATGCCTACAATAAGGACGGGCAAGAGGTCGAGCTGAAGCGTCTGGTTAAGGAAGAAAACCGTATCTGGGTGGATTATGAGGATATTTCTCCGAATATCATCAACGCATTTGTGGCAAAGGAGGACAAGCGTTTCTGGGATCATAAGGGCGTTGACTGGCGCAGAACAGTGTATGCGTTGGTGCTTGATGTTGTCGGAAGTGACGACGGGGCAAGGCAGGGCGGTTCTACAATCACCCAGCAGCTTATCAAGAACATAACCGACGATGACGAGCAGACATGGGAGCGCAAGCTGCGTGAGATTTTCCGTGCGCTTGATCTGGAGGAGAAGTACAACAAGGAGCAGATTCTCGAGAGCTATCTCAACCGGATAGGCTTCGGCGGTATGAATTACGGAATAGGAGCGGCGGCAGATTACTACTTCGGCAAGACCGCTGATCAGTTGGATATAGCGGAAGCAGCTATTATAGCGGGAATTGTCAAAAATCCCGATAAGTATAATCCCTACGCTAGTCTTGAAAAGAGCAAGGAGCAGCAGCTTTGGGTGCTTGAGGAGATGTATTCGCAGGGTTACATCAGCACCGCTGAGTATGAGGCGGCGAAAGTCGAACAGGTAAAATTTAAAAAGACAGTATATGGCGACGCCTATGGGTATATAGATCCCCGTTCTATTGCGGAGGAGGAGACTGAAGAGGAAGAGGAACCCGAGGAGCAATATGAGGCGTACAAGTGGAACGGTGACTATGAGGTTTCACAGACATGGTATACCGACGCGGCGATCAATCAGGTGGTCGCGGATTATGCCGAGCTAAAGGGAATAACCACAACATCCGCACGAAACGAGATCTACAACGGCGGCTACAAGATTTACACCAATGTGGATATGGAAATGCAGGCAACCATCGAAGAGAAGTTTAAGGATCCTACACTTATTCAGACAAAATACGATAAGGATACTGAAGAAGAGGATCTGCTGCAGGGCGCGATGGTTATTATGGATTATACGGGAACCGTGCTGGCACTTGCGGGAGGCGTAGGGGATAAGCCGGGCGACAACTGTTTTAACCGTGCTACAATGGCAAAACGTTCTCCGGGCTCGACGATAAAGCCTATCGGACCTTATTCTACCGCTCTTCAGGAAAACGCGATCTACTACTCGATGTTGTTGCCCGATATAGGCATAGTCAAGCTGGATAACGGAAATCTTTGGCCAAGCAATTATTCGGGCTACGGTCTTGGTAACCTTGTTCCGATCTGGTATGGAGTACAGGAGTCTCTTAATACAATCGCTGTCAGAACTACCCGTGAGATCACTCCCCAGGTGGTTTACAACCAGCTCACACAAAATCTTGGGCTTTCCACGCTGGTTGAAGCCGATATAGATTTGGCACCCGTATCGCTTGGAGCGCTTACGGAGGGTGTAAAGCTCATTGAGCTTACCGCCGCGTACCAGATTTTCGGAAACGGAGGCATTTACTACGAGCCGATGCTTTACAGCCGTGTTGTCGACAGCAGAGGGAACGTTATTCTCGAGCAGGACTTCTACGGAACTCAAGCAATCGATTCGGACACGGCTTGGATTGTCAACCGGATGATGCGCAAGGTCGTGCTGAGATACGGAAACACCGCTTATCAGGCGCAGCTTGACAACATCGAGGTAGTAGGAAAGACCGGTACCTCAAACTCCGGCTATGACTTGCTGTTTGCGGGCTGTACACCAAACTATGTTGCTATCGCGTGGGTGGGTAACGATTATAATAAGGATGTTAATCTCATACCCAATAAGAAAGCGGTGGCAAGGGCATGGCACGATGTAATGATCGATATTGAGGATAAAACGATAGTAAGTCAGTTCACTCCGGATCCTTCTACGGTCGAGCGCAGGTACTGTACGGAGACAGGCTTGCTCGCTTCGGCGGATTGTCAGAATACGGAAATCGGATATTACCGCGCAAGCAATATCCCGCAGTACTGCTCCGGCAATCACGAGGAGGAGATTCAGAAGATCAAAGACCGTTGGGCTGCAGTTGATGCGGCGTACGAGCCTAAGTCGAATTTTAATACGAACACCTGATAACAGCAGAACATCAAAGACGCCGTGAGCGGATGCCCACGGCACTTTTCTTGTATACTAAAGCCGGGACTTTCATGGTGGAAAGCCTCGGCTTCGCTTTGTGCCAAGCGGCACTTATATAATACTAATTCATAATCTTTCTGTAGACATTCTGTCTACAGAAAGAGCCGCGTTTCACGCGGCAGTCAAAGCCTTCGGCTTTGACAAAAGGTCACCTCTAAAAACGCAAGTTTTGAGATAAAATCGCCAATAGCCGCATTATCTGCTTCGCAGAAAATGCTACCGTCTGCTGCGTCAAACCTCCTCGCAGCATTTTGCCGAAGGCATAATGCGGGCATACAAGCCTTGCTTCGTCGGCTTTCCTAGCATCAGCGTTTTGCGCGCAGCGCATAATGCGTGCACTTCACTCATTTTCTCTTTTCAAACCGGTTTCTAGAGGTTCCCAAAATTAGTATTGACGGTTTTCGGCGGCTTCGCCGCCACCGCCGTGCTTTGCACGGCGGCATCAAACAGTAGACTTTGTCTACTGTTTGATTGTAAAATGGTATAAATCATCTCTCTTCGCGGGAAACAGCGGCTGTCGCACCGGATATTGCGGTAAGCGTGAGCATAACGCCCGAAATGTCGATCCTGTGGGAGGTTTGTTCTTATCGGACGTTTCGGAAGAACCGGTGCTTGTTGAGGTATCGGAGGTGTCTGATTTTATGCTTAATCTAATCGGAGTATCAAGCCTTGAGTTCCGCGATCTTATTCTGGAGGATAGTCGCCTGAGAGGAAAGCTCCTCGCAGGAAGCAGCGGACTGTTCTGCGGTAGCGGAGTTCATCTGGATTACGGAGCTGATATCGTTGATTCCCGTGTTTGCCTGTTCAAGCGCCTGCGCCTGTGCAGACGAGGCTTCGGCTATCTCACTTACAAGAGACGCGGACTCCTGAGATTTCTCCGTTACATTCTTGATCGCTTCAGCGGCGTCGTGCGCGATCTTAACGCAATCCGCGACCGCTTTAAGCGTATTATCGATAATTATCTTTGTGGAATTAGCAGATTCTGCGGACTTAGCGGCAAGGGAACCAACTTCGGTAGCAACAACCGCGAAGCCCTTGCCGACCTCGCCGGCTCTTGCCGCTTCAATGGACGCATTCAGAGCCAAAATGTTTGTCTGGAAGGAGATATCCTCAATTGCCTTGATTATATTGGCAATATCTTCGGATTTCTTTTCAACAATATCCATAGCTTTTATAAGATCGTTCATATGCTCGCTCTGCAAATTCATAATATCCGCGCACTCCGTGCTGAGACCGGAGGCAGTCTGAGCGTTTTCTGCGGTCTTGTTTATCTTGTTGCTGATATCGGAGATAGTGGACGACAACTCGTCGACTGCGGTAGCCTGTCGGGTCGTACCCTCCGCGAGCTGCTGTGTGCCGCTTGCCATCTGGTTTGCGCCCGATGCCACATTGTCAGCGGACGAGATGACATTCGCGATGATCTCGCCGAGATTGTCACGTATCGTGGAGAATGCGTCTTCGATCGCCCTGAAATCTCCCGCGTAGTCAATAGACGGCTTCTTGGAGAAATCTCCCTGCGCCATGCAGTCAAGGACGCTTACAACGTCTTGAACGTATTCATTCAGCGTTTCTTTCGAACTCATAAGGTTATGGGCGAGCGTGCCTATTTCATCATCGTAGAACTTGAAATCAGCGTTAGGCTTGGACAACTCAATATTCTTGATGTCATCGCATACCGGAATGAGCGCGTCAATGGGCTTGGTTATGCTAACCTTATTCATAAGGATAAATACAAAGACAAAGCCAATCGTTATTACAAGAACTATAGTTGTGTTAACGCCGATAGTGCGGCCGAGAGATGCGTTATACGTGTCGGTTGAATATCCCGCGAAGTATGCGCCTATGATGGTGCCGTCTCCATCGGTCATGGGATCGTAGTGAACGAAGTACTGCTTGCCGTTGATCTTGACGCGATCCTCATATTCCGAACCGCTCTTGACTTCAGCCCAGATTCCATCATCCATAGTCGTGCCTATATTACGGCTTCCTTGACTGTTAAGAAGCGTGGTATTGTACCGAACGTTACCAATGAAAAGAGTGACCTCACAGTCTGTCTCATCCTTGATATCGTCAACAAACGAATTTTCGCACATATCCGTGCAGATCGTAAGTGTATAACCATCGGTTCCGTAGGGAACGGAGTATGTAACTAACAGTCTGTCATCGATCAAATGCAATCCGTTAGACCCATTGTATTCGGCGGAGAGCGTGCAATTTTCGGACTTCCACGTTTGTTCGCCATTGTGTGTTATACAAGCCGAATCATAGCTGTAGCGTGCGGCTTCAGCCCACCATCCGTCCAACTGGTCTTTACTGCTCGGCGTTCCGTGAGCGATGAAGGCTTTGGCTATATATCCAAGCTCATCGATCTCTTTTTGCAAGGCACTCTCGGCTGTCCTGACACCGCTTTCCACAAGTGTGAAATAAACCTCTTTGGTGTCTGTCGCAAAGCTGAACGACGTAAATACCGTCGCTAAAACGGCAAGTGTAAATGCCAGCATTGATGAGATAATTGAAAGCCTTACACCCAGACTTTTTGTTTTGTTCTTCATATCAAGATTTCCCTCCATAATTAGAAAATTCAGCCAGTCTCCCAAAATCCGTGTTTCGGTCTGTTTGCGCCTCGTACAGTAATGGCATAAAGGCGCTGATTTTTTTGACCTTTGTATGAGGAACCATTCAATTGTAATACAATTATATCATATTTATAATATGTTTACAAGTAACAGATTATAAGAAAAAGATTAAAAATTTTTGTACTTTTTGCACAATAAAGAAAGAGGCATATTTGCTAATAGAAAATCCCCCGCCTAGGACGGGGGATAGCCGTTAAACAAATTTGTTTCGGAGAGTTCCTATGCCCTCAATCGTCACCTCTACTGTATCTCCCGCCTTTAACCACTGCTTGTCGGGGTCGGTCATCCCGAGGATCACGCCGCCGGGCGTGCCGGTGAAGATTATATCTCCCGGCTTTAAAGTCATAATTCCGGAGGCGTACGCTACTATCTCGGCGGGGGAGAAAATCATCTGCGAAGTGTTCGCGGACTGGCGTGTTTCACCGTTCAGCTTGCATGAGACGGCCAGATTATTGACGTTCAGCTCGTCGGCAGTGACCAGACATGGACCTAAAGGCGCAAATTTATCCATGCTCTTTCCGATAAGCCACTGCCCCGACTTAAACTGCAAATCGCGTGCGGAGAGGTCGTTGCCCGCCGTGTACCCGAAAATATACTCCGGCGCTTTTTCGGGAGAAACGTTTTTCGCGGTCTTTCCGATGACGATCACAAGCTCAGCCTCGTAATCGTACTGCTGCGCCGCAGGTGAGAGGGGAATCTCCTCGCCGTGCGCCGCAAGCGCGTTGGCGAACTTGCTGAACAGCACCGGCTCTTTGGGCGCGTCCGGGAACTCGTCACATTCCTTGCGGTGGTCGTAGTAGTTAAGTCCCACGCAGAGTATCTTCTCCGGGGGTTCTATCGGCGGGAGAAGCCGCGGCTCGTTCGGGAGAAAGCATACATCTCCCTCCGTCAGCTCCTTGTCAATACCGCCGCCGATTACATCACGCATTGTAAGGGGAGCGCGCACTCCTTTAAGGGAAGCTGTTTGTTCAACGTCGATTACGCCCTTTTCGCACTCGATACCGATATGCGCCTTATTGTCTTTTCCTAAATAACGCAGAAATTTCATATTAACCTCACTCTGTGATTGCTTCAGACCAGTATTCCTGGTTGTAGATGTCCGTAAACTTGTAGATAATCTTGACGTTTCCATCGCCAAGCGCCGTATTTGTGATTTTCATATCCGAGCGATAGACCGTTTGCTCGCCGATATAGTAGGAGTCCCGGTACTTCATATCGTCGCCGTAGAAGTCGCACAGGAAGTCGAGAGTGTCGCCGTCCTTAAGCTCGGTGAGATTTTTCGCGATAACGTCCGTCTCGCCGTTTTCGTACTCGTCCGAAGCGCCGGCAATATATGCGTTAGTCCCCTCGAATACCAAGATCAGATTGACCCTGTCGCCGTTGAGCAGCGCGGGGACGTACCCCATATCGGCAGTGTCCGTGCTGTCGGTGTGGTAGTACGCCACCGGCTGACCCCCGATAGAGATCCAGTCCTTCGCGGTGTCCGCTATGAGATTTCCCGCGTCGTCGAAGCTGAACGTATTGTCAAGACCAAGGTCGATCCAGCCCTCTCCGTCATAATAGAACACGTTCCTGTCGAGCGCGTGAACCATATCCCACTGCGTCTCGGGGAGCGTCATCACGTAGTTGTCGCCGTTCTTTGTCCAGATAAGATTTGTGGGGTCGAAGTAGTTATTCGCGAGGTAGGAAGCCGTCTCGGCGGTATCCTGCCCCTTCATGAAGTCCGTGTTGGAGCTGTCAAGACCGTCAATCGCACGGTTCCCGCCGAGAAATCCGCTCAGAAGCTGCCCGATAACGCTGCTGTTTCCCGAAGAGCCGGATGAAGTTCCTTCCACAAGATTGAACAGGGAGTTGATTGGGGACGCGGAAGCCGAGCCGCCCGCCGCCACCTGTCCGCTAGTCTCAAGCTGTGCGAATTGCCTGATGCAGTCGGCGTACTCGGAATCCATACCGATAAGCTCGTAGGTGTCGCAAGCCTTATCGACATACGAAGCGCGGTTGTAGGGAAAAAAGATGGATACGCCATATGCGTTCGTCATATTGGAGGAGGTGAGGTTGTACTTAACCGCGCCCTTGAGAGCCTCGGCGAGCTGCGTTCCCTCGGGGGTGTTCATATTCTGCGCAAGGTGAACAAGATCCACCTGGTCGATCTTTGAGCTTTGTGCGAATTCGCGGGTATTGTACCTTGCGTTGGAGACTTGCTTGTAGTCATTATCGGAGATCATTCCGGAGACCGACTTGGAGAAATCCGCGAGATGCTGCGGTACAGTGTTTGAAAACTCCGCAAGGTCGATTACGGAGAGCGTGGTCTTCTGACCGCTGCACTTCCTCGCACATTCGGAAACAAAGTCGTCGACGATCGTTTTGCCGACTTCGATCGTGGGCTTGGAGGTATCCTGCGCAAACTCTGAGAGCCATCTCGTGTAATACCAGCCGATGCCCGGCTCGGTCTCTTCCGAAGCAATGAGATAATCCGCGTGTTCGTTGAGCATAAGCGCATTCTCGGCGGCAGCCATAAGGCAAGCGTCAAACCCCACGAAGTCGAAGCTGACCCCGCCGTCTTTAAGCGCGGTATCTATTCCCGCAAGGGACATAGAGCCGCTGCTTTGGTTCTTCTCGTCGTAGCCATAGCCGCTGACCGAGCCGCCGCCGTGATCCCAGAGAATAAGCTCGTTTCGATTTGCGGGGAAATTCTTGACGCAATACTTGATAAACGAGGATAAAGTGTCGGGAGCGGTCATTGCGCTCTGTCCCTCGTTATCGGAGAGACACACCGTCTTGCCGTCCTTTATCCGATATATCTGGTTTACGGATGAGCTTACGCCGTTCTTCCAGCCGCTGCAGCCGCCCGTGTAAACGATAACGTTGAAATTATCTCCGAAATCTGAGCTTGCCGCACGCATTTCCTCCATATCAGCAGAAGCCATGCCGTACTTGGACTCAAGATCCGTGCCGCACATATACACCATTATCGTGACGGTGTCACGGTTGTTTCCGAGGATCTGCGTGCGCTTTGCCCGCGAACCCCCGGCTACCGATGTATCTAACTTTCCGGACGGAACATAGTTGTCGGTGCAGCCGCTGCCGCTATTGCCGTTATTGATATAATTTGTGCTGTCGGAGCTGCCGCCCTTGTTGAAGAACAGCATCAGCATAATAACGATGATGGTGACAATCCCGCCGCCTCCGCCTATCGCCGCACGTTTTATGCCGCGCCCGCCGCCGGAGCTTCCCGAATTGCCTCCAGAAAATCCCTGTCCTACCGGTCCTGTTCCAAGTCCGCTGCCGCGCCTGAATGTACCCTTGCCGTCGTTAGAGTATGTCTTCTGACGGGCGCGTGGTCTGTTCCTATTGTCCATAAGCCGCCTCCTGTGTTTTTTTCTTTCTATATTATAACCACTTTTTGGCTGTTTGTCAAGGGAGAAAACAAATCGGCCCGCAAATGCAAGCCGATTTTGGTTTATTAGTAGTAGAGGTCACCTCTAAAAACCTTGTTTGAGATAAAATCGCCATAGCACACCGTCTGCTGCGTCAAACCTCCTCGCAAGGCATCAAGC
>CAYMTG010000033.1:0-5258 GCA_964393305.1 uncultured Ruminococcus sp.
TACTTGAATTATCGGCCGGAATATGGTATAATCGTAGATGTTTAGGGCGAGAACAGAGATATTTTAAGGCAACACCGCACGAAGATTGTACGGCAGTTGCGCCAGCAGATTTTTCGTCAGATTGTGCAAAAGCGACGCAGGAATACTGACGTATTTCAAGGAGCTTTTGTGCAATATGACGGAAAAGATGCAAGCAAATGTCGTGCAAAGCGCGGAGCGCGGTATTTGCGCGGTGTTGCCTTAACAGTTCTCAAAATCAGAAAAAGTCTGTGACAGTAAATTAAGGGGGAAATTCAGATGGGTGCGAATAATCCGCGAAACCCGAGAAATATACCTAAAAAAAGGCGACCGCAGGAATTGCGCGGTAGGCCGAACGTACCGCCGGCGGTGATCGTTATATACATTGTGATGGCGATTTTGATTTTGGCGATTTGCGCGATTGTTTTTGTGGTAACGCTGAAGAATACGGGGGACACGAATGCCTCTAATTCTTCGGGTATAGCGGAGCCTGCTTCGACAACAAGCTCTTCGGAGCAATCAAGCGCTGCCTTTACGCAGAGCAGCGTTTCGCAAAGCTCGACTGAGTCGTCCGACGAATTGATAAGCCTGACGTCGTCCGATTGGTCGGAAAATTCGGATACCGCGCCTTCCGAGCCTACAAGCTCAAGCAATACCGAAGATGAGAATTCAGCGATTTATATATATTCAAAGGACGTTTTTAATAATGACCTTTTTATCGGGGACAGCATTTTCACGGGATTGTCGGGATATGGTTTTCTGGACGCTGAGAACGTCGCGGCGAAGATAGGCTACACACCCTCCGCGGCGATGAGCAAGGCGTTCGACGAGAAGGGAATCTCCGCAGTGGAATACGCGAAGCAGCGTCAGCCGGAGCGGATATATCTCATGCTTGGCTCTAATACAATGGCGTCGGGGACGAATTTCGACGTTATCGTGTCGCAGTACCGTGAGCTTGTGGAAAAGCTTCAGGAGGATTGTCCGAACAGTGGTATCTGCGTTATTTCGATACCGCCCGTTACGGAGGACAGCTCCTCCGCAAAGACCGGAAATATCACAAATGAGAATATTCGCATGGTCAACGCGAAGCTTGAAACAATGGCGGAGGATTGTAAAGCGGATTACTTTGACCTAAATGCTATCCTCAGTGACGAGAACGGATTCTTCAAGGAGGAATACGCGGAGCAGGACGGCTTGCATTTCCGGGGCAATACTTACAAGGTGCTGCTTTCAGAGCTGCAGACGAGGTACATCGTTACCACAACAGTAAACTGATAGCTTGGGTTACAATATGAAAGGAAAATGAATATGAAAAGGAAATTAATGGCAATATTAATTGCGGCGGGGTGCGTTATGCTTACGGCTTGCGATAACGGAGATGTATCCGACAGTTCTCAAGGGAATTCCTCGATTGAATCCAATGCCGAGGCTACTCCTGCGGAGAAAACCTCGGAGATGCTTGGCGCGGTAGAGTTCCCCGAGATGAGGAGACTGGAAACAGCCGATGATCTGAGCGCTATTCTTGGAGTAAACGCGGCTGACCTTACCGACTATTCGGTTTATATTTGTCCGTCGGGGATGTCCCCCGATGAATTTGGCATCCTTGTGGCAAAGGATGAGACAACAGCAGCCGCGATAAAGACCACTATCGAGAGCAGAATTCAGTATCAGAGTGACACTTTCAGGGATTATCCTTTAGCTGCCGCAGAGGTCTACAAGCTGGATGACGCTTTTGTGGAAATTGATGGAAATGTTGTTTACTATGCGATTTGCGCGGATAACGCTGCGGCTAAAGAAATTCTGGGGTAAGCTATGGCTATTGAATGTGCGGTTATAACGGGTTTTTTTATCCTGATGTCAATTATTTTTTTACGAAGCCGTCATAAGGAATGGGCGCTGGCGGCTTTGCCGATGACGCTTGTGCCTCTGACGGATTTTGTGCTGGAGATCGTCGTAATTTCGTCAATGCACGTTAATGTGAATGTTTACGCGGGCGTTCTCGCGATAATTATTGCGGTAGCGATCTCAGCGGCGTGGATCGGAGTCACATCGCAAATACTCAAAAGTAAGAAAACATCGCTTACCTATGTGGGAATCTCAAACGCATTTAATGTTGTGTTGGCGGCGATTATCGTTAACGCAATGCTGAAGAAATCCGGCGTTATAGATTTATTCATTGATTAGCAGTTTAAACGGTGCTTTGCGTAAAGCACCGTTTTTACACACTTTGTGAAAAAATCTTTTTTCCTTTTCTTAAAAATCATATTGACAAATAGTAAGAAATACTGTATAATGAATATGTTGGCGTTTGACATACAAGATGTTGTGAAAATATTATCAACTGAAGGAGAACATCAGGGATGGGCGAGATAAAAACTATTTTGAAGCGTGATGGGACGCAGGAAGAATTCAGAATTGAAAAGATTGAAAACGCGATCTACCGGGCGGCAAAATCGGTTGGCGGCGATAACTATAAAGAGGCGGCTATGCTGGCTCAGAAGGTTCGCGATGAGATCTCTGCGACTATTATTGGAAGAATCCCCTCGGTGGAGGAGGTTCAGGATATGGTGGAGCGTGTTCTCATCGAGGAGGGACACGCAAAGACTGCCAAGTCCTACATTCTCTATCGTGCGGACCGTACAAGAGAGCGTGAGATGAATTCCACTCTGATGAAAATATACGAGGATTTGACGTTCAGATCGGCAGCAGACTCCGACATCAAGCGCGAGAACGCGAATATTGACGGCGATACCGCGATGGGTACTATGCTCAAGTACGGCAGCGAGGGCGCTAAGCAGTTCAACGAGATGTATGTTCTCGACCGTGCGCATTCCGACGCACATATTCAGGGCGATATCCATATCCACGATCTGGATTTCTTTACATTGACTACAACCTGTTGTCAGATTGACCTGCTGAAGCTGTTTAAGAACGGTTTTTCGACAGGACACGGTTTCCTGCGCGAGCCGAATGACATCTCAAGCTATGCGGCTCTCGCTTGTATCGCAATTCAGTCTAATCAGAACGACCAGCATGGCGGGCAGTCTATCCCTAACTTCGATTATGCGATGGCTGAAGGCGTTAAGAAGACCTTCCGCAGATTATATATACAAAATTTGGCAAAGGCGATTTTGTATTCCTACGAGAATATGGAGTATGAGGACGTTCTCAATATGCTTAATGAAACTCGTGATAAGATTGAGCGGGAGTGTGGTTTTGAACCGAAGCTTAAGAACAATGACGATTATAAGAGCAAGGAATGGGATATGCTTGCTCCGAAGTTCGGCGATAAGTTCTCCAAGCTTCAGGACGAGGCGGAGAAGCTTGCGGAGAATGAGACGAGCCGTGCCACCTATCAGGCGATGGAAGCTCTTATCCATAACCTCAATACTATGAACTCGCGTGCCGGGGCGCAGAACCCCTTCTCATCAATAAACTACGGTACCGATACTTCCCCGGAGGGAAGAATGGTATGCGAGAACGTTATGCTTGCTACCGAAAGCGGTCTGGGCAACGGTGAAACTCCGATTTTTCCCATTCACATCTTTAAAGTAAAAGAGGGCGTCAACTACAACAAAGAAGATCCGAATTACGATTTGTTCAAGCTGGCAATACGTGTTTCGGCAAAGAGAATGTTCCCGAATTTCAGCTTTATAGACGCGCCCTTTAACCTCCAATTCTACAAGGAGGGCGACTATAACACCGAGATCGCATATATGGGATGCAGAACACGTGTTATAGGCAACAATTATGATAAGTCTCGTGAGATAGTAACAGGGCGCGGAAATCTGAGCTTCACCACCATCAATCTCCCTCGACTGGGAATTGAGTCGAATAAGGATATTGATCTGTTCTATAATAAGCTGGATGAGATGATGGATCTGGTGTTCGATCAGCTGCTCAAGCGTTTTGAGATACAGTCCCGCAAGAAGGTGAAGAACTATCCGTTCCTGATGGGACAGGGCGTTTGGATCGATTCCGAAAAGCTTTCCGAGGACGATACCGTGGGTGAGATCCTTAAGCACGGTACGTTGTCAGTTGGCTTTATCGGACTTGCGGAGTGCCTGATCTCGCTTATCGGAGTACATCATGGCGAGAGCGAGGAAGCACAGAAGCTGGGTCTTGAGATCGTTTCTCATATGAGAAAGAGAGTCGACGACAAGTGCGCTGAAACCGGACTTAATTTCAGCTTGCTTGCCACTCCGGCGGAGGGTCTGTCCGGGCGGTTTATCGCAATCGACAAGAAGCGCTATGGCAAGATCGAGGGTATTACCGACAAGAACTATTATACTAATTCTTTCCATGTGCCGGTATATTACAATATCAGCGCGTTTAAAAAGATCAAGATCGAAGCACCGTATCACGAATTGACAAACGGCGGTCATATCAGCTATGTTGAGCTTGACGGCGATCCGCTGAAAAATCTGGACGCTTTCGAGCAAATTGTGCGCTATATGAAAGAGCAGGGCATTGGCTACGGCGCAATCAACCACCCGATTGACCGTGACCCGTGCTGCGGATTTACCGGAATAATCGACGACGAGTGCCCGAAGTGTCACCGCCACGAGGACGATGAAGTTGTTATTGACAGAGTTCAGCGTCCGATGAGATTTTTAAATTCCGGTAAATAACAAGAAGATTACAATGAAAATCAATATAGCAGGGACGGTTTGCGAATCTATAGTGGATGGACCGGGACTGCGGTATGTGGTATTTGTGCAGGGCTGTCCGCATCACTGCGCGGGTTGTCAAAATCCGGAGACCCACTCCTTTTCAGGGGGAAGAGTTGTGGATACCGACGAGTTGTTTTCCGAGTGTGTCGAGGATCCGCTCCAGAGCGGAGTGACGTTTTCGGGGGGGGAGCCGTTTTGTCAGGCGGAGGCATTGTATACGCTTGGCGTAAAGTTCAAAGAGCGTGGAATGAACCTGATGTGCTACAGCGGCTGGACGTTCGAGGAGCTTCTGGAGAAGTCGAAAACCGAAGAATACGTCGGGAAGCTTTTATCCATACTGGATGTACTGGTGGACGGGAGGTTTATTTTCGGTGAGCGGTCGCTCTCGCTTGCCTTCCGCGGCAGTAAAAATCAGCGTCTTATCGACGTTCCGAAAAGTCTCTCCGAACAGACAGCAATAACGTTTGAATTATGAAATACGCCGTTTTTAATGAAGGTCACCTCTAAAATCATTACAACAGACTAACAGGCAATGCCGTGTAAATCCGATTGCTGTTTTGCACGGTA
>CAYMTG010000033.1:5358-16792 GCA_964393305.1 uncultured Ruminococcus sp.
TTACAACAGACTAACAGGCAATGCCGTGTAAATCCGATTGCTGTTTTGCACGGTATTGCTTCTGCATTTCAGCAAGGGAGCGATTACAATAAATCTACTAAAAAAAATAGTCGCCTGTATTGCAGCAGCGGGGATTACAATGACTTTTTCCGCGTGCGGCGATGATGGCAGAGACAAAGTTTTTAAATACAGCATTTCCGGAAACCCCAAGACACTGGATCCGCAGCAGGCGAATGACCTGAATTCCAACACCATTATCGAAAATGTGTATATGGGACTTATGGCGAACAACGCTGACGGCTCGGTAGGTTGCGGCGCAGCGGAGAGCTATACGGTTTCCGAGGACGGATTGAGTTACAATTTTGTGCTAAGGCAGGATATATATTGGATAAGCGCAAGCGGATTTGAAGCACAATGCACGGCAAAGGACTATGTGTATGGCTTTAAAAGGCTGTTTGATTCGCTTGTAGGGGCGCCAAGGGCGAGTGATTATTACTGTATCAAGAATTCATCGAGGGTGTATACAGGCGAATTATCGCCGTCCTCGATAGGGGTTGTGGAAAAGGGCGAATTTGAACTGGAAATAACTCTTGATTATCCTAATCCGCGTTTTCTGGCTCTGCTTGCGGAACCGCCCGCTATGCCGTGTAATGAGGAGTTCTTCAGTACTACGCATGGCAAATACGGTCTGTCCGCCAAATGCACGGCTTCTAACGGTGCGTTCTACGTGAAAAGATGGAATTACGATCCATATTCATCCTCGGACGTTAACAACATTCTTTTGGGACGAAATTCGCTGAATGCGGAGTATCACGATATTGCACCGTCGGGACTCACATACTTCATCGATGATAAGGAGAATTTTATCAGCGAGTTCCTCGATGGTGTAACCAACTGCGTGTCGGTCTCAAATGAGGAAATAAAGACTATTAAAAATAAAGATATAATTTCGCAGGAATTCTGTAATGTAACTTGCGGAATTGTGTTTAATCGGGAATTTGAGCTGTTTCAGCATGAGGATTTTTTGAAGGCGCTGACGCTCACAATTGATCGCAATGAAGTTATGTCTGCATTGTCCGAATTTGAGGCGGCGGATGGGATTGTGCCAAAGCAGGTGCTTTCCGGTGAAAATAGCTTTCGAGAGACAGTGGGCGTGCCTGATTTACCGCAATACGACAGCGAATTGGCTCAAGAGCTTTTTAAGGAAGAAAAATCCAAGCTCAGCACAAATCTTTTTACCGGTGTTAGGATCATCGTGAATAATGCCGCTGCAGCGAATGCGATCTCCTATATCCTGCAGGAATGGCAGAGAGAATTCGGATTTTATTGTGTTGTGGAGCAGTTGGACGACAGCAAATATAACGAACGGCTTCAAAGCGGAGACTACGAGATCGCTATGGTGGAACTGGCGGGTAAGTACAACAGCGCCGCTGCATATCTTGAGCAGTTCAGCAGCAACAATTCGGCAAATTATTGGGCATATTCCAACGAGGAGTATGACCGTTTGTTAAATGAAGCAAATGAGGCGGCGGATCCTGCGGAGTGCGACGAACTGTTCAAAAAAGCGGAACAGATGCTGATTGATAACTCTGCTTTTGTACCGCTGTACTACAAGAACGAGTACTTCCTGACATATGACGATTGTTGGGATATTGTCTATAACCCATTCTCCAAGACGGTGAATTTCATAAATGCCAAGAGAGAATGATCAAAACATCCCGAGCATAGGGCGCTCGGGATGCTTTTGCTTTATTATCTGATTGCAAGAAGAGCATATTAGCCAATGCGTACAGCGCAAACGAAGCGATTTAAGGCAACACCGCACGAAGATTGTACGGCAGTTGCGCCAGCAGGTTTTTCGTCAGATTGTGCAAAAGCGACGCAGGAATACTGACGTATTTCAAGGAGCTTTTGTGCAATATGACGGAAAAGATGCAAGCAAATGCCGTGCAAAGCGCGGAGCGCGGTCTTTGCGCGGTGTTGCCTTAAACGCGGGGAAGTTTAGCTCTGCGTGTTTTATGCTAATTTCCGTTAAAACAGTGGATAAGATTTGCGAAGATTAGTTAATATATTTCCAAAGGCAAAATGTTTAATAATAAAAATTTCACATATTTTTCATAAAAAAACACTTGCAATTTTCAAAAAATTTGGTATAATATATCTAATGGGATATTTCATATTCTACAACAAAGATAGAAATAAAATTCATGGAACCTCTAAAAACTGCTTTTTCAGTTTTCCTTTACCACGCGCAGCGGGGCAAAGGAAAACATAGAAACGATATTTTGCGGTTTTTAGAGATTACCTTTAGAATTGGATTAATGGTAAGGAGAAGAAGTTATGAGAACAAGAGGTAAGTACATAGTTAAGGCAACAGATTATAACCAGTTGTTGGTAAAAAGTGATCCGTCTATTGAGAGCGTAAACAGGGCGAGTTTCCTCTTTGCGTCCGCTGTATATAAAGAAATGGATAAGATCGGTATTCGACCTTCGTATCGCAATATAATGAATTCATTGTGCGAGAATGAGAGCTTGACACAGCTTGAGCTTGTGAAGATCACTAATCTCAAGGCGCCCACGATCAGTATTACGCTGCGCAGTATGGAGCGTGATGGTATTGTTTCCCGTATGAAGAACGATATTGATCGTCGTGAGACGCACGTTGCCATTACCGACAAGGGGAGAAAGATATATCAGAAGATGCTCGTTTCTATCGAGAAAATCCAGAAGAAGATGACCAATGGGCTGACGGATGAGGAGATTGAGCAGATGTCCGGTATTGTTAAAAAGATGTCTGATAATTTGGATATTGATACAGATTGATTTGATTTCTTTTGGATTTCATGGTAATAAAAGATCGGACAAGCGGTTGCTTGCCCGATTTTTTGTGCAATTCAAAGGTTAGTGGTGGTCGGGGAGCTTGACTACGGATACTGCCTCGGAAATCGTCTTTTCAAGAGCTTCCTTGCCGTATTTGTCGACCTCCGCCTTGTTCTTTTCGCCGTGAGTGAGGCATCCTGCTCCGCCGATACAGCCGCCTACACATGCCATTCCCTCGATGAAGTTAGCGTCAATGAGGTTTTTGCTTCTCTTGAGGAGCGCAGCCTTGCATTCCTCGATACCGTCGCAGGAAACAGCTTTAAGCTCGAAGTCGCCGAGATCCTGCTCTTTGAGAGCCTGAACAACAGCGTCACGCAGACCGCCGCTGCGGGCGAAGATCCTTCCAAAATAACTTGCGTTGTCGAGAATATCCTCGTCAAGCTCGCGGATATCGAAATCCTTGCTGTCAAACAGCGCCTGAAGCTCCTCAAAGGTAATCACACAGTCAATATACGGACGAACGGTCTCCTTCTGGAATTCCATCTTCTTGGCGGTGCAAGGACCTATGAATACTATCTTGCAATCGGGATCGGTTGACTTTATGTAGCGTCCGATGGTAGCCATAGGGGAGAGGTTGGAGGAGATGTGATCCGCCATATCGGGGAAGTTCTTGTGGATAAAGTCAACGAACGCGGGACAGCAGCTTGAGGTCATATAGTCGCCCTTCTCGGCAAGCTCCTTGCTCTCCATCATGGAGACCATATCCGCACCGAGAGCCGCTTCTACAACGGTATGGAAGCCGAGCTTCTTGATACCGCTAATTACCTGTCCTAGCTTTGCGTAGGAGAACTGAGAACCGATAGCAGGCGCTACAACAGCGTATACCTTATATTTGGTGTTGTTTTCGCTGCGCTGGATCATATCAATGGCATTTACGATAAAGGATTTGTCGGTAATTGCTCCGAACGGACACATATATACGCATGCTCCGCAGGAAATGCACTTGTCGTTATCGATTTTCGCAGCCTTGTCCTCGTTCATTGAGATAGCCTTTACCTTGCAGGCGCTCATACAAGGACGCTTGTAGTTCATAATAGCGGAATATGGGCAGTTCTTTGCGCACAAGCCGCACTCCACGCATTTGGTCTTGTCGATATGTGCCTTCTGGTTACTGTCGAACGTGATAGCGCCCTTGCGGCAGGAATCCTGGCAGCGGTGCGCAAGACAGCCTCTGCAAGCGTCAGTGACCTCATAGCCGCCCATAGGACACTCGTCACAAGCGGTCTCGATTACTTCGATTACATTGGGATTACTCTTGTCGCCGCCGATCGCGATTTGCACACGATCCGCGAGAATAGCGCGCTCCTTGTAGACGCAGCAGCGCATCGTGGGCTCTTTGCCGGGTACGATGATCTTCGGAATATCAAGTACCTTGTCAAAAAGAGTGCCTGCCCACGCCTGGCGGGCAACTTCCCTGAGTACCTTATATTTAAGGTATTGTACCTGAGTGTCAAATTTGTAAAGCTTCTGACCGTTGTTCTGCACGGATACCATAAGTTTTTCTCCTTTGCTTCTTTAAAAATAATTTACCTTTATGTTTTTTCCCATCTTCTTAAGGCTTTCGGACAGCTCGTTTACCAACTGCATTTTGATGTTGAAGTTAATGGGAAGATTGGGGTTCTGGTGAGCGGGGTTGACCGCTCTTCCGACGTAGAAGTTGATGTCGGTCGCTTCCTCAAAAAGCATACGCGAGATTATAGCGGCTCCGTCCTGTTTGTAATTCCATTGCTTGTAGCTCTCGTTATTGGCGAGGTAGTCCTTGGCGTACTCATTGACGCGGTTAATCGTGATAACGCCCTCTGTCACAACGTCTATGCCTTCTATGGTCGCGGTGGGCGGGATCTCGGGGTCGAAGTAGTTCAGATTTGGAACTATCGGCTTGTTTAGATACTGTGCCACTATAGTGGAGGTAGTGCCTCCGCAGACTATTCGTTTGCCCTCCTTTGAGAGGAATAGGGAAACCATCTTGTCGCAGTCATTTCTGTCGGAGGGAGGACCTATCATCAGGTTGATAAGGCTTCTCGCACGGATACGAACGGTAAGCGCCGTGGTATCGTCGCCGGGGTTTCCGCCGTACAGCTTCAGACATTGGTCGGTAAGTACTGTGGAGAGGGTTTTCGCGGTGAAGCCCACGTCGGTCAGCGTTTCCATAAACTCCGCAATATCCTTGCGTTCCCAGCCGAAGTTCAGCGACATACCGACTCCCGCGTGAATACACCCGTCGCTCATCGCAATAAACGTGTCGTTCTCCTGAAGCTTTACCCGCGCTTTGTGGATCATCTTCCCCTCGATATTCATATTCTCCAGCGGAATCTCATTGAGCTTTCCGTCGCGGTACATTATTACGTCGGGGTTGTCATAGCATATAATCTCGGCCTCTTCATTATGAATAAGCCTTATTATCGTAAATGTGGAATACGCCACCTCGCGCACCTTGCATATCGGCAAGGTAGCTGCGATTGTTTTAACGCATTCCTCAAGGGCGATGCCCTGAGAGGTCATAGTAGCGATGATTTTGGAGGTCAGCGTGGAGAGGATAGAAGCTTTAACACCGCTTCCCAAGCCGTCCGCAAGCACCAGAACCATTGAATCATCGTTAGTCTCGATAATCTCGATATGGTCGCCGCAAAGCTGTTCGCCTACATGATTGAGGCTTTTCCAGCCGACATCTGCACAAAGATTATTCATCAGCGATCGACTCCTTCAGCTTCATAAGCGCAACCTTCGTTTCCGCGGCGGTCTCGCCGAGAAGCGAAGCTATTTCCTGTACTATACGCATTTGGTTGTCTACAACCTTGTCGGCGATCTCAGCGGTTGTCTTGCCGACGTTCTCCTTGCGTACCTTAGCCTTTTCTTCATCGGTAACATCGCGCATAATGCAGATGATAATATGGTACTCCGAGTCATATATCACTGTCTGCTCGACATATTTGTCATAGTCGGACAGATACGAGCGTTTGTCACGGATAGTTTTATTGGAGTTCATAGCCTCGATAAATACTGCGGGATCAAGTATACGTATAACTTGTTCACCCATAACATCGGATGCGTGAGCGATGTTCATAAGCTTGAGCGCCGCCTTGTTGATCTGCTGGATCTCCAGATTTTCATTAAGCGCGAAAATCGCGTTTGGCGAGTTGCTGATGATATTGTCGGAGAAGCTCTCCGCCTTATCCTTGAGGTAGGGCAGACACATGGAAATATCAGCCTTTCCTCTGTAGATAGCGATAGCCTTTTCGCGGCAGGTATTGTAGCCGCACGAGCCGCAGTTAAGCTCCTGCTCGGGACGTATTTTGCCCATTTTACGAAGAATAGCCGTGATCTCTTCCTCGGACGGAACAGACGCCTTGGTGTCTATGATCGTCATATTCTTGTGAAGCTCCTTCTTGGCGGGCTGGTCGACCACAAAATCCTCGCGCCCCGCGTACCTGCTGACAGAGAGAGCGGACGCAACAGGCGACTGCTTGTATTTCTCCATAACAGGACCGTTTGAGCAGCTTCCCGCACAGATCGACATCTCGATAAAGCAGTGGTGAAGCTTGCCCTCAAGGATCTCATCAAGCGCCTCCTTGCAGTGATCCACACCGTCAAATGCCAGATATGTATAATCGGGGTCGCGTTCCTTCATAGTACGGATAATTCCTCCCGTGGTGGGGAAGAGGCGAGCGCGGCTTTGGTTGTTGGAGTCAATATTCCTCTCAAGCGTTATATTCTCAGACTTGAACCAGTTGGTAAGCTCTTCAAATGTGAGGACTTCGTCAACATACTCGGGATAATGCGTCGCTTCTTCCTTTTTGGAGACGCAAGGACCGATGAATACGACCTTGCAGCCGGGATAGCGCTTCTTCAAGTCCTGACCGTGTGCCTGCATCGGGGACAGGACGTCCGCGAGATATTGCAGCGCCTCGGGGTAGTACTTCTGAATCAGCAGATTTATGGAGTTGCAGCAGGATGAGATAAGCACGTCGCGCTTGTCCTCAATAATAAGCCGCTCGTACTCGCGCTTTACGATAGTAGCTCCTATCGCTGTTTCCTCCGCGTCCTCAAAGCCGAGCTGTTTCAGTGCCTTTCTTATTGATTCTATACCCACTCCTTCGTAGTTCGCGACAAAGGAGGGGGCAACCGACGCATACACCTTGCAGCCGGAGCTTATAAAATACTTTACGCGCTCTGTGCTGTCGGCAATCTCCTTTGCGTTCTGAGGACAGACAACAAAGCATTGACCACAGAGGATACACTCGTCGCCTATAATGTTTGCTTGGTTTCCCGAGAATTTAATGGATTTTACGGGGCAGTGCCTGATACACTTGTAGCAGTTTTTGCAGTTCGATTTTTTCAGCTTCAAAAAGTCCGCCATATCAAAGCTCCTTCAAAATGAATAAAGTATCTGTAAATCCCGCTTTAGCCGTCTGCATACCTACACCATAATCAAAAATTACAGCAATAAAACGGGTACAGACGGCCTGTCGGAAGTATTTCTTAATCGAGTGATTGCCTAGGGATTAAACCTTAGCCAGAATTTCGGTCTTGAAGAAATCCTCCACGGTATCGGGTGATACCGAGAAGGTCTTGTTGTCGATAGTAACGCAGACGCCGTTCTGGCAATTATTCATACAGAAAGTACCGCCCAATTCAACCTTTTGCTGGAGAGAGTTTTCGGCTATGAGAGACTGCAATCCCTCAACGACCCCTCTGGATCCCTTGAGATGGCAGGAGCTTCCAATACATACTGTAACTTTCATAAGTAAATCCTCCGTTTAATATTAATCGTATTCAACAACATTTACCCAATTGAGCAGAAACTCGCGCTCCTCGGGGTTGCCCTTGACCGACTGTGAAGCTGCCACGATCGGGAGCCATTTCTGAACATACTGCTTTGCGGTCTTGCTCTTCTCGCAGTACAGCTGCATATATTTTTCGGCGGCGTCCTCGTCGCCGTTAAGGTAGAATACGAGATATGTCCTCGCCGCGTCGGCAGCCGCATTGCCCTGTGTAGCGTGCGCCCAGTCGATGATATACGGAGTTCCGTCGTCCTTGACTATGATGTTGGCGGGGCAGAAGTCGCCGTGGCAAACCTTGGAGTGCTTGGGCATACTTTCAAGTCGGGTATGAAGCTCATAGCGCACGGTCGCGTCGAGATTGGCAGCGGTGATCTTAGCGTTCATCTTGTCCTTAAGCTTGTTGAGCATGGGGCAGGAAAGACTTAACACCTTGATCTGAAGATCTACGAGCATTTCTATATACTCGTCCTTTTTGTCAGGGTTTTCCTTCATGAGCTGGGAGAGAGTTTTTCCGGGAATATACTCGGAAACAATGGCCCACTTCCCGTCATCAACTGTTTTTACTTCAATTATCTTGGGAACGTTAATCCCGATATTCTCAACGCGAGCCTGATTAAGCGCCTCGTTGAGTACGTCGTACTTGGCGTAGTCCTTATCGAATACCTTGACAACGGTATCTCCTTCACGAAAAATGGTTTTGCGAGTGCGAACGGCAATAATTTTGTCTGTCATAACAAATCCCTCCCTAAATTAAACAAGCTTGGTTGTTTTTCCATAGTATGCGTTCAGATACATCTGTTTAATCTCGCTCATCAGCGGGTAGCGCGGGTTAGCGCCCGTGCATTGGTCGTCAAACGCCTGTTCAACCATCGCGTCAAGTCTGTCGAGGAAGTCCTTTTCATCAATGCCGTAGTCCTTTATTGTCTTGCGTATTCCGATCTTGTCCTTGAGTTCATCGATTTTGTCGATCATCGCCTCGACCTTCTCCTCGTCAGTCTTGCCCTTGCAGCCAAGTTCAGCGGCTACCTCAGCGTACTTTGCGAGGGTCTTGGGGTGATCGTACTGGGAGAATGTACCCATTTTCGGGGGCTTCTCGTTGGAGTTGAAGCGTATAACCTCGTCGATCAGCAGAGCGTTCGCAACGCCGTGAGGGAGGTGATGGAAAGCGCCGAGCTTGTGAGCCATGGAGTGGCATACGCCAAGGAAAGCGTTCGCGAATGCCATACCCGCCATTGTAGCTGCGTTTGCCATCTTCTCACGTGCCACGGGATCGGGAGTTTCGTTTCCGTCTCTCGAGGGAGCGCTGTCGTATGCTCTGGGAAGATATTCAAAAATCATCTTAAGGGACTGCTTTGCAAGTCCGTCGGTGTAATCGGTAGCCATTACGGAAGCAAGCGCTTCAAGATCATGAGTAACCGCGTCGATACCGGAAGCGGAGGTCAGACCCTTAGGACCGCTCATCATCAGGTCGGGATCAACGATCGCCATCTTAGGCAGAAGTTCATAGTCCGCGAGAGGGTACTTAATGCCTGTTTCCTGATCTGTGATAACCGCGAACGGCGTTACCTCCGAGCCGGTACCCGCAGATGTAGGTACCGCGATGAAGTAGGCCTTTTCGCCCATTTTGGGGAAGGTGTAGATACGCTTTCTGATGTCCATAAAGCGCATAGCCATATCCATAAAGTCCGCCTCGGGATGCTCGTATAGTACCCACATAATCTTGCCCGCGTCCATAGCGGAGCCGCCGCCTACCGCTATGATGCAGTCAGGCTCAAATCTTCTCATGGATTCAGCGCCGAGCTGCGCGGATTTAAGGGAGGGATCGGGTTCTACATCGGAGAATGTGGTGTAAGCGATACCCATCTCTGTGAGCTTGTCAGTTATGGGCTTAATGAATCCGCTCTTTGCGAGGAATTCATCGGTTACAACGAATACTCTCTTCTTGCCGAGTACGTTCTTCAGCTCGCTAAGAGCTACGGGCAGACAGCCCTTCTTGATGTATACCTTTTCAGGCGCTCTGAACCACAGCATATTCTCTCTCCTCTCAGCCAAGGTCTTGATATTGATAAGGTGCTTTACACCGACGTTTTCAGAAACCGAGTTGCCGCCCCATGAGCCGCAGCCGAGAGTGAGAGATGGAGTCAGCTTGAAGTTGTAAAGATCTCCGATACCGCCGTGAGACGATGGGGTATTGATGAGCATACGGCAGGTTTTCATTCTCTCGGAGAACTCCGCGATCTTCTCGCGTTCGGTAACGGCGTTTATGTAGAGGGAGGAGGTGTGTCCGTAACCGCCGTCCGCGATAAGATGCTCCGCCTTGTCAAGCGCGTCGCTGAAGGTCTTTGCCTTGTACATAGCAAGAACGGGGGAGAGCTTCTCGTGAGCAAACTCCTCAGAGATGTCAACGCTCTCTACCTCGCCTATGAGAATTTTTGTGTCCTCGGGGACTTTTACACCTGCAAGCTGAGCTATCTTGAACGCGGACTGACCGACGATCTTAGCGTTAAGAGCGCCGTTAATAAGGATAGTCTTGCGTACCTTAGCGATTTCCTTATCGTTAAGAAAGTAGCAGCTGCGAGCCTCAAACTCCTTCTTTACCTTATCGTAGATCTTGGACGAAACGATTACAGACTGCTCGGAAGCGCAGATCATACCGTTATCGAATGTCTTGGAGTGAATTATCGAGGAAACTGCGAGAAGAATATCCGCGGTCTCGTCAATGATAGCCGGTGTGTTGCCCGCGCCGACGCCGAGGGCCGGCTTCCCGCTGGAGTAGGCCGCCTTGACCATACCCGGACCGCCGGTTGCAAGAATTATATCCGACTCCTTCATCAGGAGGTTGGTGAGCTCAAGTGATGGAACGTCAATCCACGAGATAATGCCCTCGGGAGCGCCCGCCTTTACAGCAGCCTCATATACGACCTTTGCCGCCTCAATAGTGGACTTCTTTGCTCTGGGGTGAGGACTTATAATAATACCGTTTCTGGTTTTAAGACAGATAAGCGTCTTGAAGATCGCAGTGGAGGTGGGGTTGGTGGTGGGGATGACCGCGCCGACTATGCCGATAGGCTCTGCGACCTTTGTTACGCCATATGCTTCATCACGCTCAATAACACCACAGGTTTTGGTGTCCTTATATGCGTTGTAAATGTATTCGGAGGCATAATTGTTCTTGATTACCTTATCTTCAACAACTCCCATTCCGGTTTCTTCAACCGCCATTTTCGCAAGCGGAATCCTCTGCTTGTTTGCTGCGGTGGCTGCCGCGAGGAAAATCTTGTCAACCTGCTCTTGGGTGTACTCCGCAAACTTCTTTTGAGCTTCGCGTACACTTGCAAGAGCGGCTTCAAACTTCTCGCTGCTGTCAACAATTTCGTGCTTCATAAGTCATTCTCCTTTTGATGATTTCAATGAGGGGATTTGCCCCGTCATTTAACGTGGCAAAGGGCAACGTGGGCTACCCAAAATGGCACCCGCCGCCTTAGAGCCGGAGCGTCCGGTGCGAGCGGGGGACATCTTTGCCTAAGTTATATTTTTAAAAAGGTGTGATCACCCCTTTGTTAATATTTTAACACATTCTATTTCCAATGTATAATGCTTTTTGCTGATAGAACTATCATTTTGGGGAATAGGAAGATTTATCCTATTGGTCACCTCTAAAAACCTTGTTTGAGATAAAATCGCCAATAGCCGCATTATCTGCTTCGCAGAAAATGCTACCGTCTGCTGCGTCAAACCTCCTCGCAAGGCATCAAGCCTTGCTTCGTCGGCAG
>CAYMTG010000034.1:0-15882 GCA_964393305.1 uncultured Ruminococcus sp.
CATAAATCTGATCGTGGAATTTCAAAAAATGTTGGTGAATTTCGTTAAACCAATCCGGGAAAAGCTCGCCTGTAGGAAGTATGTCTCTGTTGCGTAGTTCGGCAACCTTTCTGAACCCGTTCAGATTATCGTAAAAGTCCACCTCATCACAATATGGCAGAACCGCAAACAGGCATTCGATCCTCGCCTCAAAATTAAAGCGGATAGATTGTTCGCTTAATCCGTTTCTTGACGGATTATTTCTTGTTCGCCTTATGCACTCGTCTGCGCTGTCAAGCCCGATATAATACATCTTTACGAAATATCGATGTTTCTTAGCTTCACGGACTCGCGTGAATGTATTGCTTACAAGAAAGCTTTCTTCGATTATGTTCTCGCGTCTCTCAAAAAGCAGTTCCAAGGTGCGTCTGTCCGCGTTGTACGGGAGTAAGCAGCCGCAATGCAGCCTGTCCGCGCTCATTGCGCCCAGAAAGCTGCTTTTGCCCGTTCCCGTTGTTCCGGCAACAATGGTATAATAGTCCCTATCTCTTCTGAATATTTCCGCGTGATCGCGGCAATAATCCGCCGTTTCAAGATCAAGAGTTTTCAGGTAATTCCATCGCCGCCGCGCTATTTCGTATAAAACAGCAATATGAATATCGTACACATCGATCAATCGCTCTTTTGTATGATGATTGATCCAAAACTCGCCATCTGTATCTACATGATCAAAAAGCTTTGATACATCAAATACATCGGCATATATAAAACCAGATTGGCAGTATATACCTGAGCTTACGGAATGATTGCCATTATAGACAGTCGTAAGGTCTACTTCCGTGTAAAATTTTGCTTTGTGATTGTTATCGGCAGTAAATCCATCCCTATAAATTATCGGGAGGATATTCGCAAGCCTGTCAATTGACCATGCGGTAACTGCGACGTTGTCAGTGAGCGATATTCTTTGCTGCTTTTCTTCTTTAACAAAGTTGAGTTCCGTTCCGTCCTCGGAGTGAAATATGTATGGAAACAAATTCGGTATAATTTGAGGGAATTCATGGTGCAAAATAAGCGCTTTGGTTTGAGCAATGTACTCAGCACGAATGACATACATAGCGTAATTAAAAGCACGAACCTTTTCAAGCGGACTTTTGGCACAGTTAAAGAAATACTCGACCTGCTGGACAGCATTAGAATACCAATTGTTAATGTGTTCTGAAATCGGTTGTTCTTCATCACGCTTTGATTTGTTACGAAAAAGCTTCATACTATTCCTCCACCAAAGAAGATATTGTTGTCATAAGGATATCCACCATTTCACTGCTGTACAGATTTATAAAGTTGTCCATGTATATGAGAGTTTCATAAGCACGTGCGTAATTCCTGTACAGTAATTCGTAGTAAAATTCTTGAATAAACTGATAGCGCCCGCCGTCTTTTGCCGATGGATCAAACAATGGCTTTTTGATAGATTTCAGTCGTTCGAGAACAGTTATTAATAATCGCCTGCACTCCTCATCATCGGTGCAGTGTTCCGGCAGTCCCTCAAACAGATCAGCTTTATGTCTTTTCATATTATACCCCTTTTTCCCGTGATTGTCAAACGAAAAGGTGCGACATCATGCCGCACCTTCTGTCTGATTTTTTTAGGCAACTGTATTGGAGCGCTTTCAAGGGAGTACCTTGTCTGCGCATATATAAGGAACAGGTGCGACATGATGTCGCACCTGTGCTATTCGTTTTTTGTCAGCGGCGGCATTTTGTTCTGCCTCTCCTTAAAAGTTTCGTAATCGTAATAGGAAATCTCATCATCAAACGAAATGCCTAACGCTGCTCCGACATCGGAACACCAACTGCGCGGGAGCTTCGGCAATTCGCCCTGTGATATTGCGAATTCCAAGCATTCCAGAACCGTTGTCAGTCCCGGTGAAAACTCATGATCCTTGTCTTTCAGGGCGAACACAACCTGCTCAAAGCATTGGTCGCAGCTTATGCGTTCAGCGTCCTCTATCTCGGCGCGGGTAAAAAATATTTCCTTGCACATTTTGTCGTCCATAGTTGTTTCCTTTCTATTATATCACAGTGTGTTTGCTTTGTCAAACGAACAGGCGCGGCATCATGCCGCACCTGATTTACGATCACATTTCGGGCGAACAGTCCTCGTCGTTTGTTTCCATCGGTTTGTATTCCTTGCAGTAATCCATGTCCAGATTTTTATCATCGGCATATTCGACAGTAAAATCATAATGTTTCTGCGTGCTGCCTTAGCTAAAGAAATCGCCGATTACCCCCTCAACGGGTTCGGGGTCATACTCAAGATCCGGAACATCACCAAAAAAGTAATACGATGAAGTACTTACAGAAGAAGCCGTTGTCGTCGCTCGTGCCGTTGAAGCCGTACTGCCGGTAGTCCTTGCGGTGGTAGTCTGCGGAGTAGCGGCGGTCTGAGGAACGGTGGTGACGGCGGCTTTTGTCGTATGCGTCTCGGGAGCAGCGCTCACTGCCGGGGATCTGCTTCCTGCGTCAATATCGGAAGCTTCCGATGGAATTGTCACAGCATAATCGCTGTTGGTATCAGGTGGTGTAATATGGTCATTCGGCTTCGGCTCGGCATCAGATCCGCCGCTGTTTAGCGTTCCCGTATACGGAATTGACGTACTGCTTGACGGGGACGGAACAGAATTGTTTTTTTCTTCCGAGGAAATCCCCGGTAAAGAGCTGCCGTAATCGGAGTATAAGGACGGAGCGCTTGGTATCTGTTCCGAAGCGCTATCGGTCAGCGATCTTACAAGGAAAAAAATTCCGACTGCGGGGGCGGCGCATAATCCGAGCGTTATCGCAAGAACTGCCCCGCGCTGTTCCGATACGAATTTTGCCTTATTCTTCTTTGTGTTCTTGTGTTCCATTTTTACCTCCTGATTGACAAGGTGCGGCATGATGTCGCACCTGCGTTTTACATTTTTCAGCTTTTAGGTGCGGCATGATACCGCGCCTGTTATCTTCCCTCGTTCGGCTTGCCTAAGTCGGCTGAAATCCACTCTTTGGCTTCCGCCATATATTCCGCGTCGGATTTGGGCTTGGTTTTGGTTATCGCCGTGGCGAGCCGCAAGGCGTTTGCGAGTATCTCTTCGGGAGAAGTATCGTCAATGTAGTTTTCCGACAGCACCTTGACCGTTGCCATAAGAGACGCAGCCGACGAGCGTGTGGCGTTCGCCTGCATTTTAATTAGGCGCTCCATATACGGCTTGATCACAATCGGAAGAACGGTTTCAATTTCGTCGCGGATATATTTTCTCACAGTATCCTGTTCGTCTACAATTGTGTGAAGGCTAAGTCCTCGGCGAATTAACTGCCTGATTGCTTCGTTCGCAGTAATATGCTTTGAAGCTGCATATCGCTGAATTTCGTCAAGCATATCTTGAGTAAAATATGCCGAGCGCCTTAAATTTTTTTGCTGCATTTAATCACTCCTTCAAAAAACCGTGGTTCAAAAGTAAATCACTCAAAAAGTGGTTTGCACCACTTGCGCCGCCTTTGGCGGCGCGGTGTTAAGTAGCGGGGGACACCCCGCTATTCCTGCCGAATACTCGGAGCCGCCGTTACGCGGCGGCGGAATTACTGAAAAAAGAAATCTTGCGGGTGCGACATGATGTCCACCCGGATTACATTTCACAATCCAGATCCTCGTCCTCATCATCGCGCTCCGGCTCGGTTTCGCGCTGTTCTTTCGACGCGTATTTTGCCGCCACAAACTGCCGCGCGTCCACGCCGTTTACTTCCGCGTCGCGAAACTCCTGCAGCTCCTCGTTCCAGTCCTTGTCACGCGGGAGCACTGTCGAAACTCGCAAATCTCTGTCGGGAAAATCCCGCGCTATCTTTGCGGCGGTTTCACGCGCTCCCTTTTTCCCCGCGTCATCGTTGTCAAAGCTTATGACAACCGACCGGATATCCGGGTGCTGTTCCAGATATTTGAATACGGATTGATAGCCGCAGCCGTTTGTGCTGAGACGGTGGTCTGCCGTCCAGTCCTTACCGAGCAGCTTGGAGAATGTAGCGTGAGACATTGCGTCAATAGGTGACTCGAAAAGCCGGAGCGCTGCGCCCGTTCCTTTCATCGCAAACGAACAGGACTTATCTCCTCCCGCCACCTCGCCGCGAAACTGAACGTAGGAGCTTGTTCCGCGAACAGCGCAGGACTTGATCTCGCCGTTTTCATCGCGACCGAAAAACAAGCAGTTGTGCTTCTGCGCATCCTCCGCGATCATCTTTTTTTGTATCAGCGTGCCGACTATTTCCTTATCAATGCCGCGCGTCTTTATCAGATAGGCAAAAACGCGGCTGGGCTTGATGTCATGTTCCGGCACCTTAAATTCAACGGGGCTTTCCTCTTTCACGGTACGTTTCGGAGGGGAATACAGCGATAGCTGCTGTATTCCGTTAAGAACGTTTCTCGCTATGAAATCCATAGCGTAGTCCTTATCACATTGCAAAACATCCATAACCAAGTCGATAGGAAAGCCTTTTGCTCCATCGGAATGGCGGTACCAGTTGTTTGACGGGAATATGTACAAGCCGCCGCTGTTCTTTATGTGAACGGCTTGCGCGGTAGTCTGTTTTCCCTCGTCGATCTCCATGCCGAGTGCCTGCGCTACCGCCACGCCGTCAGCGTTGGCTATCCGATAATAATCGTCTTTACTGTATTTGTATCGCTGTCTGCTGCTGTTCATAATTTTTTCCTTTCAATAATTTTTGAGGTGCGACATGATGCCGCACCTACATTTCCGCTGTGTTTTGCTTATCCTGCAGTTTGTAGATAAGCTCGGCGATAGCTTCTTTAGACAAATCTCCGCGCCCGAAAATTGCCGCGCTTGCGGCAGACAGTCCCTTATCTCCGTCAAGCGAGTCGGCTTCCAACAGATTTGATACAGACATCAGCAAACCTGTTATATTAGTTCTCTGCCATGCGGCGGATTTGTCAAGCAGGCTCTGCGCGTATTCGTTTCCCGCCTGCGCGGAAAGCGTCAGATATTTCTCCGCAAGCTCTCTGTCCTTTACATCCTCGTCAAACATATACGCCGCGCCTATCGTATAGTCCGCAATAGGGGAGAAGCCTTTATCGGTTTTTTTGGCAAGCTTCAGCAGCCGTATGGCTTCGGCGGTATTTTTCGGAATATCTCCTTTCAGATACAGCTTTGCGAGAGCGTACATCGCATACGCGTTCCCGCTTTCCGCCGCCTTGCCGAACCATTCAGCGGCTTTTGCGGGATCGCGCTCCGTTCCTCGTCCGTCACGGTACATCTTTGCAACGGTATACTCGGCGAGATGGCTGCCGCCCTTTGCGGATAATTCGAGCCACTTGAACGCCTCGGGAAAATTCTGTTCCGTCCCGTAACCGTCGTAATGCATTCTGCCTATACGGTATTGGAGATACGGCTTCATTTTTTCAGCGGTCTGTTCAACCTCGAGAAATCCCGCAAGCGCCGCGGAATAATGCTCCTCGGATTTGTCATCGCCGCCGATTAAGCCGCGCCGATACAGATCGGCTATTTCATATATCGCAAGAACATTACCCTCGCCGGCTTCTTCCGAGTATAGCTCAAAAGCCTTGCCGTAGTCGTTTTCCTTTGCGGCTTCACGCGCCGCCTTGAATTTCTTCGACCAATAGATAAATGATTTGCTTTCACCCGCGTTCGCGGGGATTTTTTGGTCAAACGTTTCACGTTCCGAATATTCCTTCCACCGTTCACTGTGAAATTTCCCGTCCGGCTCGGACGGTATCGGAACAGCGTCGAGCGCGTCTGTAAACCGCTGCCGCCCCGCCTTTCTTTCCCGCTTTATTATTTTCAGCAATGTATTTCCGACAGCCTTTTCTATATCATCGTTCAGCCGCCCGAAATACTTTGCGAGCTTGTATTTGCTCCAGTTACTGCTGCCCTCTCCGGCGTCGCTGTGGAGCATTTCGTTGTACAGCCTGCGCAGTTCAAGAATATTTTCGTAAACCTGTGCGAGCTGCGGATTGTTGTCTATGATGTAATGCGTGAGCCTGTCCATCTCAGCTTTTACATCGGAGGGCAGATATTTGTAAAGAATTTGTCCCCGCTTTGGCAGAATATCCCCGATATGGTTCATCGCCTTTGCGATCGTTTCGGTATAATTATCGGGAGCAAAGGCAGAAGCTGCCTCCAACTCCGTCAGCATTTTGTCAGTCTGGTTGGAAATCATTCCTCGCATTTGTTTTATAAGCGCGTCCTCACGGTTGTGCAGCTCGGCAAACTCCTCGCGAAACGTGGATTTGATGGCGGCAATGCGAATGGAATCACAGATCAGCGGGTCAACCTTGTTTATGAATATCTCTTGCTCCTTGTTCCACCACTCGATATGAACGTGCGGCTGTCCCTCTTTCAAATGAACAGCCGCAACATATTCGATATCTTCTATTTTCATATTCATTCCACGAGCAATTTCGTTCACGTGGTACTTTACCCAGTTTTCCCAGTCCACAAGGGAGTTAAGCCCCGCCTCGGCGGCGCTTTCGGGGGTAAACGAGTATATGCTGTGGAACACGTTATGTTCCTCGGTGATCCTGCGGACATAACTTTGAACATCACGTATATTATACTCGTCCGAGAACTTGCCGCCGATATACCCGAAAAGTCCGTTGTCCTGCTCGTCGATTACTTGCTCGTTGTTGTATTCCCGCTCCTGCTCCGGCAAAAGCCCCTTTTCCGTCTGCTCGTCAAACGCGACAATTTCTTCCGAGGATTTCTCCCCGGCTTTCTTGTCGATGTTCTTTCCGGCGGCGTGTTCGCGTTCGCCCATATACTTTACAAGCCGCGCCATATGCTCCCGGGTTTCATTATACAGCTCGCTGCTTTTATCTTCGGCGGACTTTTTCAGCACGCCCTCTCTGCATCCGATATATAAGGCATAGTGAGAATTTCGCGACGCGCTGAATTTGCGCTTGTTTTCGCCGTAATGCTGCTGCTTGTAAATTATTTTCGGCATTGCGTTTCACCGCCTTTCCGGGCAGAATTGCCGTTTTGCTGTTTGTGGAGCGCCTTTTCGAGTAGTTACCTTTTCGGGCGCATATTAAGAGGTGCGACATGATGCCGCACCTCGGTTGTTACATCTCGCAGTCAAACTCATCTTCTTCGTTCGATTCGCTCTCGTCAGCTTCGTCACAAAACTCGTATAGTTTGTCTTTAACAATACAGCCCGGATCAACATTGGGCTGTTCGGTGTACCTGTATAAGCACTCTTTTTTGCGGTTGTACAGTGTAATATCATCGAAAATTCCCGCTTTGAACAGAGTACTAATATTATTTGGCAATGCTTTTACCGTTTCCTCGTATTTTTCAAAAGGAACAGCCCTTGGACAATATCCAAGAGCTTTTTGAGCATTATATCTGTCAATCGTGCTCTGCCATGCAACTCCGGCATCAGTGCACATCACAGAAAGCTCGACACGATATCCTTTTTCTTTTAAGTCATTGCAGGTTTTCATGGGCACATCAGAACGTCTGCAAGTTCCTTCAATTACGAGATTGTACCCATCATCGCTAAGCTTTTCAATTAAAGCGCCGACCAGATTATTTACAAAGGATTGTGTAAAGCTTGCCGCGTCTTGATTGTACATTTTTTGTATTATTTCAAAATTGGGATGACGCTCTCTAAATCTATCTCCGTCAATGATAATTGTATTGGGATTTCTATGCAGATAAAGCTCATGCAAAGTCGATTTACCGGAGCCTCCCTGTCCGCCGAGCAGATAAGCGCAAGGTCTTGCGCCGGGGTGCTTTTCAAAAGTAAGTGAGGTGTAGTATTGTTCAAACGCAATGTTGAAATCTGCGGTTGAATATTTTGAGTAATCCATATTTTTTTCCTCCAACAAAAAGTAACCGCATAATGCGATCACTTTCAAAAACCAAATCAAATCTTACTTGTGCGGTTTGGGTGTATGCTCCCAAACATAGGACTTTATAGCCTGCAAACGGGCTAGGTAAGACTCTAATTCTTTTTCATCATCGGTATAAAACTTGTCTTGCATTGTCAGTATCTCTCGCTGTATATCTTTTATTTCTTTGGGCATTTCAATTTTGGGATACTCATAATTCCTAGCTATAAAACCATCAATATGACCTACTAATTCAGCAAGTACATCACGCTTTATAAAAAGCTCAGAATTTCTGAATACATCTAATGCTTCTGAATTTATCATAAGCTCCTCCTTATTCACATATCATGTTTCTTATTGATTTTAGAGGTGATCTTTATTTTATCATAAATTCTGCCGAATTTATGATATAATTGTCCGATTTGCGCGGAGCGAACGAAGTGAACGGATGCGTCGGACATTTTGATCTATAATAAACGCTCTGAGTTTATTATATCACAATCATTCAAAAAGCGCAATAGCTTTTGGCGCACATTCAAGGTGCTGTCTTGTTCGTGCGTATATAAAGGTGCGACATCATGCCGCACCTGATTTACAATCACATTTCGGGTGAGAAGTCCTCGTCCTCATCATTTCTTTCTCCTAGCGGTTCGTAGTTCCGATCGCAGAAATCTTCGCAGTTGTATTCCTTGCAGTAATCCATGTCCAGATTTTTACCGTCGGCATACTTGACAGTAAAATCATAAGCGCCCTCTGTAGGGTTTACTCCTGCGATTCGGTTCATTTCCTCCCAATCATCAACAATGTGCGTGAACGCCTGCACTGCAGTGTCATAGTCGGGTGCATTCATGACGATGATTTTTTCGTCCTCATCACGAAAATTTTCTCCGATTTGACAGGGTCTGTCATTCCAACGTGCAACAAATTTCATGTTTGCCTTTATCATCTTAAAATCCCCCTCCTCGCCCTCAAGCAATTCAACGCTTTTGCCTTTTTGGCAAGCTTCAAGATAAACTTCTTCTGCCCTCTGTAAATCGTCCGTATAGAACTTACTTCCGCTAAACTCTTGAACTACAAACATATTTACCTGCTTTCTCCCACGGTTTCCCCGCGAGTATAATGTTAATTTAGGTGCGACATGATGCCGCACCTCATCTCAATTACATTTCCGGCGAGCAGTCCTCATCGTCAGGTTCGGCAGCTTTGTCCGCCGCCTGTGTAAGATCATTTTTTCTTTCATCAATATACTCGTCCACCTCGTACCAATAACTGCTGCCCATTCCTCGGTCGTTTCGGAATTTCTCGGCGATCTCACGGATAACGTCCGCTTTTTCGGAGGTTATGCGGTCTGCCGTTTCGGCAAAGTCCTCACGTTCTCCGAGCCGATGAACAACGTCATTGACAGTATTCAGCATATCCCCCTCGTCCCATATCCTGTTAAGCTCTTCTTCGGTGAGCCTGATAATATGTTCCTCTCCGTTAATGACACGGGTAATGCAGCCGGCTGTTTCGGCAGGGAACAGTCTGCTTTTTGTATCTTCGGGAATGCTCATTACGCCGCCGTTAAGCATAAGCTGACATTCTGCGGCAATACGGCTCATCTTCAGATAGCTTTCAATATCCTCCGAGAGAGTTTTGCCTGTTGCAAACGCAAATTGTTTGTTTCCGACGGTAAGCCCGATATTTACATCAATCCCCTCGCTGCCGCCCCAGTCCGCAGCGGCATGAAATCCGTAGGTGTTAAGCGGTATCTGTTTGTCCGGGTCGCTTATGCGCCCCGAAAGTGCAAAGCTAAAATCTTCCAGAAATCCGACAGCTTTCAGGTGATCCCGCAGCTCATCAAATATCTGCCGATAGGTTTTAGTGCCGACAAGCTTGACGTGTACGCCGTCGTCAAGCTTTTCGTATATCTGCCAGTCTATTCCCCGCATTTTTTCCTTATTGATAATGCCGGATTTTTTTGTTTCCATGTTTACCTCCTGATTGACAAGGTGCGGCATGATGCCGCACCTCATCTCAATTACATTTCGGGCGAGAAGTCCTCATCCTCGTCATCGGCGTTCTCGTCAACGATCTCCTGCTCCGCCCCGCTGTCGCTCCCGAACTCAAGCTGAGCGTTAAGGAAGGACTGCCTTTCAAGCAGCCTGTTAAGCTCCTCCTCTCCTTCGAACGGTTTCCCGTACATAGCCTTTGCGCTCTTCAGGTTAGCATTGGCGAGATCAATATCCCGCTGTATGCGCTCCGGCTGCTCGGGAACGCGCGAGTAAAGATTGTCCAGACGCGTAAGAGCGCCCAGTCCGCTGAACGAGTAGTCCGTGTTGTAGGTGTTTTTCCCGCGCAGCAGCAGTTTCATCTCATTGCTGCCGACGTGCCTTATTCCGATGTCAAAGCCGTGGAACTTGCCTATAAAGGCTTCCTTGCGGCTGCTGTAATCATCACCGCTCTTCATGTATTTCTCCGCGCAGGCTTCAATTGCCTTGCCCGCGTCCGAACGTTCGGTATACGTTCTGCCGTTTATCTCTATGAGGAACTTATCCGTAAGCGGGTTTTTCCTCACCGTTCCCGCGTCCTCGACCGCGTTGTCACGCAGTTTGTTCAGCCTGCTCAGACGTTCGGGGTAAATCTTTTCGATGTCCTCCGCTAACTTTGACTGCTGCGCGCGGTGATCGTTTCTCAGCAGCGTAAGCCTTGCCGCCTCGTTATCCACTGTCAGCTTTTCCGCTATCAGCGGATTGTCCGTTGCGGCGGCTTTCATTTCAGCAAACGTTAACGCGACCTCGTCAATGTCCTGACAGGTTCTCGCCGCAGGCTTGCCGGACATGATCTGAGATATTGTCTGCTGTTTTTTCTCGAGGAGCTGCCAGCGGTAGGTATCGAACGTTCCTTTTGTAGCGTAGTAATTTACGCTTACCGCCGGATTGCGGTTGCCCTGACGTATTCCGCGCCCGTTGCGCTGCTCGATGTCCGAGGGACGGAACGGCGCATCAAGGTGGTGCATCGCAATAAGGTTTCGCTGAATATTCACGCCTGTTCCGAGCTTGGAGGTCGAGCCTATTATCAGCCGTATCTTGCCGTCGTTTACCTTCGCGAACATCTCAAGCCTTTGTTTGTCGTTCTTCGCGTCATGGATAAAAGCTATTTCTTCGGGCTTGTATTCGCCGGAGTTCACCAGCTTGTCCCTGATATCCCGGTAAACGGAAAAGGCGTTGTTGTTCGGAGTGTTTCCGTCGCAGAAAACCACCTGCGCCGTTCCGGGATTTTTATGGTCTGTGTCAAGGATATTTCTGACGCATTCGTTGACCTTGCTGCCCTCGTAATCCTCGGCTTCGGGGTCAAGTATGCGCCCGTCAAGCGCCACCTTCGTCATGTAGGTGCAGATGGCGAGCATATTGTCCTCCTCGGGGCTGACCATTTTTTCCTCAACAAGTCTTGCGCGTTCAAGTCCTGTCTCCGTCTGTTCCTCCTGCGCGGGAGATTTCTCGCAGATTATCATATTAGGCTTGCCGCCCTCGATTTCGGGGAGCTGCAGATCAAGATCGGCGGTCTTAACGATATCCGTCACCTCTCCGAAAAGATTACACAGCTCGGGGAGGTTGCAGAACTCCGAAAACCGCGTCCTCATTCTGAAGCCCGAGCCGCTGGGCTTGACCTCAAGGCTCTGCGTAATCTTTCCGAAAACGCTTGCCCAGTTGTCGAAATATTCAATGCCCATTTCCTTCAGGCGGTCATACTGCAGCAGATACTGCCAGACGAACATCTCCGAAATGGCGTTTGAAATGGGCGTTCCCGTCATAAGGATAACCCCGCCGCCGTTGTTGATCTCCTGCATATATCTGATTTTGCCCTCAAGGTCGAAAGCTCGCTGAGAGCCGCTGTCGGTATTCACTCCGGCAACATTGTGCATTTTGCTGAACAGCGCAAGGTTTTTGTAATTGTGCGCCTCGTCAACTATGAGATAATCGCAGCCCAAGTCCTCAAAGGTGACAAAATCGTCCTTCTTGAATGCCGCCCGTAACTTCTCGATGTTTTTCTCAAGGGATTTCCTTTGTCCCTCCAGTTTTTTCACCGAAAGCCTCCCGCCTTGATCCTGTTTCATTGCCGCTATGCTGAGGGTAAGCTCTTCTATCTTTCTTTCATAAATTTCCTCCTGTCTTTCAAGAGACAGCGGCACCTTTTCGAACTGCGACTGCGAGATAATGATCGCGTCGTAATTTCCGGCGGATATTTTTGAAAGGAACCGTCTGCGGTTGTTTTTCTCAAAGTCGTTCTCGTTCGCGACAAGAATGTTCGCCTCCGGGAAAAACCTCAAAAATTCCTCGCCGAATTGTCCTATGACCGCGTTCGGTACAACGTACATAGGCTTGCTTATCGCGCCAATGGATTTGAGGTACATTCCGAGCGCCGCCGAGAAAGCCGTCTTTCCCGCGCCGACCTCATGCGCGACCAGACCGCAGCCGCCCGCCGCGTACCGTGCTATAGCATTCTTCTGATGAGAATACAAGTCCATTCCCTGCGCCATGCCCGGTATGGTGATGTAATCGCCGTCATATGTCCGCGGCGTAATCGCGTTGAAACGGTCGTTGTAGATGTCCTCGATAGTCTTGATCCGCGCGGGATCGGACATTACCCAATCGCGGAAAGCGTTCTCGATTTTGGATTGCTTTTCACGGGCGAGAATAGTCTCGTTTTTGTTCAGCACATACTTTTCGCTGCCGTCGCTGTCCCGCACCTTGTCTTTGACCTCCGCGCGCCGCTGATTAAGCAGCATCTCCGTCAGCTCGTAAGCGTTGAGCCGCTTTGTGCCGAACATCTCATCAACCTTGACGTTATGGTCTTTGGTTTTATTTGGGATACGCCACTCATTAAGCGCCGAAACATATTCGGCGGATATCAGGTCTTTAGCGAACACCGATTTTACCCGGTGATAGCTGGCGGTGTCGAAAGTGTCCCACATGAACTGCGTGAACATTTCCTGCGGAATAAACATCGAGCCGAGCCGGAAGCCTATATCCTCAATATGGACAAACGGCGGCTGATGTTCTTTCAGAGCGTCTGCGTTCCGGGAGAACAGCTCGGGGTTTTCCTCGGCTTTTACCATGGCAAGCCCCAGTTTTTGCTTTGTGTACCCCGAAAGATATTCCTCGGCTGTTTCCCACCCGCTGTATTTGTCACCGTTGTTTTTAGCGGGATCACAGTAGATATTATCGCCAAGCTCCGCGATAATATCGTCCTCGCTTTTGCCGCAAAGCCGCGCCATATACGGCAGATCAATACGCCGCCTTAGATTAAGCGATATGTGCATCGCTTCCAAAGCGTTGTCCGCGTGATCGGGATCGCGGCGCGGATTTACGGTGCGCTTTGAAAAAATATCCGCTTTAGCGTAGGTCGTTTTTTCGCTGTTATTGCTCTTGACCTCGATCTCCAGAGCGCTCAGCTTAGGCGCCCGGATATCCTCCCGAAAAGCGCGGCGGTTTGTCTGATCGCCGATATTGCCGTACTTTTTTACAAACTGATCGTATCGCTCGTTCAGAACGTTCTGTGCCTGCGCAAGCTGCTCATCGGTGCAGCCTTTCCGCTGGAGAGCTATCACCTCGTCAGCCTGTTCGGCTATTCCGCACAGAGCAGCAAGGCGCTCCCGCTCCTTCGGGCTTTTCGTCTTGTATTCGGCGGCGCTGTCAGACTCCGCAAAATACAGCCTGCCGTTGTCAACAAAAAAAGTAAACGGGCGAACGCCCTCAGGTATCCCGCTCTTTTCGGCATTGTCCTCCGGCAGCTCGTCTACAGTAGGCTCGGCGGAGAATTTCGCGTCTAACCGCTGAACCGCGCCATGCAGCAGTGCGGAAATATCCTCGCTTTCGTAAGGCAAAACGGTATTTACCTGACCGTAGCGACCGCTGACTATCTGCGGATCGCCAAGAATATTATCCGGGTTGTTTGCGTAATAGGTATTGCAGTTGAGCCATGTGCCTTTTACCTTAACGCCGTCGCATGTTATCCAATCGGGCAGCTCGTTTCTCGGAATATCGTCAACATTTCTTTCCCTTTCAATTTTTTGAAAGAAAAGAATGTCCGTTACCGTTTCCGTTCCCGCTGTCCTGAACGCGTTGTTCGGCAGACGCACCGCTCCTATAAGATCGGCGCGCCTGTACATTTCAAGACGCGCCGTTTTGTCAAATTTGTCCAAAGTGCCGCTTGACGTTACAAGCGCCGCGATACCGCCCGCTTTCAGCTTATCCAGTGACTTGATGAAAAAATAATCATGGATGTAATATTCATCGTCATAGCTCCTGTCATACGGCTTGAAATCGCCGAAGGGTACGTTTCCGACAACAACGTCAAACGTTCCGTTATCGAATTTTGTCTGCTCAAAGCCCTTGTGCTGAACGTTGGCAGCGGGGTAGAGCAGCTTTGCGATACGGGATGAAATGCTGTCAAGCTCCACTCCGTAAAGCCTGCTGTTTTCCGCCATTTCCCGCGGCATATTTCCGAAGAAATTTCCCGTTCCCATTGCCGGATCGAGTATCACGCCGCCCTTAAAGCCGAAACGCTCCAACCCCTCATATATGCTTTTTATAATGTAGGGGTCGGTATAGAAAGCAGTCTGCGTTGACGCGCGAGCCGCCTTGTACTCGCTTTCGGACAGCAGGGTTTTAAGCTCCACATACTCCCTGTGCCAGTTGTCCTTGCTCTCGTCAAACGCGTCGGATATACCGCCCCACCCGCTGTATCGGGCAAGCACCTCCTGTTCCTGCGGCGTCGCGTTCCTGCGCTCGCGCTCTATCTTTTGCAGCGCTTTGATCGCCGCGATGTTGTCCTCGTATTTTGCTTTTGCGCCTTTGGAATAGGCAAAGTCCTCCGGAAAACGGTAGTTTTGCGGAGGGATCTCCGCCGCCGTTTCCTCCGCAGTTGCGACATGATGCCGCACCTCGCTGTAGACGGTTTTGTCCGTGCCGTCCGCGATAACAGGCTCGGCGGGAGTTTTGGAGGTGTTGTTTTCCTCTGTTTCACGTTCGTCACCTACTTCCAGATAATAGCCGTATCGTGCCAGCTCTCTGCCATATTCTCCAAGCGCGTGTTGCGGAAATCCTGTCATAGGCTTTCCTTGCCGCGTCGTTTCGGTCAAACTCAGCAGTTCCGAGGAAATATGCGCGTCCTCGCCGTAAAACTCGTAAAAGTCCCCAACGCGGTATGCGGTCAAGGTTTTCATCGCTTCGGGAAAATCCTCGTCCTTGAAAATCACGCTATGTTCATATTTTTCGAGCGTTTCTTCCATTGACAAACCGCCGTCGCGTTTGTTCTTTGTGATGTCTGTCAGGTGTGCTCCTGCCGCATCCAGAAGCCTTTCATATCGCGTTTCAATCGGCAAAGCGTTCCATTCCTCGGTGAATTTTTCTTTCTGCACCGCCGCCTGTTCCTCAATAAGCCACTTATCGTCCGCGCTCAAATCGTCCGTGTAATACTTGATATTCCCCTCATCGGAAATATGCGCGACCGTCGGATAATCGTTTGTTTCCTTGTCGGTTTTCGATGTGTCATATGCCGTCATGCCGTTTCCGAGCAGACCGAAATGTATCGCGCTTTCGGCGGTCTCCGCCTGTTTCTCTTCGCCGGGAGTATCCCCGCGAGTTACCGATGACACGTTTTCAGACAACTCCGCGTTATGGCTTGCGATGTATTCCGAACGCTCATCAACCGCGTTATCGACAAACCTCCGAGCCTCCGACACGTCGGTTATACCGCGCTCGTTCAACTGCTTTGCGAGACTTTCCGCAAAGGCTACGTCAAACCCGGGAACTTCATCGTAAAATAAGTGATTGCAAAATTCAAGATTTTTGCCGTTTATTTCGCCATCGCGGTCTTTTTTCCTCGCGACAGTTCCTGAATTACCCGCTTTTCCAAGGAATACGAACCATTCTCCGGGAGTATCGTCCGCCTGTCGGATTTCCTCCGTATGCGCGACATCATGCCGCACCTCGTCGGAGCCAATCATATTAACATCTTCGGGAAGT
>CAYMTG010000035.1:0-15530 GCA_964393305.1 uncultured Ruminococcus sp.
AATGCGGCTATTGGCGATTTTATCTCAAACAAGGTTTTTAGAGGTGACCTTAGGTAATGACGGGGAAAAGTCCCTTATTGGTTCCATCTGAATTTTAAAAGAATAAGTTCGGGGCAGGGAGTTGTCGGTGAGGTGACCGAGCGTTTCCGCTCCGAATTTTTTTAGGAGCGATGTGATGAGCTGGAGAGACAATCTTATAAAAATAGATGCGTATGTTGCGGGCGAACAGCCGAATAAGACGGGCTTTGTAAAGCTGAACGCCAACGAGAACCCATATCCCCCCTCCCCCGAGGTAATTCGGGCGATACGGGAGTTCGATGGGGCGAGTCTTAAGAAGTACCCTAACGCAAGGTCCTCGGGACTCGTGGAGACGCTCGCCGAGTATCACGGCTTAAAGCCGGAGAACGTATTCGCGGGAAACGGCACGGACGACGTGCTGTCGCTGTGTTTCAGGGCGTTCTTCAATTCGGGGAAGCCGATACTGTTCCCGGATATAACGTATTCGTTCAATACCGTGTGGTGCGATATTCTCAAGATCCCGTTCAGGCAGATCCCCGTTGACGAGAGCTTTAACATAAACGCGGCGGACTACAGCGTGCCGAACGGCGGTATCGTGATCGCGAACCCCAATGCCCCGACTTCAATAGGACGCGGGAGAGATTTTATTCGTGAAATTCTTGACAATAACCCCGACAGCATGGTTATTGCGGACGAGGCGTATGTTGATTTCGCGAAAGACGACATTACGGCAATTCCGCTGCTTGCGGAGTATGAAAATCTCGTGATAACGCGCACCTTCTCCAAAAGCCGCTCCATGGCGGGAATGAGACTGGGTTACGCTATGGGAAGCCCGGACGCGATCGCGGCGGTGTACGCGGCAAAGGACAGTATGAACAGCTACCCCGTGGACAGCGTGGCGCAGGCGGCGGGAATAGCGTCTGTCAAGGACGAGAGGTATTTCCGCGAGACCTTGAAGCGCGTTATCGCAACACGCGACCGAGTGACCGGAGAGCTGCGCTCGATGGGATTTGTGATCCCTGACAGCTCCGCGAACTTTATCTTTGCCGCTCACAAGACACGCAAGGCAAAGGATATTTTCGAGTATCTGAAAACCAAGGATATCTATGTGCGGTGGTTCAACAAGCCGCGCATAAACAACTATCTGCGCGTTACGATAGGTACGGACGATGATATGGATAGGCTTGTCGAAACGCTTAAGGAACTTTTCGGAGACGTGTCCGATAAATAAAGGAGAGATATTTTTGAAAATCGAAACACAATGCTTACACGAGGGATATACCCCCAAGAACGGCGAACCACGCGTTATGCCGATAGTTCAGAGCACCACCTACCGCTACGACTCCACAAACGATGTGGCGGCGGTATTTGACGACCCGACTATCGGACTTATCTACTCGCGCTTTGAGAACCCCACCACCGACTGCGTTGAGAAGAAAATCGCGGCGCTTGAGGGCGGAGCGGCGGCTATGTGTACATCCAGCGGTCAGGCGGCGTCGCTGCTGTCAATACTCAATATCTGCGAGGCGGGGGACAGCTTTATCGCAAGCTCGTCGATCTACGGCGGCACTATCAATCTGTTCGGCGTTACTCTCAAGAGAATGGGCATCGAGTGCATCTGGGTCGACAACGGCTGTACCGAGGAGGAGCTGAACGCCGCGTTCAAGGACAATACCAAGGCGGTATTCGGAGAGACGCTCGCAAATCCCGCGCTTACCGTGCTGGATATCGAGATGTGGGCGAAGACCGCCCACGCGCACGGAGTTCCGCTTATTGTGGACAACACGTTCGCTACGCCTATTCTGTGCCGTCCCTTTGAGTGGGGCGCGGATATAGTCGTTCATTCGACTTCCAAGTATATGGACGGTCACGCTGTTCAGGTGGGCGGCGTTATCGTGGATTCGGGAAAATTCGACTGGACAAGCGGAAAGTTCCCGTGCATGACCGAGCCGGACGAGAGCTACCACGGCACGGTTTACACCGAGAAATACCCCGCCGCGCCGTATATCACCAAGGCGCGTATGCAGCTTATGAGAGATTTCGGCTGCTATCCTGCGGCGAATTCCTCATTCCTGCTTAATTTAGGTCTGGAGACCCTCGCCGTTCGTATGAAGCAGTACTGCGAGAACGCGCTCAAGGTCGCGCAGTACATCAAGAACACCGGCAAGACCGAGTTCGTGACTTACCCCGCGCTCGAAGGCAGCAAGGGTCACGAGCTGGCGAAGAAGTATCTCCCGAACGGCACAAGCGGCGTTATTTCGTTCTCGATAAAGGGCGGTCGCTCTGTCGCGGTGAAGTTTATGGACAGCCTTAAGCTCGCTTCAAATGAGGTACACGTCGCGGATATCAGAACCTGTGTGCTGCACCCCGCGTCTGCTACGCACAGGCAGCTCTCCGACGAGCAGCTTGTCGCGGCGGGCATTGACGGAGGTCTTATCAGGCTGTCTGTAGGTCTTGAGAACGTTGACGACATCATAGCGGATCTCGAGCAAGGCTTTAACGCTGTCTGACGCACAATGAATATTTACGGGATTATTGATCTGCTCAGGAAAAATCCGAGTATGTATATCGGCGGAAAGAGCATTACACAGCTCCACACCTTTCTGATGGGGTTTTCGGCGTGTGAGAGATACAACCATCTCGCGGACGAGGAGCGGCTGTTTCCGCTCAGCTTCTGGTATATGAATGAGTATGTCGCACATCGCTACAATGACGTATACAGCGCTAACGCGGGTTGGGCGTACATCATTCTTCAGCATTGTGATGGCGATGAGGAGAAGGCGCTGGACAAGTTCTTCGACTTGTATGACGATTTCAAGGCTGTTGATGTGACTACCTGCCGAAAGGCGATCCTCACCGATGAGAACAGAGCGTACCACGAGGACTATGGCGCATACAAGGTGGACGAAAACGGCATACGCATTACCCAGCTCTATCCCGGAGCGCAGCGGCTTTACGAGGTGGTTTTCTCGGGAAGAATGGGCGCGGTGCTGATGCTGGAGTACAGCGGAAAACGCAGGATCATCAAAGCGCCGTACGGCGGCACGGAGCAGTTTGTGCGGGATAACTTCGGCGAAAACGTCACTTGGGAGAAATACCCGGTGGCGGAGCTTAAAGAGCTTTGTTCAAAGAATAATTACTGACTTTCAGAAAACGCTGATTTTTCTCGCTGCGCGGGGCAAAAGCGAGCTGAAAAAGAGATTTTCAGAGGTTTTTTGTCTTAAATTTTACAAAATTATGAAAAAATTCTCAACTATAATCAGAACTATCATTATAATAATTTCAGGCGTTATGCTTGTGTGGGTCAATATCAGTCCGAGAATAACGGAAGGCTCGATCATAGGGACGGCGGGTTTCGGCGCGATCGTTCTCGTGTGCGCATTTTGGCGGCCGTTTTGCAGAGTTATCGGGAAAATATGGAGCAGAATCGCCGGGAGGATCGTCCTTATCGCGCTTGGGAGCGTGACTGCGGTACTGGCGGGATTCTGCGTGTTCTTCTCGGTGAGTATGCTGGCGCGTATGGAGGTACCTGTCGAGAAAGCCGAAGCCGTTCTGGTTCTCGGGTGTCGGGTTCGCGGCGAGACGCCCAGCACAATGCTGGCGCGCCGTATCGACGCGGCAATCGAGATACTTCAGGCTAATCCCGAGGCGGTCGTCGTTGTAAGCGGCGGTCAGGGCGAGGGTGAGGACATCACCGAAGCGGAGGCTATGCGGCGGTATCTCGTAAATCACAATATCGCAAGCGAGCGGATCTATATGGAAGAGAGGTCCGTCAGTACTTACGAAAACGTAAAATTTTCGGCTGAGATCCTCAGGGAACTGGGAATAACCGAGAATATCGTGATAGCGACGAGTGAGTTTCATCAATATCGCGCTTACGTCTTCGCAAAACGCGAGGGACTGGGGACGGGTTCTCATTCGGCGCCGACGCTTGTCGCCAATTTACCCAACTATTGGGTGCGTGAGTGGGCGGCGCTGTTTCACCAATTATTCCTAGGGACTTGAAAACAAAAATTTAAGGAGAATTGATTTGATTACTGTATCGGAAGTCAGCGTGGCATTTGGCGGACAGGTTTTGTTCAAGGACGTGGATCTTAAGTTTACGGCGGGTAACTGCTACGGCGTTATCGGCGCGAATGGCGCGGGAAAATCGACGTTTCTGAAGGTGCTGTGCGGCGAGCTGGAGCCTACAAAGGGTATCGTTACACGACCCGCAGAACTCAGAATGAGCGTTTTGCGGCAGGATCACTATGCGTTTGATGAGTATACCGTAATGGATACCGTAATAATGGGCAATCGGCGGCTGTATGACATTATGAAGGAAAAGGACGCGCTGTACGCGAAGGAGGACTTCTCCGACGAGGACGGCGAGCGCGCTTCCCTGCTGGAGGCGGAGTTCGCGGAGCTGAACGGCTGGGAGGCGGAATCGGACGCTTCCAAGCTGGTACAGGGTCTGGGACTTCCCGAGGATATTATGAATCAGCGGATGTCGGCGCTTACCGGCAACGAGAAGGTCAAAATTCTGCTGGCGCAGTGCCTGTTCGGAAATCCCGATATTATCCTGATGGACGAGCCGACCAACCACCTCGATGTTGAGGCGGTGTCGTGGCTGGAGGACTTCCTCGCGGATTATTTCGGCACGGTAATAGTCGTGTCGCACGACCGCCACTTCCTCAATAACGTCTGCACCCATATTGTGGATATAGACTACGGCAAGATCAAGATGTACGTGGGAAACTACGAATTCTGGTACGAAAGCTCGCAGCTTATTCAGCGTATGATAAAGCAGCAGAACAAGAAGTCGGAGGAGAAGATCAAGGAGCTGCAAAGCTTTATCGCCCGTTTCTCCGCGAACAAGTCCAAGTCCAAGCAGGCGACCTCCCGCCGCAAGCTGCTTGACAAGCTGACTGTGGAGGAGCTGCCCGCTTCTTCAAGAAAATACCCGTATATCGGCTTCGATATGGAACGCGAGGCGGGCAAGGACATTTTGCAGGTTATGGGGCTGTCCAAGACCGTTGACGGCGTTAAAGTGCTGAACAACGTGAGCTTTACCGCGGCTAAGGGCGACAAGATAGCGTTCGTCGGCGGCAATGAGAACGCCGTTACCGCGCTTTTCAAGATCCTGAACGGGGAGATGGAGCCTGACGAGGGTTCGTACAAGTGGGGCGGCACTATCACCGTGTCTTATTTCCCGAACGACAACAGCGCGTTCTTCAACGACTGCGAGCTGTCTATCATCGACTGGATGCGGCAGTATTCCAAGGACGAGACGGAGAGCTATCTGCGCGGATTTCTGGGGAGAATGCTCTTTTCGGGCGACGACGTTTTCAAGCCGGTAAAGGTGCTGTCGGGCGGCGAGAAGGTGAGATGTATGTTCTCGCGTATGATGCTGTTTCGGAGCAACGCGCTGATTCTTGACAGACCCACAAACCATCTCGATCTGGAAAGCATTACCGCAGTAAATAACGGATTGTCCGAGTTTAAGGGCAACATCTTCTTCGCGACACACGACCACGAAATCCTCGAAACGGCAGCAAACAGGATCATTGAAATCACCGAGAACGGCTGTTATGACCGTCGCGGCACGTATGACGAGTATGTCCGGTGGCGGCACGAAAACGTCGGAGGTACGCTGGCTCTGTAATTTGATCCCGGATTAAAGGAGGGTTGATCTTGAATTACATCATTCTCGATATGGAGTGGAATCAGCCCTTTGGCGGCGTGAAGCTCGTGCAAAAGCCGGTGGTGCTGCACGGGGAGATCATTCAGATCGGCGCAATAAAGGCGGACGAAAATTTCAACTATCTCGATAAGATAAAAATAGCGGTGCGGCCAAAGTACTATAAGAGGATGAATCCGCACGTGGAGAAAATCACCGGTATCACCAGTCTCCAGCTTACGGGCGGGATGATGTTCCCGCAGGCGTTCGCGCACTTCAGCAAGTGGTGCGGAGAGGAATTCCGCTTTATAACGTGGGGGTTTGACGATCTGGGGGTACTTGCGGATAATCTCGTGCTGCATGGCTTGGATCCGGGCTTTGGCAAGGATTACATTAATCTTCAGGTGATCTACAACAGGCAGGTAAACAGCGAGCATTTGCAGTGCGGGTTGTCAACTGCGGCGGAAAGCTTGGAGATACCGATCGACGTGCAGGTACACGACGCGCTCAATGACGCATATCTGACATTTGAGATTTGCAAAAAGCTGGATATGCGGCTGGGGATCGCGGAATACGCAAACAGTACCGCAGCCGCCGCCGCGCCCCTGTTTAAGGATTCGCTCTGCAAAATTGATATGCGGCGAGTGCTGGAAAATCGGCAGGCGATGAATCTTAATTGCCCTATCTGCAAAAAGGAGAGGGAGACAGAGTCGAAGCTGAAATTCCGCGAATGGGTGTTCACCTCGGGCAGGGCGTGCCGAACCATCGGCAAGTGCGATGAGTGCGGCAGAGAATTCTCCGTGAAATTCAAAGCTTCCAAGATATCCGAGGGGGATTTTACCGTGGTGAGAAGTATTTTTGACGCGTCGGAGGAGGATATTTCCGATTTTGAAGAAAAGCTCCTCAAGCATCGGGAGCGCAAGAAGAAAATAGCCGAATTGAGGGCGAATAAAGCAAGGAAAGCCGAGGGAAAGAATAATGCTTAAGACTGTGCTGTTTGATCTGGATGGAACGCTGCTGCCGTTCGTTCAGGACGATTTTATCAAGCTGTATTTCGGGGGACTGTGCAAAAAGCTCGCGCCGCTCGGATATCGGCCGGACAAGGTAGTCAATGACGTCTGGGCGGGGACAAAAGCAATGATAACGAACGACGGCTCGCGGCTTAACAAGGACGCTTTCTGGGAGACGTTCAGGGCGGCAAACGCGGGACTTCCCGACGCGGAATATCTGTGCGACGAGTTCTACACGGGCGAGTTTGACGAGGTGAAGGCGTGTCTTAAAAGTATTCCCGACCACAAGCCTATGATTTCCCGCTTGAAGGAATCGGGGCTGGAGGTTGTGCTTGCCACCAATCCGATTTTTCCGAGATGCGCGGTGGAAACCCGCTTGAAATGGGTAAATCTCGATGAGAGGGACTTCTCGTACATAACAAGCTACGAGAGCAGCACATTCTGCAAGCCAAATCCCGCGTATTTCAAGGAGCTTCTCGAAAAAATCGGCAGGCAGTCCGAGGAATGTGTGATGATCGGGAACAGTGCTGCCGAGGATATTATCCCCGCCCGCGAGCTTGGGATCACGGCGTTTTTGGTGACGGATTTTCTTGAAAATCCCGAAGGTATCGATATCAGCGGTTTCCCGCAGGGTACGCCGGCGGACGCCGAGGAATTTATCGCGTCCCGGAACAATTCAAGACTATGATGGACTATCGGATAAAGCAGATCACCGACGAGCTTACGCTTAAACGTGTGCTGGATATGTGCTACTCCATACTCGGGGAGCATCACGAGGGATTGTACTCGTATAAGTCGTGGTGCTCGCGGCTTGATCGCCCCTATTTGCTGTTATATGCCGAATGGAATGGCGCGCCGATAGCGGCTGTTCTCGGGCGTGCGGAGAACGCGGACGGCGTGATAGTCGGGTTTGCGGCGTGCCGCGAGGAGTTTCGCCGAAAGGGGATAACCTCGGCGCTGATGAAGGTGTTCGAGCGGCAGGCGGCGGAGTATGGCTATTCCCGCGTGACGCTTACAAGCTGTAATGACGCTTGGAAGTTCTATCAGGCGTGCGGGTATTATCTCCTTGAGGACAGGCTTGGGAGGAAGACATACCAGAAGATGATAGGCGCGGAGCGATAAAGTCCTGCGCTTCGGGCTTTCGTAAACTGCCTTTAGAGGCGATCTATTGCGGGAACCTTTGCCGATTTGAGAAAAGAGGTAAGCTGTGGAAAAAGAAAAAGAACTAACTGCGGAGAATATCTCCCTTACTGAGCTTATTGACGTCAGTATGCTCCAGAGAATGCAGGACACTTTTTCCGGCATGGTGAGAATGGCGGCTTTGACTACCGACGAGAATGGTATTCCCGTGACGGAGGGTACAAACTTCTCGGAGTTTTGTATCGATTTCTGCCGCAAATCGCCAATCGGCCGTGTGCGCTGCGAACAGTGCGACAAGATGGGCGCCGTGAAGGTTATGGAAGCACACAAGCCCGTGTGGTACTTCTGCCACGCTAAACTGGTGGATTTCGCGTCTCCGATTATGCTGGGTGATCGTATGATAGGCAGCTTTATCGGCGGGCAGGTGCTTAGCACACCACCCGACCTTGACCGTATGCGTCAGATAGCTCGTGACATCGAGGTGGATGAGGATGCGTTTGTCGAGGCGGCGAAGAAGACTCAGATCGTCCCGCAGTCGGAGATCGAGCGCTCCGCTAACTTCATATTTGAATTTGCGAGCATTATCTCCGATATGGCGTATCGGGAGTTCCGCTCGCGGGAGCTTGCCCATGAGGCGATGCAGGCGGCTAACCAGAAGGCGGACTTCCTCGCGAATATGAGCCACGAGATCCGCACGCCCATGAATGCGGTGCTTGGTATGGCTGAACTGGCTCTTCGGGAGGAAATGTCGCCTCAGGCACAGCAGTATGTGCGTCAGATCCGTTCGTCGGGCAAGAACCTGCTCGTTATCATCAACGATATTCTGGATTTCTCGAAGATAGAATCCGGCAAAATGAATATAGTAGAGGTCGTGTATGAGCCGCTGTCGCTGATAAACGACGTCTCCAGTATCGTAAACAACCGTATCGGCGATAAGGACATAGAGTTTGTCATTGACCTCTCGCCCGACATACCGCACGAGCTGCTCGGCGATAATGTGCGTATTCACCAGATATTGATAAATCTTCTGAATAACGCGGTCAAGTTTACTAAACAGGGCAAGGTGGGACTTCGGCTGTATTCCGAGCCGCTTGTGGATGGAATTATATCCCTCAAGGCGGAGGTGTCCGATACGGGTATCGGCATTAAGGAAGAAGATTTTGGAAAATTGTTCCATTCGTTCCAGCAGGTTGACAGCAAACGCAACCGGAATGTGGAGGGTACGGGACTTGGTCTCGCTATCTCGCAGCAGCTTCTGCAGCTTATGGGCGGAAAAATCTCGGTCGAGAGCGAGTACGAAAAGGGTACCACCTTCTTCCTGGAAATTCCCCAGAAGGTGATCAACGAAACGCCTATCGCGGAGATCTCCGAGAAGACGATCACCGCTGCTATAATGATTCAGAACGAGTACGTCCGCGCTCAGATAATGAGGGATCTCGAGAGGGAGAGTGTTCCCTGCACCGACCTTATACGCAGCGGCTCGCTTGACGACGCGAAGGGCGGCTTCCTCATCATAGACAGGGCGCTGTTTAACGACACGGTGAAGAGCTTTATTACCGAAAATCCCGACACAAAGTGCCTTATACTGGTACCGTATGACTACCCGGCTGATGTCAATTTGCCGAACGTGCGTTTTTTGAAGAAGCCTGTTTACTCGGTGACCTTGTATTCGGCACTCGGACTTTCGGGCGAGATACGGTTCGGCGATCGGGACAAGAATGATTTTGAGTTTATCGCGCCCGACGCGTATGTTCTTATTGTGGACGATAACCCGATCAATCTCACCGTGGCGAGCGGTATTCTTGAGCCGCTGAAGATGCACGTAGATGTGGCGAACGGCGCGGCACAGACTTTCGAAAAGGTAAAATCTACCAAGTATGATATGATCTTTATGGATCATATGATGCCCGAGGTGGACGGCATTGAAACGACGCATATTGTCCGCCGTATGATAGCGGGATATGAGGACGTACCGATAATAGCGCTTACCGCAAACGCTATCGGCGGTGCTAAGGATATGTTCCTGCGCGAGGGTATGAACGACTTTGTGGCAAAGCCGATCGAAACGAAAGAAATTATCGCAATGGTACATAAATGGCTTCCCGATGAAAAGGTCATTCCCGTGGACGCAAGCGCGGTCAAGCCGGAGGAGAAGCAAGAGGCTATCAAAATCGAGGGACTGAACACCGAAAAGGCGATGGAGCTTCTCGGCAGCGAGAGCCTGTATATGCAGGTGGCGAAGGAGTACTACCTCTCGCTTAACAGCCGTATTGACGGACTTTCCGATATGCTGGAGAAGGGCGATATAGCGAACTACACGATCAACGTACATTCGCTGAAAAGCACCTCGCGTCAGATAGGCGCGGACGAGCTTGGCGAGCTTGCTTTCCAATTGGAAATGGCGGGCAAGGAGGGCAAAGCCGACTTTATCCGCGAGCATCACGGGGAGCTTGTTGAGAGGGCAGCCGGAGTAAAGGCGATTTTAGACGGCGTGTTCCCGGATGAGGCGGCTAAGAAGACGACGGAGCAGACGGCGGATCCCGAGACGATGCAGAGTATGCTGAACGCCCTGTCCGCCGCGCTGGATGAGTTCGACACTCTGGCGATAGACGACGCGGCGGAGGCGCTCTCGCAGTTCGAGTTTGAGGGCGAGGCGGCGGAGCTGTTCTCCAAGCTGAGATCCGCCGCCGAGGAATGCGATCTGGATACCTGTGCCGCAGTGGTCGAACGGTGGAAAGTAATATTATAAATAACCGTGGATACTACAAATCCCGAAGTCTTGCACATGGCTTCGGGATTTACTTTTTCTTGAGCGAGTTCAGGAACTCGGCGAGACGGAGCTGCTGCTCGTCGGTCAGGCGCTTGAGGGCGTTCATAAGCGGCGGGGTTATCTCGACCGAGCGGGGGATTTCGGTCTGCCGCGGCTGTCCCGGTAAGCCCGTTTGGTCTGTCACCCCCGCCAGATAGTCCAAAGAGACCTTGTAATATCGGGCATAGAAAACAGCCGTGTCAAGCGGCATAACGCGCTCGCCGGTTTCGTAGCGGATATATGATTTCTTTGAGATATAGCCTATTTTGGCGGCTCTTTCTTGAGTTAACGCGTGAAAGTCACGTAATTCTTTTAATTTGTTCATAAAAAATCTCCCTAAAAAAATTTTACAAAAAATAGACCAAATGGTCTTGACAAAATGTTCTATTTAGATTATAATATAAAGTGACCGTTCGGTCTATTATAGATTATCCCCATTTGTACGGGATTTAGTAAAGGAGTTTTAATCATGAGATTTGGTAAAGCATTATGCGGCATGACAGCCGCGTTGACCTTGTTCAGCTCCGTTGCGATAACGGCACAGGCGGAACAGACAGAGCAGCTGAAGCTGCTGACGGCGGATATCAGCGAGGCAAACGGGGCGCATGATCTTTCCACTTACGGCGGCGGCTATCTTGCCCCTGCCGGTGATGAGGACGACCAAAGCAAGATCTTCCATATCGGAGAAAAGGAGCTTGCCGAGTGGCGTGAGACCGGGAAATTCACGTTTACGAACATTGACAGTGACTTTGATCCTAACGGATATCTTGGGTGGTCGGGCAGCTTTGACGAGGGCGAATACTTTCAGTACTATAAAGAGGACGAGGATGGAAATGTTACCGAGCGTCAAGTAGTTCATCTTGACAAGTCGGCCGGAAAAATCAGCAAGGCGTATACGTTGCCCACGGATTGGTGTTATACTAACCGCGATGGTTACACTTTTAGCACGAAGCGGTCTGAACTATCTGATGAGACGGTTGAAGTGACCGTATATGACACTGAGGGGAACAAAAAAACCGTTTCTATTCCCTGTTACGAAGGCAATTACTGGAGTTATGCGGGACGTTGCGGCGAAAATGTTGGTTATATAATGGTTCAGACGGGGGTGCTCGGCGAACATGGTGAGTATCCCAGTTATGAGCTTTACGCGGTGAAAAAGGACGCATCCACTGAACTTATCGCAAAAAAAGATTTGGAGGGCAATAAATTACATTGTGGAATCACAGGTACTAACGAGAATTGCGTGGTTTTCATAGATCAGGATGTCAGATACGCATCTTCTTTATGGAATCTGTATTCCACAGAAGACGGCAAAATATATGAATTGTGGGCCTGCACGCCCGAGGGAGAAACATCGACGTTTTCCTACAATGGCGTAGCGAGCAAGACTTACGGCTCGAACATCGTTATGAAGATTGAAGACTATAAAGACGAAACGGTTAAGTATGTTCTTGTGAATTTCAAGGAAAACAAGGCGCAGTCCAAAATATACGCGTATATGTCCACCAACGACGGTGAAATTTACCTTGTTCAGACCACGGACGGCAAGTGGGGCTATATCGACAGCAACGGCAAGGAGCTTGCGATGTTTGACGATGCCGGCGCGTTTGACGGCGACTACGCTCCGGTTGTAAAGGACGGCAAGGCATATCTTATTGACCGCAATATGAATAAGGTTTCGGAAGCGATCGACGGTACAAGTGTATTAACGCTTTCCGATGGACTTTACCAAGTTTTTAACGATAATGAATCAATGTTTGTGACTTACGCAAACAGCTCTGCCAAAGAGCCTACCTCCGAGCCTACAAGCAGCACAACCTCCAAGCCCACAAGCTCCGAAGCTCAGTCCGGCAGCGATAATCCTCCCACGGGCGCAGTGCTTGTTCTGCTCCCTGTTGCGGCGATCGGCGGCGCGGTTGCAGTCATTACCCGCAAGAGAAGAAAGTAATCTTCAATGCATTTGTTCTCCATAGTAAATCCGGCTGTCGTGAAATCGGCAGCCGGATTTTTTCCCGCACGGCGAGAGCCTGAAACGATATTCGGAGAGTATTCACAGATGCCTTTAGGTCACCGCAGCAGCGTAAAAAATGATTGACATTTTGTGAAAAGTGTGTTAAAATATATCTGATGATTTATGGGTAATGTCCGAACCCTTACTATCCGGGGTCTCGGAGATGCCTGACTGTGGTTTGAGGTGTACTGTATGGCAGATGTTAAGAACAAGGATGAAATGACGCTTACGGATTTTATCGATGTGGAGATCCTTCAGCAGGTTCAGGACGCTTTCTCGGATATGACGGGAATGGCGGCGCTTACCACCGACGCGGAGGGAAATCCCGTTACTAAGGGGAGCAACTTCACCGATTTTTGTATGAAGTATACACGGCAGTCAGAGCTTGGAAAGGTTCGCTGCGAGGGCTGCGATAAGCGCGGCGCGGAAATCACTCTCCGAAGCGGAAAGGCGTGTTCGTATTACTGCCATGCGGGATTGATGGACTTTGCGGCTCCGATTATGGCAAACGGCGTTATGATCGGAAGCTTTATCGGGGGTCAGGTGCTGCCCGAGGAACCCGAATTTGAAAAGTTCGAGAAAATAGCCAAGGATCTCGACATCAACCCCGAGGCGTACAAGCTGGCGCTGAAGAACGTGCGCGTTACAAGCAAGGAGACTATAGACAGGGCGGCAAGCTCGCTCTGTGTTATTGCGAATGTTTTCTCAAACCTGGCATACAAGAGCCACAGCCTTATGGAAAGTAATATCGAGATCGAAAAAGCCTCGCATATGAAGAGCGACTTTCTCGCCAATATGAGCCACGAGATCCGCACGCCGATGAACGCTATCCTCGGAATGGTGGATCTGGCGCTGAGAGAGGAGATGTCCCCCGCTGCAAGGGATTTTATCAAGCAAATCAAGGTGTCGGGCAAGAACCTGCTCGTTATCATCAACGATATCCTTGACTTCTCCAAAATCGAAGCGGGCAAGATGGATATTATCGAAGCCGCTTATGAGCCGCTCTCCGTGATAAACGACGTAGCAAGCATTGTGAACAGCCGCATAGGCGCTAAGAATATCGAATTTACGATGGATATTCCCATTAATATCCCCAAGAGACTGATGGGCGACAATTTCCGTATCCACCAGATAATGATCAATCTGCTTAACAACGCTGTAAAATTCACCAAGGAGGGTGAAGTTCACCTGACTATGGAGTGCGAGAGCGATCCCCTGACCCCGGACAGGATGGTCATGAACGTGAGCGTTTCGGACACGGGAATCGGTATCAAGAAAGAGGATTTAGGCAAGCTGTTCAACTCGTTCCAGCAGGTTGACAGCAAGCGTAACCGCAACATTGAGGGTACGGGACTGGGTCTTGCTATCTCCCAGAATTTGCTGGAGCTGATGAACGGTTCTATTTCGGTGGAGAGCGAGTACGGCAAGGGGACGACCTTCAGCTTTAAGCTCCCGCAGACGGTGGTTGATCCCGCATGGTCTATCCCGAGGTTTGACGAGCCGAAAATGGCTGTTATGCTTGTGGAGAACAAATATATCAAGAGGCAGCTTATCAAGGATCTGAGCCGTATCGGGGTAAGCTATACCGACGCGGACTCCCAAGAGTCGGTCTTCAATACGAGCTCCGACTATACGATAATCGAGGAAAAATTCTTAAGCAAGGAGATGTGCGATTATTTTCGCAGAAACCCCGAATCTGTCTGCATTGTGGCGGTGCGGTATACATACCGTAATACGGTAAACGATATTCCGAATATAAAGATCCTCCGCAAACCCGTTTACTCTCTCGGACTATACAACGCGATGGGAATAAGCGACTGCGGAATGACGGAGGATTCGTCCGAAGCGGAGGCATTCTCCTTCACCGCTCCCGACGCACGGATACTTATTGTAGACGATAACTCGGTAAACCTTACGGTTGCCGAGGGACTGCTGGAGCCGCTGAAGATGTGGATCGATACGGCGGAGAGCGCGCAGGCGGCGATAGAAATGGTTAAAGAGCGCCGGTATGATCTCATCTTTATGGATCATATGATGCCCGAGGTCGACGGCGTGGAGGCTACGCATATTATCAGACGGCTTATGCCCGAGTATGACAACGTCCCGATCATCGCGCTTACCGCAAACGCGGTAAACGGCGCACGGGAAATGTTCATCAAAGAGGGAATGAATGACTTTGTGGCGAAGCCCATCGAGATAAACGATATTACCGCAAAACTCAGACGCTGGCTCCCGGCGGATAAGATTATTCAGGGGAGCGCTGAAAAGGAGAAAGAGGAGAAGCCGAATTCCCTGCTCCCGGATCATATAGAGTGTATCGACAAGGCTGAGGCGTTGAAGCTGTTGGGCAGTGAGAAGCTCTACTACACCGTACTTAAGGAGTATTTCTGCTCTATCGACAAGAAAGCTGACTCTATCGAGAAGCATTTTATTGCGGGGCGTATTCGTGACTATACGATTGAAGTACACGCGCTGAAAAGCAGCTCCAAGCAGATCGGCGCGATGGAGCTGTCCGCGCTTGCCGCCGATCTGGAGAAGGCGGGCAACGATCAGAACCTTGCGCTTATCGGGGAAAAGACCCCGATGATGCTGGTTATGTACCGCCGATATAAGAGCATACTCGCGCCCATTTTCCCCGACTGCGTAAAGTCGGACGAGAAGAAAGAGGCTGATCCCGAGCGGATCTCCGATATGCTCTGCTCGCTTCAAGATGGTCTGGAAAACTTTGACACCTTGCGTATAGACGAGGTCATAGAGGAAATGTCGGGATACAGCTATCCCGACGATCAGTCGGATATTTTCGCCGAACTGAAAGACGCCGCCGAGAACTGCGATATTGACGCTTGCAGCGGACTTCTCGGAAGATGGCGCGAGATATTGTGA
>CAYMTG010000036.1:0-15516 GCA_964393305.1 uncultured Ruminococcus sp.
AGCCGAAGGCGAACGTATGTGCGTGGACATAAAGGTATAATAAACGCCCTGCGTTATGTTATACCATAACCGCAGGTTATGGTATAATTGTCCATAACCGCACGGAGTGAGCCGAAGGCGAACGTATGTGCGTGGACATAAAGGTATAATAAACGCCCTGCGTTTATTATACCATAATTCCAAAAAAAAATAAATACAAATATTCAAAAAAGTGATGTTTTTTTTCCGGAAATATGTTATAATCATAATAGAGTGGCTTTTAGGTGAAAAGAATCGCCTGATTTTGATACTTTTTGTATAAATTTCGACAAAAATAACGGAGGGGTTTATTGAAATGACTTCTGGGAAGATAAATTGGATAAAGCGGATCGCCGCTGCTTTTCTTGCGGCGTGTGTGACATTATGCCTTGCGGGCTGCGATGGGGACACGAGCAGCTCCGAATTGTCGGACTCGAGCGGCTCCGAGGAAGAGCAGAAGGCTATCCATAAGGTCGGCTACATATTTAACAGCGAGGTGGACGACCCGGGCTTCGCCTGCGATATGAACGCCCAGCGATTGAATGCCGCTAACCGCAGCAGCATGGAAACCTGCTATATCGACAACGTGAGCATTACCGACTTTGAAAAAGCGGTAAAGGCTCTGGTTGACGCGGGCTGTACCGATATAGTATCGGGAAGCTCAGTCTATTCAAGTATGCTGAGCACCATCTCCAACAAGTATATGGACGTCAATTTTATCGGCTATGGTATGACGAGAGGCGGCTCTAATGTCAGCACCTACACCGAACTGCCGTATCAGGGCGCGTATGCGGGCGGCATTACGGCGGCTTACAACTCCTTTACCCGTAAAATAGGCTTTGTTGGCGATCAGGATATGCTGTACATTATACCCGTGCTGAACGCTGCGGCGCTCGGCACTCAGGCTGTGTTTGATACCGCGAAGATTTACGCTATTACCGCGACCCGCGACGCAGAGATCGAGAAGTCGGTTGACGCGCTCATTGAACGCGGGTGCGACGTCATTATCTGCTACACGGCTTCTTCCCACGCGGAGGAATACTGCGAGGAGAAGGGCGTAAAGTTCGTGGGAAGTCACGATTTCACCGAAAATGAAAACGACTATACCAATATGCTGATGTATTTCTACACCAGACGCGACAGCTATTTTCTGGCGCAGTTTAAGCAAATGCAGATGGATACCTGGCAGCCCGAGGCGTTTATCGGCAGTATGGGCAACGGCATTATCTGCGTTTCCGAGGCGCTTTCCGCGAACAAGGACACCGACATTCAGCGCATACTGGATTCGCTTGTGCCGGCACTGTCATACGGCGGCGAGATCTTCAGCGGACAGCTCGTGGATAACAAGGGCGTGACGCGATATCTCCAGACGGACACAATGAGCGAATCGGAGATTTTCGCGATGGACTGGTTCCTTCAGGGAGTTCAGATCGTCGGAAATTACAGAGAGCCGCAGTTGACTCTTATCACAAATCCGATGGAGATACAGTATTAATAAAGGGCGCGGTCATCAGCCGCGCCCTCTATTTATCAATTGCGCGAGTTTTTCGTAGTCCTCGAGAAGAAGCTCCTCCGCACGGGCGGTCGGCTTTACCCCGGCTTGCGCGAACAGCGCCGCCGTTTCCGTTTTGGAGATTTTCAGTTCTGCGGAGATCGGGTTCACCAGCTGCTTCCTTCGCTGGGAAAATCCCGCACGTATCAGCCTGAACATCATCTGCTCCTCGTTGTCGGGGAGCTTTTTTTCGCGCCTGACGTCCAGACGTATAACAGCGCTGTCCACGTTCGGGGCGGGCATAAAGCTCCCGCGACTCACCTTGAACAGCAGCTTCGGCTCGCTGAAATACCGCACCGCGTAGGAAATCGCTCCGCACTCCCGCGTACCCGGCGCGGCGCAGATCCTGTCCGCCGCTTCCTTTTGCACCATTACGGTGAGCGCCCTTATGGGAAGCCGCTTCTCCAGTACCGTCATTATAACGGGGGAGGTGATGTAATAGGGGAGATTTGCACAGATGACCGTGTCCGCGCCGCCGAACCTATCCGCGATAAGCGCCGCGAGATCCGTCTGCATAACGTCTCCGAAGATCACCTCCGTGTTGGGGCAATCGGCTAACGTTTCCGCGAGGATTGGCTTCAGCTTCTCGTCGATCTCCACGGCTGCCACTTTGTCGCACCGCTTGGCAAGCTCGCGGGTGAGTACTCCCACGCCCGTGCCTATCTCCAGCGCGCACACCCCCTTGCCGCAGCCGCCCATCTCCGCGATTTTCGGGCAGACGGAGGGGTTTATCAGGAAGTTCTGTCCGAGCGACTTGTTAAATGTAAAACCCGCCAGCGAAAACAGCCGTTTTATTTCTCCAATATCTGTAAGCTGCAAGATCGTTCTCCTTCAAGCTCAGTAGCCGTTGTTTTCCGAAAGGCTTTCGTCGTTCTCCACCCAATCGGCGACCGTAAACGTTCTGTACTCCGAGGGCGAGGAGCGGACTATTACCCGCTCTATCCCCGCGTTGATGATAAGCCGCTTGCACATAGAGCAAGGCTCCACGTCTCCGAAAAGCTCGCCCGACTTCGCGTCGAGACACGCGAGATAGAGCGTGCCGCCGAGCATCTCGGTGCGCGGCGCGGCGATAATACAATTCGCCTCCGCGTGAACGGAGCGGCACAGCTCATAGCGCTGTCCCCTAGGGACGTTGAGCGTCTCGCGACGGCATTTGCCGAGGTCGGAGCAATTGACTCTGCCACGCGGCGCGCCGTTGTAGCCTGTCGAGATGATCACGTCGTTATTCACGATGATCGCGCCGAAATTCCTGCGCAGACAGGTGCCGCGCTCCGCGACCGTCTGCGCTATATCAAGATAGTAGTTAGTCTTGTCAACTCTGCCGCTCATAAATTTCCGTCCTTTCGGCGAGTATCACTTCTTGCCGCGCTTGCGCTGATTTTTCGCGATAAAGCCCTTGCTTGTCATACCCATAACATTGGCGGGTGCTTGGATAGTGGGACGCGGCTCGGTCGTCATCTTCGTTTCGCCCGAAAACAGGTCGAGGAACTCCTTTGCGATCTGACGCTGCTTGGGGAGTTTGTTTGTCCTCTCGCAGTACTCGAGTACCTTGTTGAACTCGTCGATGGACTCCTTCTTCCTGTTGAGGTCGGCGTATAACTCGCCGAGAACGCAGGTATACTCTATAGCGCCCTTTTCGTTGTTTTTGCCGAATTCATCTTTAATAGCAGTCTGAAGCGACTCGACAGCCTTGTCGTAATCCTCGAGATTGATATACTGAATTGCCATTTCAAAATTAATGTTCATGGTATTTCTCCTTTGGTATCGTGGGAAAAACGGACAAATTCCGCCGATTTTCCCGCTTTTCTTTATATTGTACCATAAAAACCTGCTTTTGTCAAATAGTTTGTTAAAAAACGAGGCGGGTATTCAGAAAAAATTAAAATTCGCCCTCACATAGCGACAAGTATTTTCCCCGGAGTATGGTATCATTAAGGAAATAACGGCAGGCCGCCTCTAAAGGTCGCCTCTAAAGCTCCCTTGGGGAAAACAGAAAGGAAGTACATAATGACGGACGAAAAGGTTAAAGTGAAATACTCCAAATCGACCGCTCCCGACAAGCGGCGGATAATTTCGCTTGAGGATCTCGGCTGGACTGCGGCGGGACTTCTCCTTGAACTGGGCAGCAGCACTTTTTCTCCCACGCCCACAGCAGCGGCATTGGCGGCGGGACTTTTGGGGAGAAGCGGCGTTTGTGCTGTCATCGGAGGATTGGGCGGAGCGCTGCTCCACGGATTTCCGGCGGCATTCTCCGGTATCATCGCCTTGGCGATAGTGTTTGCTGTGCGGTTCGCTCCCGACTTCGGCAGCTCGCGGATACGAGCGGCGGAGCGGACGGCAGGAGTGTTTTTCGCGACTCTCGCGGCGCGGCTGGGAGAGGTGTCCGGCACTGCCGAGCTTCTGTACGTGGTTCTTTCGGCACTGTCGGCGGGAGTGTTTACGCTTTGCGTGAACATTCTCACCGAGAGCAGCAGACGGCGTGGCTTTGACGTCGCCGATACGCGGGACTGCGCCCTTGCCTGCGTGCTGTCGGCTATGGCGTTTATGTCGCTGGGAGAGCTGGACTATCCCGCGCTCAACATCGGGCGGCTGCTGCTCGGCGTTGCTATGCTTACTGTTTCGGTGAAGCGGGGACTTGGTATGTGCGCCGCTCTTGGCATTTCCGGGGTGCTGGGTCTGTGCGCGGCTTCTCCCGAGATAGGCGCGGGAGGGGCAATTTTCGCGTTCGCGGCTCTGGCGGGAATGGTTTTCGCGAGAAACGGCAAAATCGCTCGTGCGGCAGGGTATGTGTTTATCTGCGTGACTGCTGCGCTTATCTCGGGGATCGACGAGGGATCTTGGAGAATATTGCTGGAGGCGGCTGTCTCAGGCGCGATTTATCTGGCGATCCCCGCTAAAGGAGCAAGTCTTCCGGACGGGGATTTCGCGGATGCGTCGGTTTCGTATATGTTGCGCGAGCGGCTGAACTTCGCGGCTGACGCGATCGCGGGGATAGGCGCGGGACTGGAGACGGCGGCTGACACTCTCGACCGGAAGTACAAGATCTCGCTTGACGAGGTACCCGAAAAAGCGGCTGACCGCTGCTGCCGCTCCTGCCCCAACTCTATGGTGTGCTGGGGGAAGAACTACGACAAATGGAGCCGTGAGTTCGGGCGGCTGGCGGGACTGCTGCGCACGGGAACGGTATCGGGCGCGGAGGGTCTGACGCTTTCCCCGGACTGTGAGAAAATGTGCGTTAATCCCAAGAGCGTTACTGCGGCGATCGACGCGGAATATTCCCGCTATGTCTCCGCGAAATCAAGCGAACGGCGAATTCAGGAGCTGCGTAGGATCTATGTCGACCAACTTGAGGGAGTGTGCGATATTCTCCATGAAATGGGCAGCGCAAACGGCACGGTGAAATGCGCATCCCGCTATCAGGCGGCTGAGCGCCGCGCTGAGAAGGTGCTGCGGGAATCGGGCGTGGAGCTGCCGCAGGCGTTTGTGACGTTCGACAGGCGCGGGAAGCTGCGGCTCGAGGCATACGGCGCAAGCGAACCAAAGGTCACATACGAATATCTGGGGACGCTGCTGTCGCGTACTTTGGGACGGGAGCTGGACGTTCCGCAGGCATCGGGCGGCGGAGGACGGTATCGGCTCACTACGGTGGAGAAGCCGCTGCTTTCCGCCACGGTGGGAGCGTTTCAGATAGCGCGTGGAAACAATCGCGTCTGCGGGGACTGCTATGAGTATTTCACCGACTCGGCGGGGGTGATGTATATCATCCTCTCGGACGGCATGGGCAGCGGCTCCCGCGCAAGGGTGGATTCGGCAATGGCGTGTTCGGTGCTTTCTAAGCTCATCAAGTGCGGGGTGTCCATCAAGACCGCGCTTCAGATCGTGAACACGGTGCTTATGGTAAAGAGCGCGGACGAGAGCTTTGCGACGCTGGATATATGTCGGATCGACCTTAACAGCGGGGACGGAGTACTCTACAAGGCGGGAGCGGCGACTACTTACATTAAATCGGAGGACAAGCTGGTGCGCGCAGCACTGTCCTCAACCCCGGCGGGACTGGGCGGACAAATCAACGTCCCCGCACAGAAATTCTCGGTAAAACGCGGAGATATTATAATAATGTTGACAGACGGTGTTGCTCCCGACGAGCAGTGGCTTTCCCGGGAGCTTTCACAGCGCTCCGCGCCCGATGAACTGGCGAAGAGGATAGCCAAAGCCGCAAGAGTAGAGGGTACAAAGGACGACGACATCAGCGTGGTGGCGTTGGTGGTGGGAGAATAGCGGTCACCTCTAAGAAACCTTGGGCAACACCGCGCAAAGACCGCCTAACGGCTTTGTACGCATCTTGCTTGCATATTTTCCGTCATCTTGCACAAATTTCGCTTGACAGGCGTCAGCCTGCCTGCGCTCAATTTGTACAACCTGACGAAAAATCTGACGGCGCAATCTGCGCACAATCTCTGTGCGGTGTTGCCCTTGTTATCCCCCTTCTTTCAGCAAAGGAAGAAGGGGGATTGGTATTATGGGCTGGAGAAATCTTTGCCCAAGTTATAGGCATAAGTTATTTTTGTGCAAAACGTCCAAAATCGCCCGCTAAAAATATCGAAAATGATAAAATATTCACAAACCCCTTGCAAATTAAAAGCACTTATGCTATAATGTATATAAGTTAAGGTGTTTACTGTTGGTTATTTTTGGCTAATATTACAAAATGCGTGGTAATTGTGTTTGAAATTTAGTCCGGATGGTTGTTGAACTGAACAAAAATGCAATTACTGTTCCCTCGCCGGAGGCGGGGCGTCACGCAGATCCGCGCTGAAGGGCAAAGCCGCGATCCGACCTGCGGTTCCCGAAAATTGTATTCAATACATTAAGGAGGTAATAACGTAATGGCAATTGAAATCCCCGAAAAGTACAGTGTGCCGCTGTATCTTTTCCATCAGGGCGAGAATGCTTATGCGTACGAATTCTTTGGCTCTCATAAGGATACCCGCGACGGCAAGGAGGGCGCGGTCTTCAGATGTTGGGCTCCGCACGCAAAGTCTGTCAGCGTGGTGGGCGATTTCAACCACTGGGACAGAACTCGCAACTTTATGATCAAAATAAGCGACGGCGGCATTTGGGAGCTTTTTGTTCCCGGAATAAAGCAATACGATAACTATAAGTACAGCGTGGAGACCCCCGACGGTCTTATCAAGCTTAAAGCCGATCCTTACGGCTATCACATGGAGCTTCGCCCGAATACCGCCACCAAGTTCTACGATATTGAGGGATATAAGTGGGGCGATGGCGCTTACGAGGATAAGCTCTCCAAGAGCAACGTATATGAAAGCCCTATCAATATCTACGAGGTGAACGCCGCTTCTTGGAAAAAGTCTAGGAATGGCTTTTTGAGCTATAACGAGCTTGCCGACAAGCTTATTCCGTATGTGAAGGAAATGGGTTATACTCACATCGAGCTTATGCCTATCGGCGAATATCCGTTCGACGGCTCGTGGGGTTATCAGCAGATCGGTTACTTTGCGCCTACCTCACGTTTCGGTACGCCTCACGACTTTATGCGTTTCGTCGATAAGTGCCATCAGGCGGGAATAGGCGTTATTCTCGACTGGGTACCCGCGCATTTCCCGAAGGACGCCGCGGGTCTGTACGAGTGGGACGGCGAAAGCTGCTACGAGGACGAGGATCCCCTCAGACGCGAGCATAAGAGCTGGGGTACCCATATCTTTAACTGGGGTTTGGCTGAGGTGCAGTCGTTCCTTGTTTCCAACGCTAATTACTGGATAGAGAAGTACCATATCGACGGTCTGCGCGTGGACGCTGTGGCTTCCATGCTCTATCTCGACTATGACCGCAGAGACGGCGAGTGGCGTCCAAACGAAAAGGGCGGCAAGGAGAACCTTCAGGCGATCGCGTTCTTGCAGAAGCTGAACGCCGCCGTCTTCAAGGAGCATCCGAATATACTTATGGTAGCCGAGGAATCTACCGCTTGGCCGATGGTCACAAAGCCTGCGGATATCGGAGGACTGGGCTTCAACTTCAAATGGAATATGGGCTGGATGAACGATATGCTCCGCTATATGAGTATGGATCCGCTCGGCCGTCCGTATAATCACAATCTCGTTACGTTCTCGTTCTACTATGCGTTTTCGGAGAATTTCGTGCTCCCGATAAGCCACGACGAGGTCGTTTACGGAAAATGCTCAATGCTTGACAAGATGGGAGGTCCGCGTGAGTACCGGTTTAACTCAATGCGCACGTTCCTCGGATATATGATGGCTCACCCCGGCAAAAAGCTGATGTTTATGGGTCAGGAGTTCGCTCAGTACAAGGAGTGGAATTTCCAAGAGCAGCTTGACTGGGAGGTTCTTGAGTTTGAGCCGCACCGCAAGTATCACGAGTTCGTTAAGGACATAAACAAGTTCTATAAGGAAAATCGTGCGCTGTGGGAGTGCGATACAAGCTGGGAGGGCTTCCACTGGATCTCGGCGGAGGACAACCAGAATTCCGTTATCGCTTTCAGAAGAATAGGCAGGAGCAGCGACGAAAAGAACAAGGAAGAGCTTGTTGTAGTCTGCAATTTCCAGCCTGTCCGCCACGAGATCTACGAGATCGGCGTGCCGTACTACGCGGAGTATGTCGAGGTACTCAACTCCGACGATGTGAAGTACGGCGGCTCGGGCATTACCAATGGCACCGTTACCGCAAAGAACGAGCCTATGCACGACGAGCAGTACAGAATCGCTCTCGATATTCCGCCTATGTCCGTGATGTACTTCCGTCCTAAGAACATCCGCGACCCCAAGGCGGATATGGAGGAAGAGACTGCGGCGGATCCCGAAGAAAACTCCGCTGCCAAGTCCGATACTGCGGATACTGCAAGTTCGCAGACTAAATGAGTCCGATAAAAAATCTTAAGGAGGATAAATCTATGAATCACATCAAAAAAGAATGTGTTGCCATGCTGCTTGCAGGCGGTCAGGGAAGCCGTTTGTACGCGTTGACTCAGGATATGGCAAAGCCCGCTGTTCCGTACGGCGGCAAGTACAGGATCATTGATTTCCCGCTTTCCAACTGCGTAAACTCGGGCATTGACACCGTTGGCGTACTCACCCAGTACCAGCCGCTGGTGCTTAACGAATATATCGGAAACGGTCAGCCGTGGGGTCTTGACAGAGCGCACGGCGGCGTACACGTTCTCCCGCCCTATGAGACTGCGGCGGGCAAGGCGTGGTACTCCGGTACGGCAAACGCTATCTACCAGAATATCGGATTTGTGGATCGCTACGACCCCGAATATGTCGTTATCCTCTCGGGCGACCATATCTACAAGATGGACTACTCCAAGATGGTGGATTTCCATAAGGAGAAGAACGCGGACGCTACTATCGCCGTTCTCGAGGTACCGTGGGAGGAGGCTCCCCGCTTCGGTATTATGACCGCCGATGCGGACGGCAAAATCACCGAGTTTGCTGAGAAACCCAAGGAGCCGAAGTCCAATCTCGCGTCTATGGGTATCTATGTATTCACATGGGCGAAGCTGCGTCGGTACCTCATCGACAACGAGAACGACGAAGGCGCTACCAAGGACTTTGGCAAGAACATAATTCCCGCTATGCTCGAAAATAAGGAAAATATGGTGGCTTACCACTTCGACGGATACTGGAAGGACGTCGGAACTATCGACTCTCTGTGGGAGGCGAATATGGACGTTCTCGACCCGAAGGTCCCGCTTGATCTGCTGGACGACAGCTGGAAGATCTACTCACGCAACCCTGTAATGCCTCCGCATTTTGCCGGCACTCAGAGCAAGATCGAAAATTCTATGATAGCGGAGGGCTGCGAGATCAACGGCGCTATCGACTTCTCCGTGCTTTTTGCGGGCGTTACCGTAGAAGAGGGCGCAATAGTTCGAGATAGTATCATTATGCCGAATTCCGTTATCAAGAAGGGCGCGATCATTGAGTACGCCATAGTCGGCGAGGACTGCGTTATCGGCGAGGGCGCGCATATCGGCGAGCGTCCCGAGCTTGTTGAAGACAAGTCGCAGTGGGGCGTCGCGGTCATCGGGCATCATGTGAATGTCAGCGACAACGCGGTAGCGCCGCCTAAGGCTATGATTTCTAAGGATATATGATAGGAAAGGAGATGTTTGAAAATGGCAAGTATGGCTAATGTTCTGGGTATTATCTTTGCTAATATGCACGAGCAGACTCTCCCCGAGCTTACAAAGACGAGAGCGATGGCGAGTGTTCCGTACGGCAGCAAGTACCGTTTGGTAGACTTCCCGCTTTCCTGGATGGTAAACTCCGGAATGACGCAGGTGGGCGTTATCACAAAGAGCAATTACTATTCTCTGATGAATCACCTCGGTATGGGTTCCGAGTGGGATCTTGCGCGCAAGACCGGCGGTCTGCATATTCTCACGCCGTATGGCAGAGAGGGCGCGGGTATGTACCGCGGCAGACTGGAGGCTTTGGCGGGAGAGTCGGAGTTCATTCACGAGAGCAACGCGGAGTATGTGGTTCTCGCCGACGCGAACGTTATCGCGAATATGGATGTTAAGCCGATTGTGGACTTCCACGAGAAAAACGAGGCGGATATCACCTGCGTATACGGCACAGCTAAGCTCTCGGAGGAGAGGGCGAGCCTGCAGACCATATTCGGCGTAGACGCGAACAACGTTATTTTCGACGTTATGGCAAGACCCGCGATCAGCGGCGAGATGAATGTGGCTCTTAACATCTACGTTATGAAGCGCAAGTTCCTAGAGGATCTCATCCGCGAATCCGAATGCAGAAGTCTTTACAGCTTCGAGACGGATATTCTTCAGCACAGGCTTCACGACTATAAGATACTGGGCTATAAGTACGATAAGTACTTCGAGATCATCGATTCGATGAAAACGTACTATAACGCGACAATGCAGCTTATGAACCGCAGTATTTCCCGCGAGCTGTTCAGCCTTGCAAAGCCGATTTACACCCGCGTGCGCGATGTGGCTCCCGCAAAATACGGCATTGACTGCGCGGTCAAGACCTCGGTTATCGCCGACGGGTGCATTATCGATGGTACGGTTGAGAATTCCGTTCTGTTCAGGGGCGTTAAGGTCGCAAAGGGCGCTGTTGTCCGCAACAGTATCGTTATGCAGGACGCTGTTATCGAGGAGAACGCGTCGTTTACGAACGCGATCGCGGATAAGAACGTAACCATCTCCAAGGGACGTTCGATCACCGGTTCTCAGGACTTTCCGGTATACATCAGCAAGGGCGCGACCGTATAACTTAGGCAAAGTCCCTTATTGAATGACGGGGCAAAGTCCCTTCTTGAACCGGAATTTCAATAGCGTAAGCCCGAGGGTTTCCGCCCCCGGGTTTTTGCGAACCGACGGAGCGTTCGCCGGAAGGATTTTCCTCTTGACAAACAGGGGAAAATATGCGATAATTTAATCAGGGCGATAGACTGATTTAAGATTGGGGGTCAGAAATGAAAAAGTTTAAATTCAAAAATGCTGCCGCTGCCCTGCTTGCCTGCGTGATGACCTTTGCGGCAACCGAAGCCGTCACGGGGAACGTTGAGGCAGAGGTCGTTACGTCGGCAGCGGCGACGGCGACGGAACAAACTAACGGCTTTGTTCCGCCCGACTTGTCGGAGTACATAAAATGGGACGGAGAGTCCGACCTCCTGCCTAATACTAAGTACTACATAGACAGCTCCGTGAAGATCAACGAAAAAGCGGAATATACTTTGCCCGCCGACAGTACGCTGTATCTCGCGGAGAAAGCGAGCCTCAGAACCTATGTCGGGTCTGTGTTTAATCTGAACGGGCAGCTTGTGATGGCGCCTAGCTCGAATTTTACCGTTTCGGGCGTGCTTAACGTATCAAAGGGCAGCGGCGTTACGGGATACGGTACGTTTATCACGACCCCCAGCTCGGTCGTGGAGCTGTCCTCAACGTTTACAGCGTTCAGCGGCTCGACTACCGTATTTTGCGGAACTACCAATATTTACAAGGAAGGCAGATTTGATAATTACGGCAGAGCGACGGTCTCTACCAACTCGGTTATGACCGTCACGGGTATAGTGCGCTCATACGAGAATAGCCGCTTGCTGATTGACGGCGAAGTCAAGATCACGCTCAGCGGCCGACTGGCGATTGCGGGTATGACGATAGTTTCCGGCTCGCTGATCACCAGCGGCACTCTTACGATCGAGAAAACCGTTGATTTGCGCATCGACTCGGCTGCGATGATGGCGAAAATGCGCAGCGGCCGCTACGACGACTATCGTACAGAGCCTATAGCCGTTATCAAGGAGGATATCGTAGGCGGAATAAAGGGCATAGACGTTTCCTCCTGGCAGGGCGTTATTGACTGGCAAAAGGTTGCGGACGCGGGCGTTAAGTTTGCGATCATACGTTCCTCCTATTACGACAAGGCGGACAAGATGTTTGAGTACAACATTACCGAAGCGAAAAAGGCGGGCATATATGTAGGCGTATACCATTACTGTTATGCTCTGACCGAGGAGGAGGCGCGCAAGGAGGCTCAGGTTTTCCTCAAGACCGTAGAGCCGTATGAGATAGACTTCCCGCTGATGTTTGACTTTGAGGACAACTCGCAGGTACCGCTCGGCAAGAATAAGCTCACGAGTATCGCGCAGGCTTTTCTCAGTGAGATCAAGAATGCGGGGTATTACCCAATGATCTACTCCTATAAGAACTGGCTTGAAAACAATCTCGATATGGACAAGCTCAGCGAGTATGAGACAGCTGTTGCGGAGTGGGACGTCTCTAAATCTACATACGGCGGAAAGTACGGCGTTTGGCAGTATAGCTGCACGGGACTGGTTTCGGGAATTAACGGCGACGTTGATCTGGACATCTGCTACAAGGACTACGCAAAGATAATCCGCGAGGGCGGCTGGAATCACCTGACCCAAGAGTCGGAGAATTCCGAAACGACTGAATAACAAAGAGATCCCCTGTTCGCTTTAGAACAGGGGATTTTGTGAGAATTTGATAAAGGGGTGATCATCCTATTACCGACATAGGGTCTACCCAATTGCCGTTCTGCTTTACAGAAACGTGAAGATGAGGCTTCTGGAGCATTTCGGCTTCGTTGGTCTCGCCGGTCTTTCCGATGATCTCGCCTTGCTTCACCATAGTTCCCGCCTTGACGTTCAGCTCCTTGGCAAGACCGCAGTACTGTACCTCAAGTCCGTTGGTCTGTTCGACGGTAACGCACACTCCCCAGATCGTGGAGCTGTCAATCATTTTGACTACGCCCTCGGACATCGACTTTACGTCGGCGCCTACGTCACAGAGAATATCGCAGCCGTCGTGGGTCTTCCAGACACCGAGAGTTTCGGATTTTACAAGCTCGCCGTTGCTGAATGGATGAGACACCTCGCCCTCAACGGGCATAATGTTCCCGATCTCAGCGTTTACCGGCTTGTTGACCTCTTCGGAGGGCTGGGAGGAATTGTCCTTTTTCCCTGAGGTCTCGCCGATCGGCACATTAGAGACGTTGTTCTGCACGGGAACATCGGAATTCCCGGATTTGCTCGAATAGGTATACTCATAATCTGAGCTGCTTATGGTGAGGAGTGAGTTCTTCCTTGCGGCGCTGCTTGCCGCTACAGCAGATACCGCAATAGCGGCGGCTCCGATAGTCGAGGCTAGTCCGATAAGCTTCATATTCCCTTTTTCGGTTCTTCTTTTCATAGAAATATTCCTTTCTTTGGCTTTGATGAGATAATGCGGCGTAAGTGCGCCGTGTATCTCATTCCCTTGATATGCCTAGTTTTGCCAAATTATTGGGAATTATTCGGATAAAAAATAAACCGCAAAATTTGTTAAATATGCACAAAATGTGTTTTAGAATTTAAGCAAGGGTTGAAAAAATAAGGCAAATGTAGTATAATGAGAATGGATTATGGGAAACCTTTAGCTTTTTAAGCCGATTGGCGTTTCGGAGGAAGTATGGGATTTTTTCTTGACGATATAAAGACCGATTTGTGGGAGTATCTCAGATCTGTGAGCAGACCTATAGTGCTGTACGGTATGGGCAACGGCGCGGAGAAGATAATAAACGCTCTTGAAGCGAAGGGGATTCCCCCGGTGGCGGACATTATGGCGAGCGATGGGTTTGTGCGCGGACACAGCTTTCTCGGATACACAGTCAAGACGCTCGCTGAGATCGAACAGACCTACGACGACTTTGTAATTCTGGTGTGCTTCGGAACGCAGATACCCGAGGTGATGGATCACATCAAGCAGATCTCCGAAAAGCATGAGCTGTACGCGCCGAACGTCCCGGTAGCGGGCGAGGGGCTTTTCGATCTGGAGTACGCGCAGTCTCACAGGAGCGACTTGGAGGCGGCGTACAGGCTTCTCGCGGACGAGCAGTCAAGGCGCGTTTTCGAGAATGTCATTCGCTACAAGCTCAGCGGCGATCTGAAGTACCTCTGCGAGGTGGAGACTCCCTCCGAGGAGAAGTTCAATCTGCTTGAGATCGGCACCGAGGAGGTGTACGTTGACCTTGGCGCGTATGACGGCGATACTCTGATAGAGTTTCTCAACGAGACCTCTATGCAGTTCAGGAAGCTGTACGGTATGGAGCCTGACTCGCACAGTTACCGAAAAATGAAGCGCAGACTATATATGATAGGCTCCGCTCTTATGGAATTATACAACTGCGGCGCGTGGGACGAGGATACTACGTTTACGTTCAGCTTCAGCCGCGGGCGGGGGAGTACGGCTATTGTCGCTCCCAAGGAGGACGCGGCAGCTCCGTCGGGTAGGCGGCATGGCGCCGCTCGGCTCCGCGAGGTGAAAATGATGAAGACCGACACCATGCTTCGCGGAGACGCGGCTACCTACATCAAAATCGACGTTGAGGGCGCGGAGATGAACGCGCTGATGGGCGCGGAGCAGACGATATCGCAGTTTCACCCAAAGCTTAATATCGCGTTATATCACAGAAACGAGGATATGTTCGCACTCCCGCTTCTGATAAATAAGATGAACAAGAAGTATAAGCTATATATGCGGCATCATCCGTATATTCCGGATTGGGACACCAATTTGTATTGCATTTAAGGAGCGGCTATGAAGGTTGTAATTGGAATTATCCTCGTGACGCTGGTTCTGGCGGGACTTGGGTTATATCTGTATCTTATGTTGAATTCGCACGATTTGATATACTGCGGCGATATCACGCAGGTATCGGGCAGCAGGATGTATATCACGCGTGTGTACACCTCCGATCTGAACGCTAACGAGACGCTTGCCGAGATCGTCACCACGATGAACGACAATGAGGAGGGAAACATCACCGCAGAGGAAATGACGGAAATTCTCGCGACATATCAGAGCATTATCTATGCGCCTGTTGTGATGCTTGAGCTTCAGCAAAAGGATAACAACACCTATGTTCTCTCGGGGAGCGTGTATAATGGCTTGAATGAGGACGGCGAGCCGGATGAGGCGAACTACAGATATAAGGATCTTATTCTGACGGCAGGAATTTCCAATGGTGAGATACTGGCGGCTCAGAACGTCTATCCCGATGAAGAAGATGATGACGACGAGCCTGAATTTCAGGAGCGGGAGAGAGTGATCGACCCGATTATCATTGAGGATAACAAAGGGGCGGCGTTTGCGTTCAGCGACTGCGACAGCTTCCGGATGGTGTTTAACGGAATTTCCGATGTACCCGCGTCGGTGACTATAGCTCTTACATATGACGTTGTAGCGGGAAACCCGTTGAACTTCACCTCTTTGTCCGGCGGCGCCATGGGATTGACGGTTACCGCCGCCTTTGACGAGTCGGGAAGGCTTGTCCCCGAGCTTGAGATGAGCCGCATATACGCAGCGGAGGAAGCGGCGGAGGGATAGCGCTTGACAACAAAAGGCTGAACCGTGTGGTTCAGCCTAAGTTTATAGA
>CAYMTG010000037.1:0-1900 GCA_964393305.1 uncultured Ruminococcus sp.
AAACAAGGTTTCTTAGAGGTGACCTTCAATGTGCGATCATCGGGTCGTTGCGGCAAGGTTCTTTGCGGGGAATGATCCGTTGGTATAAAACTATTTTTTATCGGAGGAATAGAAAAATGAAAAACATGAAAGTCGGCGCGAAGCTGATACTTAGTTTCGGCATCGTTCTTGTCTTTATGCTGGTCAACGTGATAGTAGCAGCCGTAGCACTCAGAAGCGTTTCCGGTCAGCTTACGAGATTCTACAACGAACCGTTCCAGAACGTTCAGCGCGGCGCTCTTGTCAAAGAAAATCTTCAGATGGCGGCTAAGAATATGCTGTACGCGGCTCTCGATCCGGATCTGGAGGAGACGAACAGACGACTTACTCTCGCTCAGGAGGAGCTTGACGCTCTTGACGAGACGATCGACGCGATCTCGGAGGCTTATTCGGGCGACCCGTCGGATCTTACGCGTATGAAGGAGCTTTCCAACCAAGTCGATACCGCTCTGGACGACTTCGCGGAGCTGTGCATAAATAATGAGATCGACGAGGCCTTCGCGATCTATCAGGACAGGATCGTTGACGCTCTTCTGGAAGCGGACGAGCTTGAAGCAACCATCTCCGGCAATATCAACACCAAGGCGGATGGACTTTACGCCAGCGGCAACCAGACAGGTACGATTGCTGTGGCCATAGCGGTCGCTGTCGGCGTAGTGGCTATAGGCGTGGGAATTGCTATCGCGCTTACTCTCACCAAGATGATCAACCGCCCTGTCTCCGAGATCAACAAGGCAGCGGATCTTATTTCTCAGGGTAATTTCAACACCGTTATCAAGTACCAGTCAAAGGACGAGCTGGGCGAGCTTGCCGAGAGCATGAGACGGCTCTGCGACAACAACAAGCTGGTCATCTCCGACCTTGCTTACATACTCCAGGAAATTGCCGGAGGCGATCTCACGGTTGACACCAGAGCCGAAAACAGCTATGTAGGCGAGTACACCTCGCTCCTTGCCTCTATCCGTTCGTTCATATCCAAGCTTAATGAGACACTCTCGAAGATTCACGTCGCTTCGGAACAGGTATCGTCCGGCTCCGAGCAGGTATCCGCGGGCGCTCAGGCACTCGCTCAGGGCGCTACCGAGCAGGCTTCTTCCGTAGAAGAGCTTGCGGCTACCATTCAGGTTGTTCACGGACAAATCAACAAGAATGCCGAAAACGCCAAGGAAGCTAACGCTCAGACCGATAACGCAGGCAACAAGATGACCGTCGCGAACGAGAGAATGGGCGAGCTTGTAAAGGCTATGGAAGAGATCAAGCAGTGCTCCGCTCAAATCAGCGAGATTATCAAGACGATCGAAGATATCGCGTTCCAGACCAATATACTCTCTCTTAACGCCGCGATTGAGGCGGCAAGAGCAGGCGCGGCGGGCAAGGGCTTCGCTGTCGTTGCCGACGAGGTACGCAACCTCGCGTCCAAGTCCGCTGAAGCGGCAAGCAACACCAATGTACTTATCGACAATACCGTAAGAGCTATTGAGGACGGAAATACCCTCGTTGACGAAGTGGCAAAGATGATGCAGGACGTAGCGGAGGCATCCGCTCTCGTATCCAAGCTTAACGCGGGTATCACAGAAGGCTCCGCCGAGGCTGCGGATTCCATCCAGCAGATCAATATCGGCGTAGACCAGATTTCCAACGTCGTACAGACCAACTCCGCGACAGCAGAGGAGTCTGCGGCAGCGTCCGAGGAGCTTTCCGGACAAGCTGCTATGCTTAAGGAGCTTATCGCACAGTTCAGGCTCGGGGAAACGGCAAACGTATGATCCCAAGCCTTCCGTGGGCGTTCCCCTTGGATTTCCTACTCTATGTAAAAAAACCCCGCCGTGAAGCGGGGTTTTCTTGTAAAAGAATTGAGAAT
>CAYMTG010000037.1:2000-11622 GCA_964393305.1 uncultured Ruminococcus sp.
CCCGCCGTGAAGCGGGGTTTTCTTGTAAAAGAATTGAGAATTGAGAATGAAGAATTGAGAATTTGTGAAATTTCTATGAAAAATATCTCAAACCCCCTTGATTTTTTTGCTTGTATGTGTTATAATATATAATGATTGATAGTAGGCAGAGTTGTTCCTATCAATTTACAATTTTTTCCTTTATGGGAGAAGTGCGAGGAAAACCACGAATGGCAGTGTCAAAGAAGCCGATTTCTGTAGCGATTGACGGTCCCGTGGGAGCGGGGAAAAGCACCATCGCACGGACTGCTGCGGGAAGGCTTGGCTTCATCTACTGCGACACCGGCGCTCTTTACCGGGCGGTCGGGCTGTACTGCACGAGGGACGGAGCAAATCTGGACGTTCCCGAGGAGATAGCGAGGCGGCTTCCGCAAATTCGTCTTGAGATTCGTCTTGTGGACGGCTTGCAGAGGGTGTTCCTCAACGGCGAGGACGTATCCGACTTGATACGCACTCCCGAGATCAGCACAGCGGCGAGCAAGGTATCCGCAGTTTCCGAGGTACGGGCGGCGCTGCTTGATCTCCAGCGGGACATCGCCAAAGCCGACAACGTCATAATGGACGGACGGGATATAGGAACGGTCGTTCTCCCGAACGCGCAGGTAAAGATCTTCCTCACGGCGTCCGCCGAGGTTCGCGCAAAGCGTCGTTTCGACGAGCTTATCGCAAAGGGGCAGGACGTGACCTTCGAGGAAACCCTGAGGGACGTGAACGAGCGCGACTACCGCGACTCGCACCGCGAAACCGCACCGCTTAGGCAGGCGGCTGACGCGGTACAGGCGGACACCTCCGGACTTGATTTCGATCAATCGGTGGAGCTGGTCTGCGGCATTATCCGCAAGGCTCTGTAAGCGGGGGCGCTGCAAGGGCGGCTGCGAGGGCGGCTGCGAGGGCGGCTGTCAAGGGCGACTGCGAGGACGGTTGTCAGGGGCGGCTGTTATTTGGGACGGCGGCTATTTGGTCGACTGTCTCGGTGTCGGGCTTCTTTCGGGGAGCAGGACACGGCAAGGCTCGGCTTCCTTCGGGGAGCGGGCGGCGGCTGCCGACATAATTCGGACAGAAAAGGGAGATCGAGATGTTATACGCTCTGGCGAGGAATATAGTATCCTTCATCTTCCACATAATTTACAAGATCACCATCACCGGCAGAGAGAATATCCCGACGGCGAATGGCGGATATATAATCGCTTCAAACCACGTCTCCAATCTTGACCCGCCTATGATCGGGATCATCTTTCGGGGAAAATACTCGTTTATGGCTAAGGACGAGCTTTTTCACGTCAATCCGCTGTTTACGTGGCTGATAACGCGGCTGGGAGCGTTCCCCGTCAAGCGCGGGGCAAAGGATCTGGCTGTTATCGACAAGGCGTTGGAGTGCCTTGACAAGGGGAGGGCTCTCGTGATTTTCCCCGAGGGTACGCGCTCTAAGACGGGCGAGCTGAGCAAGCCGAAAAGCGGCATCGCCATTACGGCGATAAAGGCGGCGGCTCCGGTAGTCCCGGTGTTCGTGAAGTACGGCGGAAAGCGGTTCAGACGGCGGGTATCCGTCTCGGTCGGAAAGATGATGACGGCGGATAAGTTCGCGGTCGACATCTCCGACAAGCACGAGATCCACCGTGTAAGCAAGATGATAATGGACGAGATCGCGGACTTGAAAGCAAACGCTCCCGAGATATCCTGATTACTTTGAAAGTTTCTTTTCTGCTTGCTTGTACCCCGTACGGCGGGATATAAGCAGACATCAGAACGATATTTTATGATTATTGAAATAGCCAAAAACGCGGGATTTTGCTTTGGCGTAACTCGCGCCGTTGCTCTCGCGGAAAACGCGGCGGCTGAATTTGGCGAGGTATACACCTTGGGCGAGCTTATCCACAACGAGCTTGCGATATCCGATCTGGAGAGAAAAGGCGTTTATTCCGTTGACAAGGCGACCGACTGCGAGGGTAAGCCGCTTATCATCCGTTCACACGGCATTCCCGCAAAGACGGAGGAGGAAGCGAGGAGGTTATGCTCCCCGGTGATCGACGCAACTTGTCCGTTTGTAAAGAAGATCCACAATATCGCGAACGGTCTCCCCGAAACGGCAAGGCTCATAGTGCTGGGAGACGCGGCTCACCCCGAGGTAGTCGGGATCGTGGGAAACGCAAATTGCAGAGCGTTTGTCTGCAAGGATTTTGATGAGATAAAGGCGTTGTTCGAGCGGGGCGAGCTTTCCCTAAAAAAAAAGACGGCGCTGGTTGTTCAGACCACCTTCGACCGCGGCAGGTTCTTGGAGTATTCCGAGAGAATACAGAAGGAATTCGGCTGCGTTGAGATATATGATACTATTTGCAATGCTACTTCACAGCGTCAGCAAGCCGCAGAGGAGTTAGCGAAAAGGGCTGCGCTGATGATAGTCGTCGGAGGCAGAAGCAGCTCCAACACGAGGAAGCTGGCCGACATATGCGGCAGGTACTGCGAAACGGTCTTTGTGACGCAGGCATCGGAAATTCCTCGGCGGGTCCTTGAGAAACTCGGAGATCCGCAAGCCGGTAACGCGATTATCGGTATAACGGCAGGAGCGTCAACTCCCGCCTACACAATTAAGGAGGTTCATAAGAAGATGAACAAGGAAAACACCACCAATATTGAAAATGAGGAGGACTTTGCTTCGCTGCTCGAGCAGGATCAGTCTTTTAACAGATTATATTCCAACAAAAAAGTTAAAGCTACTGTAGTCAGCGTTTCCAACAAGGAAGTTGTTGTAGAAGTAGGCGCGAAGCAGACGGGCTACATAACCCGTGAAGAGCTTACCAACGATCCCAACGCGGATATAAACGACATCGTAAAGCCCGGTGACGTTATCGACGCCATCGTTATCAAGGTCGATGATTCGGTTGGTACCGCAATGCTTTCCAAGAAGCGCGTTGACGTTACTCTCAGCCTCGAAAAGCTCGACGCGTGCCGCGAAAACGGCGAAACGCTTGAGGGTACTGTTTCCCAGGTCGTAAAGGGCGGCGTGATTATTATCTACGATAACTGCCGCGTATTCATCCCCGCTTCCCACACCGGAGTTTCCCGCAGCGGCAAGCTTGAGGATCTCAAGGGACGCACCGTTAAGTTCAAGGTGATTGAAGTCTCCAACGAGCGCGGCGGCAGAGTGGTAGGCTCCATCCGTCAGGCTATGCGCGAAGCGCGTGAGGCTCAGAGAGCCGCTTTCTGGGAGACTGTCGAGGTAGGTCAGAAGTTTGAGGGCGAGGTTCGCTCTATCGAGAGCTATGGCGTATTTGTCGACATCGGACCTATCGACGGTCTGATACACACGGCGGATCTCACATGGAACCGCGTAGGTCACCCCAAGGACGTGGTTTCCGTAGGCGACAAGATCAACGTAGTAGTCAAGTCCTTCGACCCGGAGAAGAAGCGCGTATCCCTCTCCGCAAAGGATCCCAACGAGAACCCTTGGAACAAGTTTGTTGAGGAATACAACAAGGGCGACGTGATCAAGGCGACTATCGTTTCCATCACGGATTTCGGCGCGTTCGCGCAGATCATCCCCGGAGTGGACGGTCTTATCCACATCTCCCAGATCGCCGCAGAGCCGGTTTCCGACATCAACAGCGTTCTCAAGATAGGTCAGGAAGTAGAGGTCAAGATCGTCGAGATAAACGAGGAGAAGAACCGCGTAAGTCTCTCCATCAAAGCGCTTGCTGATAGATCCGAGGAATAAATCATCATCCCCCTGATAAATTTTCCCCCGCAGTTTGACTGCGGGGTTTTTCTTTGAAATTTCTCATTAAATATAATCAGTTAAATCTCAAAAAAAACGCTTTAATACTTGAAATTTTCCTGATTTTGTGGTATACTATATATAGTATATGGCGTTTAAGATTTATACGGAGGAAATGGAATGGCAGAAGAGATTTTGACAGGCGGATACAGCGCGGAAAACACCAATTCCGAGGTTGATAAGGAAGGCGCGGCAAAGACCGCTCCGACGACATCGGCAGGCACGGAGAATACGGAGGTCGGCACGACAGAAGCCGCGGCTATGAGTACCGCTGTGAGCGGCAACTACGGCGCGGACGACATTCAGGCGCTCAAAGGACTTGAGCCGGTGCGTCAGACACCCGGTATGTATATCGGTTCTACGGGCGAGGGCGGTCTCCACCACCTCGTTTACGAGATCGTCGACAATGCCGTTGATGAGGCGCTCGCGGGTTACTGCACCGAGATCGACGTTTCCATTCTTCCCGGAGACATTATTCGCGTAAAGGACAACGGACGCGGTATCCCTACGGGCATAAACCGCGCCGAGGGTATCTCAGCCGCGACAATGGTTTTCACCATTCTTCACGCGGGAGGAAAGTTCGGCGGGGGCGGCTACAAGGTCTCCGGCGGTCTGCACGGCGTGGGCGCGTCCGTAGTAAACGCGCTCTCCGAGTGGCTTGAATTCGAGATCCACGACGGAGAGAATATTCACTTCCAGCATTTTGAGCGCGGCAAGTACTCCGAGCCTATCAAAATAATCGGCAAGACCGACCATACGGGTACGACCGTTACCTTTAAACCCGACGGTGAGATCTTCCACACCACCGTCTTCAGCTACGAAACGCTTAACGAGCGTATGCGCGAGAAGGCGTTCCTTAACGCGGGTCTTAAAATTACTCTTCACGATCTGCGCGACGAGAATGATATACGGGAAGAAACTATGTGCTATGAGGGCGGTATACGCGAGTATATCGCGTGGCTCAACAAAAAGCGCGGCGCGGAGGTTCTCCACCCCGACGTTATTTATTTGAGCGGCACTGTCGATGATATAATGGTCGAGATCGCGTTCCAGTACACCACAGATTTCAACAGCGAGGTGTTCCGCTCGTTCGCGAACGATATTCATACCGGAGAGGGCGGTTCGCACGAACTGGGCTTCAAGCGCGCCCTTAACAAGGTAGTCAACGACTACGCCAAGGCTTACAAGGAACAGCTTGAAAAGAACAAGCCGAAGAAGAAAACAGCGAAGAAGGGCGAGGACGAGAAGGAATTCGCCGGATACAGCGGCGAGGCTATACGAGAGGCGATAAACGCCGTGATTGCCGTAAAGCTCCACAAGTGCGAGTTTGAGGGTCAGACAAAGGGCAAGCTGGGAAATCCCGAGGTTCAGCCGGCGGTCTACAAGGTGGCGACCGAGCAGCTCACCTACTACTTTGAGGAACACCCCGAGACGGCGCAGATCATCGTAAAGAAAGCCGAAAGCTCGCAGGCGGCGAGGGACGCGGCGAAGAAGGCGATGGAGGCTAAACGCAAGACCGCGATGGACAGCAACGGTCTCCCGGGAAAGCTCGCGGACTGCTCCGAGACAGACCCTACCCTCACCGAGATATATATCGTCGAGGGAGACTCGGCGGGCGGCTCGGCAAAGGAGGGACGCGACCGCCGTTTCCAGGCTATCCTTTCGCTTTGGGGAAAAATGCTTAACGTCGAGAAGGCGAGAGCCGACAAGGTGTATAATAACGACAAGCTTCTCCCCGTGGTAAAGGCGCTCGGCACCGGTATCGCGGAGGATTTCGACATATCAAAGCTGCGCTACGGGCGCGTTATCATTATGGCGGATGCCGATGTTGACGGACTGCATATCCGCACGCTTATGCTGACGTTCTTCTTCAGGTTTATGAGACCGCTCCTCGAGGCGGGACACGTGTATATAGCGCAGCCGCCGCTTTTCAAGGTGTCTAAGGGAAAAAAGGTATTCTATGCGTTCTCGGACGAGGAACGCGACCAATATATAGCCGAGCTTGAAGCAGAAAGCGGAAAGACGGACGTTCAGCGCTACAAAGGACTTGGCGAGATGGATCCTATCCAGCTGTGGGAAACGACTATGGATCCGCATACCCGCACTATGCTGCGCGTCTCCGTGGAGGACGCGGCAAAGGCGGACGAGATAATGACTATCCTGATGGGCGACAAGGTAGAGCCGAGACGCGAGTTTATCGAAACCAACGCTAAACTCGCCGATAATCTCGACATTTAAGAGGTGAAATATCGCTATGTCACTTTTACCGGATTTAAATTCCGAAGAAAACCGGAAGCCTGACGCGCCGATTTTGAGCTTCACTTATGACAATAACTCTCTTGAAACCGACGAGGCGATACGGACGTTTCGCAAAATGTTCGGCAGCAATCGCGGCAAAATAATGATCGCCGCCTATATCGTGATGATGGCGGCGGCAATCGTACTCATAGTCCTTAACCCCGGACAGCCGGTGCTGTATCTGGCAGTGGGACTATGCGTGGTGTTTCTCGCGCTGACGGTCTCCGCGCCCGCGAGAAAGCGAAAAAATATTATCAAGCGCATTGAGAGTATGCCGCCGGAGGACTACCGGTGCGACCTGTTCTCCGATAAGATAGTTATTAATACCTTTATTCGGGAAAAAGACGGTCAAACGGCGGAAAACCCCGAGCCCGTTGTCCAGATTTTTCCATTTAATGGAGAATATATGATGGACTCCGCAGAGAATGATTCGGCAATTTTGCTGTTCATAAACGGAAGCACGTTCTTCTGTTTCCCGAAGAGATGTCTTAGCGAGGAACAACAGGCAGCGCTCCGAGATAGTTTAAGTGTATCGGACGAGTGACGAAGGGGTTACGACGAGGACAGCGATTCCGCCATACGCGGCAAAAAACGATATTTTGTAATAGGAGATAAAATGGGACTTAACGACATAGATTTCAGCTTGGAGAAGCTGCATGACATTGATTTAGAGGAGACGATGAAGAAGTCGTTTATCGAGTATTCGATGGCGGTAATTACTTCTCGCGCACTTCCCGATGTGAGGGACGGCTTAAAGCCGGTACACCGCCGCATTATCTACACGATGAACGAAGCGGGAAACACGGCGGACAAGCCTTTCAGAAAATGCGCGTATACCGTCGGAGAAGTGCTTGGTAAATACCACCCGCACGGCGACGCTTCCGTTTACGACGCGCTGGTGCGTCTTGCGCAGACCTTCTCGCTGAGATACCCCCTTATTGACGGTCACGGAAACTTCGGCTCGGTGGACGGAGACCCGCCCGCCGCTTACCGTTACACGGAGGCGCGTCTCGCAAAGCTCGCCAACGAAATGACCTCCGACATCAACAAGGGCGTTGTGGATTTCCAGACGAACTATGACGACAAGCTGTTGGAGCCGGTTGTGCTGCCGTCACGTTTTCCCAATCTTCTGGTAAACGGCTCGAACGGTATCGCGGTAGGTATGGCTACGAACATTCCCCCGCATAATCTGGGCGAGGTCATTGACGCGCTGCTGATGATGATAGACAATCCCGAGGTCTCCATAGAAGAGCTTATGACGGTTATCAAGGGACCCGATTTTCCCACGGGCGGTATAATCATGGGCTACAGCGGCATCCGCTCCGCGTATTACACCGGGCGCGGCAAAATAATACTGCGCGGCAAGGCTGAGATAGTCGAGGAAAGCGGTCATACACGCATTATAATAAGCGAGATTCCCTATATGGTGAACAAGGCGAGACTACACATCAATATCGGCGAGCTTGCCCGTGATAAGCGCATAGACGGCATTTCCGCCGTCCGCGATGAGTCGGACAGAAAGGGAATGCGTCTGGTTGTCGAGGTAAAACGCGACGCTAATCCTAACGTTGTCCTCAACAAGCTGTACTCGTTTACCCAATTGCAGGATACCGTGGGCGTTATTATGATAGCGCTGGTAAACGGCGAGCCGAAAACGCTCAATCTCCGCGATATGCTCAAGCATTATCTCGATCATCAGGTGGACGTGGTAAGCCGCCGCACCAAGTACGATCTCGATAAGGCAAAGGAGCGCGAACATATCCTTGAAGGCTTGATGATAGCAATTGACTTTATTGATGAAGTTATCGCCATTCTCCGAAGCTCGAAAACTATTACTGAGGGCAAAGAGCGTATGATAGAGCGTTTCAAGGACGTGGACGTATCGCAGACCGGACTGTTCGGCGTTACCACCTATTCGCTCACCGAAGCGCAGGCGGACGCTATCGTAAAAATGACGCTCGGCTCACTCACCGGAATGGAAAAGAGCAAGGTCGAGGACGAGCTTCTCCAGAAGCGCGAGATCATCAGGAATATGGAAGATCTGCTTGCGGATAACTCTAAAATGCTGCATCTTATCGGAGAAGAACTCTCCGCTATCAAGAAAAAATACGCCGACGAGCGCCGCACGGCAATAGAGCCTGTAAGCGGCGAGGTCGATATTGAGGATCTGATCCCCGAGGAGGACTGCGTCGTAACCTTCACCAATATGGGCTACATCAAGCGCCAGCCCGCCGAGGTGTACAATATCCAGAAGCGCGGCGGACGCGGTGTGACAGGAATGAAGCAGCGCGACGAGGACTATGTGGACAGTATGTTTATCGCGTCCTCGCACGAAAATATTCTGTTTGTCACCAATAAGGGAAATATGTTCAGCCTGAAATGCTATCAGGTAGCGGAGGGCGGCAGACAATCACGCGGCACGAATATCGTAAATCTTCTTCAGTTGTCTGAGGACGAAAAGGTAGCCGCCATGATGACGACCCGCGATTTTGCCGACAACAAGTTTTTTATTTGTGTCACGAAAAACGGCATTGTAAAACGCACCAAGCTGTCAGAGTTCAAGAATATCCGTAAGGCGGGACTTCGCGCAATCTCTCTTAACGATGGCGACGAAATAGCGGGCGGATTTCTCACCGAGGGCGACTGCTCCGTGCTTATCGCAACACGAAACGGCGCGGCTATCCGCTTTGATGAGAATAACTGCCGTCCCATGGGAAGAATTGCTCGCGGCGTTCGCGCAATCAAGTTCCGCGAAAATGATTATGTAGTCGGCGCGACTAAGATTTTTGACGATAACGCGACAATTCTTACTGTCACCGAAAAGGGCTTGGGCAGACGCTGCGCTGTTACAAGCTATCGTCTCCAAAAACGCGGCGGTTTAGGTCTTAAGAACTATCCCGTAAGCGACGAGAAGGGTCACGTAATCGGCATTAAGACGCTCGGTCCGGACGACGACGTAATATTGATCTCCGCAGAGGGCATTATTATAAGAATACGCGCCAACGATCTGCGCGTTATGGGAAGAACGGCTTCCGGCGTTCGCGTAATGCGTCTTGGCGCGGAGGACAGAGCGGTAACGTTCAGCCGCACACAGCATGACGAAAGCGAGCAGACCGAGGAGGTCGAGAAAGCAAGCGATGAGGAGGTAGCGGCTTCTCTTGCCGATGAAGCAAGCGAGGTTATCGAGCCTGACGAGGATATTGCCGATGACGATGTTTCCGACGATGTTTCCGATAATGGGGGAGATGGCGAAAATAGCGATAATAGCTAAATTGGCGATATTGCTAAATTGGCGATATTGGCATTATTAGCGATACCGGCGATACCGGCGAGAATAATGTCAAATAAATGTTCCACGTGGAACAGTGAAATTTTTCCCCACTCCCCATACTGGGGGAGTGGGGATTTTTAAAGAACGGTTCAGGCAAAAAAGAAGAGAAGAAAAGGGAAGAGAGAAAAAAAGAAAGGAAAAGAAAGAGAGAACAAAATGGTAAACTACACGCTTGAAAAATT
>CAYMTG010000037.1:11722-15334 GCA_964393305.1 uncultured Ruminococcus sp.
AAAAGAAAGGAAAAGAAAGAGAGAACAAAATGGTAAACTACACGCTTGAAAAATTTGATATATGCGTAATAGGAGCGGGTCACGCCGGGTGCGAGGCGGCTCTGGCGGCGGCTCGGCTAGGTCTTAAGACGGCGATTTTCACGCTCTCGGCGGACTGTATCGCGAATATGCCGTGCAATCCGTGTATAGGCGGCTCGGCGAAAGGTCAGATAGTGTGCGAGATCGACGCTTTGGGCGGGGAGATGGGACGCGCCGCGGACGCTACGTTTATCCAGTCGCGTATTCTGAACAAAGGAAAGGGTCCCGCAATTCACAGTCTTAGAGTGCAGAGCGATAGAGTGAAATATCACGCGTATATGAAAAAAACGCTTGAAGATACGCCAAATCTGTATATTAAACAGGCGGAAATTATTGCCGTTGACGTTGAATACGGAAAAATCACCGCTGTTAGGACGAAGCTGGGCGCAGTGTATCCGTGCAAGGCGGCGATTATTACAACAGGTACTTATCTCGGCGGTAAAATTCATATTGGCGAGCTGAATTACAAGTCCGGTCCCGACAATGTACTGCCGTCCACGGAGCTTACCGATTGCTTGCGGGGTTTGGGACTTACTATGCGTCGCTTTAAGACAGGCACTCCCGCACGAGTGCATAGGCGGTCGATTGATTTTTCCGTAATGGAGGAACAAGAGGGCGACGCCGATATAATGCCTTTCGCGTTTGATAACGATTGTGAGATGAAAAATATCGCTAAGTGCTGGGTGACGTACACAAACGCGGAAACTCACAGGGTCATTCTTGATAATCTTGACAGATCTCCGTTGTATTCCGGACGTATTGAGGGAATAGGACCGCGTTATTGTCCCAGTATAGAGGATAAAATTGTCCGTTTCCGCGACAAGGAGCGGCATCAGCTTTTCGTTGAACCGATGGGTCTTGATACGGACGAGATGTACCTGCAGGGTATGAGCAGTTCTCTCCCTGAGGACGTTCAGCTTAAATTTCTGCGTACTATTAAAGGCTTGGAGAACGTCGAGATCATTCGCCCCGCCTATGCCATTGAATACGATTGCTGTGATCCGCTGGAGCTGCTGCCTACTCTTGAGTTTAAGAAAATCTCGGGACTGTACGGCGCGGGACAATTCAACTGCACCTCGGGTTATGAGGAAGCTGCGGCTCAAGGCATAGTAGCGGGAATTAACGCGGCGCTGAAGATTTTGGGAAAGGAGCCGCTTATTCTTGACCGTGCGTCAAGCTATATCGGCACGCTTATCGACGATCTGGTAACAAAGGGCTGCTCCGAGCCGTATAGAATGATGACTTCGAGGAGCGAATACAGGCTTATTCTTCGACAGGATAACGCCCCCGATCGTCTTCTTCCAATCGGACATAGAGTAGGACTGGTCTCAGACGAGCGATACGCACGATTTGAGGAGGACTGCCGCGCTCTTGAGAGCGAGAAAGAGCGCATAAAGGCTGTTACAATACATCCTACAGACGAGGTGAACGCGCTTCTCACAAGCAAGGGAACGTCCCCGATAACGGCGGGAGTACGGCTTTCCGAGCTTCTGAAGCGTCCGCAGTTGGAGTATAATGATTTTGCGCCGTTCGACACCGAACGTCCCAAGCTCAAGCTTTCGATAATCAATAAGCTTGAGATTGAGATGAAATATTCCGGATACATTAAGATCCAGCAGGAGCAAATTGAGAAAATGCGTCGTCTGGAGGAAAAAAAGCTCCCGCAGGACGTAGATTACAAGACGGTAAAGGGGTTAAGATTAGAGGCCCAGGAGAAGCTGAACAAACATAAGCCGCTGAACGTCGGACAAGCGGGGCGCATTTCGGGAGTAAATCCCGCTGACGTATCCGTGCTGCTGATCTGGCTGGCGGGGAAAGGAGAGAATAATGGCTGATAAAGGATACATTATCGACGAATTCAGCAGAGCGGGAATGACGCTCACCGAGCGGCAAGCGGAGCAATTCGGCACGCTGTTTGAGTTTATGGCGGAGTACAACAAAAAGGTCAATCTTACGGCGATAACAGAGTTTAAGGACGTGGTGATGAAGCACTTTATAGACAGCACAATGCCTTTTTTCGGAGAAAACGCGTTTGTCAGTCTCCCGCAAGGCGCGTCTTTTATTGATGTTGGAACGGGCGCGGGTTTTCCCGCGCTGCCGCTGCTGATAGTACGACCGGATCTGAAAGGAACTCTCTGTGATTCACTCCGGAAACGGTGCGATTACCTGACGCAGGTATGCGAGAAAATAGGCGTCAAGGCTGAGATAATCCACGCACGGGGGGAGGATCTGGCGCGGCAGCATCCGGGAAAATACGATGCGGCGGTTGCCCGAGCGGTCGCGGCGCTTCCCACTCTCGCGGAATACTGCGTTCCGTTTGTGAAGGTCGGAGGCGTGTTCGCCGCGCTGAAATCCGTAAACGAAGATCCGAACGCCGCCGCTCACGCCCTTGATGTGCTGGGCGGGGTATTGGAGTCTGTCATAGAATACAGTCTCCCAAACGGAGACGCAAGACGGCTGGTTATCGTAAAGAAAATCAAAAACACTCCGACAAAATATCCCAGAAATTCAAAAAATATTTCACAGAAACCCCTGTAATAAGGGGTTTTTTCTTATATTTAGAATAAATAAGGCGTATTTTGCGATATTTCCCGCTGGAAATGCGACTGTTTATATGATATGATTGAATTAAAGGGAACTATCAGGAAACCGATTTTCTCTTTTCAAACCGGTTTCTAGATATTTCCTAAAGAGGATCACACCGTAAAATTACAAAAAGGAGCATAACAATGGGAATTTTTAAATCAAAAGATGCGGCAGCCGAGGTAATAAACATTGAAATCGAAAAAATTACGCCTAACAGGTCACAGCCGCGGCGCGAATTTTCCGGAGAAGCGTTAAAATCACTCTCTGAAAGCATACGTGAAAACGGGATAATCCAACCTATCTGTGTGCGGAAGGAAGGGGAGGGTTACGAGATCATCAGCGGCGAACGGCGTTGCCGAGCCGCAAAGCTCGCGGGACTGTCGCAAATCCCATGTATCGTGATGGATGTGGGAGACGAACAGGCGGCGGTACTGGCACTAATAGAGAATATTCAGCGTAAAGATCTAAGCTATTTTGAGGAAGCGATGGCTATTGAAAAGCTGATAACAGTATATGGTCTCACTCAGGAAGAAGCAGCGAAAAAACTCGGAAAGGCACAATCTACGATTGCGAATAAGCTTCGGCTGCTGCGGTTCACGGACGCTGAACGGCGAATTCTGATCACCGGTAATTTATCCGAGCGTCAGGCAAGGGCGATAGTGCGGATCTCGGACGACAGCGTGCGAAGCAGCGTGATTGACAAGGTCGTTCGTAACAGACTTAATCTGGATCAGACGGAACAGCTCGTTGAACATACTCTGACCGAACAAATAGCTTCACAGAAGAAAAAGGCTGTATTTAGCATATCGGCGCCGTCAAGGCTGTACATAAATTCTCTGAATGCTCTTCTCAAGCGAATTAAGACCGACAATATTCCATGCGAGATGTCTACCGAAAAGAGTGAGGAATACTACGAATATACGATACGGTTTCCAATTAAAAACTGAA
>CAYMTG010000038.1:0-15032 GCA_964393305.1 uncultured Ruminococcus sp.
GGTACTGCGCGAGGGACTGGAGATAACGGGAGATTCTCGACTGCAGGATAAGATAGACGAACTGACTAAGCCCGTGGAAAGCTCGAGCAGTTCTAGCAGTACGAGTTCTTCAAGCAGTACGAGTTCTTCAAGCAGTACGAGTTCTTCAAGCAGTACGAGTTCTTCCAGCAGCTCTAGCTCTTCAAGCAGCTCTAGCTCTTCTAGCAGTAGGAGTTCTTCAAGCAGCTCTAGTTCTTCGAGTAGCTCTAGCTCTTTCAGCAATTCTAGCTCTTCTAGCAGCTCTAGTTCTTCGAGTAGCTCTAGCGTGCCAGTGGAAAGTAAGCCGGAAGCTGTGACCTCGGTGACAATTCAAGGTGTAGAGTATGATATTGCGACAACTACCCGCTTAGTGTTGAATTCATCTGAAATAACCAATGAGGATCTGAAACAAATCGGTAAACTTACAAATCTGACGTATCTAAATTTGGGAACTAATCAGGTAAGCGATATATCGCCGCTGGCGGGGCTTACAAATCTGACGGAGCTGTGGTTGCACTTTAACCAGATCAGCGATATATCGCCGCTGGCAGGGCTTACAAATCTGACGTTTCTACATTTGGGCTACAACCAGATAAGCTATATCTCGCCGCTGGCGGGGCTTACAAATCTGAAGAGCCTGTATTTGCAGAACAACCAAATCAGCGATATATCGCTGCTGGCGGGACTTACAAATCTGACGAATCTGACTTTGGATAAAAACCAGATTAGCAATATCTCGCCGCTGGCGGGGCTTACAAATCTGACGTATCTGCTTTTGGAAGAAAACCAAATCAGCGATATCTCACCGCTGGCGGGGCTTACAAATCTGACGGAATTTCGTTTATCTGGCAACCAGATAAGCGATATCTCGCCGCTGGCGGGATTTACTAATCTGAAGCACCTGTACTTGACTAACAACCAGATTAGCAATATCTCGACGCTGGCGGGGCTTACAAATCTGACGTATCTGTATTTGCACAATAACCAGATCAGCGATATCTCGACGCTGGCGGGGCTTACTAATCTGCAACTTCTGGGTTTGCAGAACAACCAAATCAACGATATTTCGCCGCTGGCGGGGCTTACAAATCTGACGGGTCTGTATTTGGCTAACAACCAGATCGGCGATATTTCGCCGTTAGCGGGGCTTACAAATCTGACGTCGATGTATTTGTTCGATAACCAAATCAGCGATATTTCACCGCTGGCGGGGCTTACAAATCTGACGGAGCTATATTTGGAGAACAACCTAATCAGCGAGACTGACAAGGCTTGGCTTAAAGGACAACTGCCGGGCTGCAGCATAAAATAATTGCGGAGGTACATAATGACCTGTAAAAAATGCGGAGCTCAGCTCCCCGAAAACGAAACCCGCTGCCCAAACTGCGGCACGGAAAACGGCGTTCAGGAGACCGCCGTCAAACCTCGCGGCTTCTCCTCCAAGAAGAACATCATTATAATAATACTCGCTGCGGTGCTGGCACTCGGCGGAGGGATCGCGGCTGTGGCGATAGGCGTTTCAAACGCCGCGACGCAGGAAGCAGCGGGCGACATTCAACTGGCGGAACGCTACCTCTCGGAGCTGGACTATCAGCAGGCAGTCATTGAGTTTCAGCGGGTACTGGAGATAGAGCCGAGAAACGTCGACGCTTACCTCGGTCTCGCGGAAGCGTATATCGGGCTTGGCGACACCGAAAAGGCTCTGGAGGTACTGCGCGAAGGACTGGAGATAACGGGAGATTCTCGGCTGCAGGATAAGATAGACGAACTGACTAAGCCAGTTTTCGGATCTATGGGGTCGGTCACTATTGCCGGGACAGAGCTTGATATCGCGACAACGGAGCGTCTGCTTATATACAATAAGGAATTGTATGAAGACGGGAACTGGGATTCAAGCGAAACAAATGAGCCGGAAAAATATTTCGATGGCATCGTTAGTTTGAGTAATGATCTATCAAGCGATGATTTGGACAAATTGTCTTGCTTGTCAAATTTGTACAGTTTGGAGATAGACTATGCGGGTATTTCGGATGTATCATTTTCGAAGAAGTTTAAAAAATTAAGAAGTTTGAGTTTAATGAGCGACCAAATCAGCGATATCTCGCCGCTGGCGGGGCTTACAAATCTGACGTGTCTGTGTTTAGGCAATAACCAGATCAGCGATATATCGCCGCTGGCGGGGCTTACAAATTTGAAGGAACTGAATTTGTGGAACAACCAGATAAGCGATGTCTCTCCGCTGGCGTGGCTTACAAATCTGACTTTGCTGCTCTTAAATGGCAACCAAATCAGCGATATCTCGCCGCTGGCGGGGCTTACAAATCTGACGTATCTGTGGTTACATGGAAACCAGATCAGCGATATATCGCCTCTGTCAGGGCTTACAAATCTGACGTATCTGGGTTTGTCGGACAACCAGATAAGCGATATCTCGACGCTGACGGGGTTTACTAATCTGAAGCAACTGTACTTGACTAACAACCAGATTAGCAATATCTCGCCGCTGGCGGGGCTTACAAATCTGACGTATCTGTATTTGCACAATAACCAGATCAGCGATATCTCGCCGTTGGCGGGACTTACAAATCTGACGGCTCTGAGTTTGTTTGACAACGAAATCAGCGATATCTCGCCGCTGGCTGGGCTTACAAATCTGACGTGTCTGTATTTGTGGAACAACCAGATCAGCGATATCTCGCCGTTAGCGGGGCTTACAAATCTGACGTCTCTGGATTTGCGGAACAACCAGATCAGCGAGACTGACATGGCTTGGCTTAAGGGACAGCTGCCGGGCTGCAACATAGACATAACTACTTAATTAATTGCGGAGGATAAGATGATAACAATAAAAGTTCTCATAATAACGGATGACAACGAGTACTGTCATAGACTAGGTGTGTATTTTGCAAAACATCACCCGGAAATAAAATTTACATTCGCATCGTCGGCGCAGGGAACGTCCGACAGACTCGCCAATAAAGCGTTTAACGTCGCGCTTATCGGCGGGGAGTTCTCAAATACCCAAATCAATATTCCGGGCAGCGTCGCGGGGGCTTATCTCACCGAAGATTCCTCCGAAAGTGAGATAAACGGACTGCGCTCATTCTGCAAATACAAAAGCGGAGAGATGCTGTACCGTACGATACTTTCGATGTTTTCCGAGGTATCTAACGTTCAGCAGCTTAACCCGAGAGAGAGCAAGATCTTCGCGTTCATCAGCGCGAACGGCGGCGCGGGCGCTACAACGGCAGCGGCGGCATTTGCTTACAGGCAGGCTTCCAACGGAAAAAAGACGCTGTATTTCTGCTGTGACCAGTTCGCCGACTACAAGACCATTATGTCGGACAACACAGAGGGAAAAACTTTAAGCGACTTGATATTTATCGTTAAGTCTTCCTCAAGCTCAGGCAGTGCTTCCTTAAAGGCGGCTGCAATGCTTAAGAGGGACGTTTCGGGAGTAAGGTTTATTGAAAACTGCGCCGACCCGTCCGACTTTGACAGCCTCTCTCAGGAACAGATTGAAAAAATGCTGGATATCGTGTCGTGCGCGGACGAATTCGACTGCATTGTGATAGACTCGAACTTTAACGACCAGCGCTTACGGCAGCTAGTTCTGAAAAAGGCGGATGTGCTGTTTATCGTCTCCGAGAACGGTGTAAACGCCGCCGCGAAATTAAGCAAGCTGACGCAATATCTGAAGCTGAAGGATATGCGCGACGGTACCGATATTTGTTCCCGCTCAATAATAATAATTAACAAGGACACTGAGCGCGGCAGAACCACCGAAAGATCCGACGGTTTTGTCTGCTGCGGAGAAATACCGAAATACAAGGACAACAACGTAAGGAACATCGCAAATGCTGCCTCGCGCTTGGATATTTGGCATAACGTCGGAGGTGTCAGGCTATGAATTCGACTGAATTGCAGGAATTAACTAAGCGTATCCGCGAGGACGCTACGCAGTACGTTACATACAACCAAATTTCAAACGAGCAGCTTCGCGACTATCTTGAAAATGCCGTAAGAACGCGGGGCGCAGGGCTTTATCTGAGCATTGACGAGATGATCTCGGTCATTAACAATGTGTTCAGCTCTATCAGAGGGCTAGGGCTTCTTGATGATATACTCCGCGACGAGACCGTTACGGAGATCATGATAAACGGTCCCGACGATATTTTTGTAGAGCAGAACGGACGGCTGCGGAAATTGGATGAAAAGTTCCCGAGCGAGGAAAAGCTCTTTGATATTGTTCAGAAGATCGTCGGCTCAAAGCGCGAGATAAATACGGCAAACCCTATAGTTGATACACGTCTGGATGACGGCTCGCGTGTAAACGTCGTGATACCGCCTATCGCACTTAACGGCTCAGTCGTGACTATACGTAAGTTCTCGTCGGAGCCTATGACAATGCAAAAGCTTATAGAATACGGATCGCTTACTCCCGCCGTATCAAATCTGCTTAAAGAACTGGTAGAGGCAAAATACAATATCTTTATAAGCGGTGGTACAGGCTCCGGTAAAACTACGTTTTTAAACGCGCTGTCAAATTATATTCCGCAGGACGAGCGCGTGATAACTATCGAGGACTCGGCTGAGCTTCAGATAGTAAATATCCCAAATCTGGTGCGACTTGAAACACGAAACGCGAACTCTTCGGGTTCGGGACTGATAACTATACGCGATCTTATCAAGTCCGCGCTGCGTATGCGTCCCGAGCGGATAGTGGTCGGCGAGGTCAGAGGCGCGGAGGCGCTGGATATGCTTCAGGCGATGAACACCGGACACGACGGCTCGCTTTCCACGGGTCATGCCAACTCCGCGTCCGATATGCTGAGCCGTCTGGAAACGATGGTCATAACCGGCGCTGAGGGTATGCCGCTTGCAGCAATAAGGCAGCAGATAGCTTCGGCAGTGGATATCATAGTTCATTTGTCGAGAATGCGCGACAAGACCAGAAAGACGCTGGAGATATGTGAGCTTGACGGTCTCGACGACAGAGGTAATATCCGGATAAACACGCTGTTTAAGTTTGTGGAAGACCCCGAGAAGACGTCGCTAACAAAGGTCGTCGGAAAACTTACCCGTACCGAAAACCCAATGAAACACGCAGACAAGCTTATTGCCGCAGGAAAGGACGTGAAGATTTTAGATGCTGAAAATTTTGTCTAAAAACACTGCCGAAAAGCAGACCGCCGCATACGACTACAACAAGTACGATATGACGCTGAAGGACAGGCTGATTGCCTTTCTTATCGGCTTTGCAGGAGCGGCTATAGTACTGCATATATTCTTCGGCGCTGTCATTGTTGATATCATCTTTGGGGCAGCGGTAGGTATCGCCGCACAGAAAATATACAGAAATATGATGATAAATCGTGTAAGGAAGAAGCTGCTGTTTGAATTCCGTGACTTCCTTGATTCGCTTAACGCCTCAGTTTCGGCAGGTAAGGTCATGAACGCGGCACTCGTGGACGCGGAGAAGGATCTCACGCTCCAGTACGGTGCGGACGCTCTTATATGCAAAGAGGTACGGCGGATAAACCAAGGAATCCTGAACTCGGTCAATGTCGAGGATCTTTTTATGGATTTCGGAAAACGCAGCGGCATCGACGACATAGTCAGCTTCGCGAACGTCTTTGCCATATCCAACAGGCGCGGCGGCGAGATAAAGGCTATTATCGGCGAGACTAAGTCGATATTGTGCGATAAGATAGATATCGAACAGGATATAGAAACGTCTGTAAGTTCCGCTAAGAATGAGCTTAACGTCATTATCATAATGCCGCTTCTTATACTGCCGCTTATGTCTTCTTTCACTCAGGACAGCGACAATCCCGTGCTTAATATCGGGGTGAAGATTTTCGGGCTTATAGCGTTTATCATAGCGTACATCATCGGCAGAAAAATAACAAATATCAAGGTCTGAAACGGAGGAAATATGGGACAGTATATTATGCTCCTTATCGGAATTGCCGCCATGGCAATCTACATAGTGCTGTATCTGACGGGAAGCAAGAAATACGCCGGGGTGGTGAGCGCCGTGCGAGACGATGTTTTTCCGCTGCCCGACATTTTTGTGGTCGGGCTGGAGATTATGGACAAGTTCAGGATCAAGGCGAGAAATCCCGGCATTAAGAAACGGCAGAAATACGCGGAGCTTTTTGAAAAGCAGTTCACGGACTTTTACCTGATGATAACCACCGCTGCGGTGATAAGCTACATTATGCTGTTTTTGCCTTTGGCGTTCTTATTCGGGGCTATGACAAACGAAGTGATCTTAGTAGTTCTGGTGCTGATAGTTCCTGTGGTCCTTGCGCTCTACATAAATATGAATATCGATAATAAGCTCAAGGATCAGCATGATGAGATACTGCTGGATTACCCGAATGTCCTATCAAAGCTGGCGCTGCTCATCAATGCCGGAATGATGCTGCGCGAGGCATGGAGTGCAGTCGCGGGGTCCGGCAGCCGTAAGCTCTATATTGAAATGCAGAACGTTACAAAAAAGATAAATAACGGCTACTCGGATATTCAGGCTTACGAGGAAATGGCAGACGCCTGCAAGCTGAACGAGATTAAGAAGTTCATCTCGATAATCTGCCAGAACACCGAAAAGGGCAGCTCGGAGCTTACGCATATTCTGAGAGAATTGTCGGTGGACGCATGGACGCTCAAGAAAAACGTGGCAAAAGTCAAGGGCGACGCGGCTTCCGGTAAGCTGCTAATCCCGGTGGCAATATCATTTGTCACCATTCTGATAATGATCATGGTGCCCATAATGTCAGGCATGCAGGGCTTTTGATTTGGTAATGGCATTGGTTATCCAATGTTTATTATAATATTTTTCAGGAAAGGAGGAAAAAACCATGGATAAGTTCCTTTTTGCGGCATGGGCTAAGGCTCAGTGCGCAAAGCAGGCCGCAAAGAACAAGCTGTCATCCGCAAAACGCGCTTTTTGCGAGGAAGACGGAGACGGCGCGGGTATTATCGTCGCGATCATTTTGATCATTATTGCGGTGGCGTTGGCGATAATATTCAGAGATTGGATAGGCAGTTTCGTAACAAAACTCTTTAGCCAGGTTGACACAGAAACGAGCTTTGCCCCGACGGTAAGCACTTAATTCCAATCCCTTTTTGCGCCATTTTTGGGGGATTCGTGCGCCGGCATAACGTTGGCGCACGGATTTTCCGAATGGCTTTAAACTATTTGTATCAAAGGTGAAAATATGAGAAATTCAATATCAAATAAACGCTCAGAAGAAGGTGCGGCAAACATTGTCGAGGTTATTATTGTGTATCCGATAGTCTTTATTGTTGTCGCGTTTCTTTTAATTCTGGGCTTTACATATGTTCAGAGGGGTTATCTGAACTACCAATCGCAGAAGCTTTCGGATTACATCGCAAAGGTAGTTATTTACCCCGGGTACGCCAATATCGAACGTCCATACTATGCAGGAACAGCCGACACTATCACCATCGGCGACCTTAACGCCGCAATGGCAAAGCAGGCTCCTTATAGGTATTTGTTCGGGGTATTCGGCTCGGATACCGAGGTACAGGATCAGAACGGCGATGACCTTGCCAAGCAGTACGCCCGCTATATGGCAAACGTATATCTTTCAGAACACGGGTATCTCAAATCATACGGCGGGGATATCGATGTGTCCGATAAATTCGACTCGAAGTATACGGTCGTGAACTCCGAGGACGGCTATGCGTGTGCGATACGCGCAACAACGTCGCAGGTAGAGGTATATCTGGCACAGAATTATATCTTTGCGAAATTCTTTTCAATGATAAAGCTGGGCGGGGAAAAAATCGTTATTTCAGCCAGCGGAATATCGGCGGTAAGCGATTCTCTTGAGATAGTTAAAACCATGGATATGAGCGTTGACATGATAACGTTCCTTGCAAAGAAACTCGGCTTCGACATAGAAAAGCTTAAGACAGCAAAAGAATTAATTCAAGGCAAGGAATAAACTGCGAAAAAATCAAATCTCTTTTTCAGTCTGCCCATACTCCGCGCATCGGAGCGCGGACAGACGTTGAACAACAAACTAAGCGGGGATACCGCCGGAGGTAACGACAATGAAACACAACAGCAAATGTAAGACAAAAGGCAAGACGCTTTCCCGGAGAATACGTATTTTTTTCAGAAGGCATATCTTTAACAAACGCGCAGCGGAGGGATCAATTACGATCTTCCTCATTATAATTATGCTGCCGATGCTTATTTTCTCCTGTTCCGTGATCGATCTGTGCAAAATCTTTATGGCGAGAAACTCTACTGATGGAGCACTGCAGCTGACTATGAATTCAAGGCTTGCTTCCTATGACGATATCCTTAAGGATATGTACGGGATACTGGCGTCGTCGGCAGACGAGGATGATCTTGCGAAAAATCTTACAAATTATTATAAGATGACGCTTGAGTCTTCAACAGGGTCAACATTGAGTTCAGACGAAGAAAAATACGTCGAAAACTTTTTCTCCAGCATTTTCGGAACCGATACATCTGCGTTAGACGAAGCAGTAAAGGGCACGAACGGGCTCCTTAACCTATACGAAAACGATGACGAGGAGTTTTCCGTAACGCCGATAGTAACATCGTCCGTGTCAAATCCCGAGGTGATGCACAAACAAATCGTCGAATATATGAAGTACAGAGGACCGGTCTATCTGACTACAGGTGTTCTCGATAAAATTATGGCATTTTCCGACATTTCCAATCAGGCAACAGCCGCAGAAAGCCAAATAGAATACGAAAAGCAGTTAGATAAGACGGGCGACAGCTTCAAAGAGACGTACAATACATTAAGCGAGTTCTTGGAGGAGTCCAACAAATTTGAGAACATAAGTCCGTTTTCGGAATTTTATGACAACAACGGCAAAGTTCAACCGATGAGCTTCGGGGATGACAATGACGTTGTGGATTCGCTGGCTGACGCGTATATATGCGCGTTTTTCGGCAGCGCGTTTGACAAGAATGGCAAACTGAGCTTTGAGGAGGATGTTGAGAATGCATTTGACGCGGGGTACAGTTCATCGAAGAATATCTCCGACGCAGCGGATGAACTCACGTCGGCACTCGGGGGGATAGAGTTGGATGCGGAAAATGCTTACAAAATTTTCAATACGTCGGACAGCGCGAGTGAGTTTATCGAGAAAAATGCAAACTCGGACGCAGTAAATCTGCTTAACAACAAATTCGGTGCTTTGTTCGAAGGCGTCTCCAAAACCGGAAACGACGATGTAATCTCGCTGCTTGAAGCATATAACGACGCAAGAGCTTATTCAAATTATCTGGATAAGGAACTTGCCAAGAATAATACGGAAACAAGGGCGGAAACCCTCAACCGGGAAAAAAATGAGATAGATACCGCAATAAGCGAGGCGGAAAGCACTATAAACTCAATAAAAAATGCCGCGGGAGCGATAAAGAGTTTTATGGAGCGTCTATATTCGGAGGCAAACAAGAAATTTAGCCAGAGCGCTGCAAAATTAAGCTCTGCATATGAAACGATAAAGGCGCAGCTCGACAGGCTGAACTTACTGCTTGGATCGAACGGTATCGACAAGATTGTCAAAGACCTTGAAGAGACAGGCAGACTAGCTGGCGAATATAAGACAGCTATCGACAATGTAAAAACAGAGTCCGAGAAGTCGAATATGACCAGCGTTTATAATTCCGGAGCGGCAAAAATCAAGGAGATTTCCCTTGACACTCAAGCCATAAACGATTTGAAGAGCATCCTTGAGGAGCTAAGGGGTGCTTACACCGCAGCAAAGAACACCATCGAGTCCATACAATATCTGAAAGATACGGGCATTGAGAACAGTATAGTGAAGAACAATGCCGTAATAATCGATTTTACCGTATTTTTGAAGAAATTCTGTGACGGTCACAAAGGAGATAGCGAGTGGTACAGCTACTCCGGTTATAAATATTCAAAGTATTTCTCCTGCACCTCCGAAAGCTGCACGAATCTCAAGCAGTGGAACAGTAAAAATGGAGAAATAATGAATAACGAGTTCTACGACGTTGTCGTAAAATATGGCAAGGAAAAGGAAGCGCTCAACGAGGATGCTAAAACATCCGCAGAGGAAGCTAAAGGTAAAATAGATACGCTTGGAAAAACTATGGGAGACGCAAACGATTCGAAAAATGTGAAGGAGAACGAAAGCCAGAACGACAACTCTGACGATGACGAGAGTAATTGGTTCGTTCCCCAGTACTATCCGACCTACAGCGGCTACATCCAAGACCTTCATAATGCTTATAAAACAGACAAGGACAGCGACGACAACCTTAAAATTTTAGACGAGGACTCTTTCAGCTATGAAAAGAGCGATGACGAAAAAACTTCAGCTGACGATATCGGAAGTACAAGCTTCGGAAAAGACGCATCAGGAGTGACCGACCTATTGGGATCTATAGGCACCTTCTTTGAAAATCTGCTTTCGGCTACTCGCGACAAGTTTTATATTGCCGAATATCTTACCGAGAATTTTCCGTGTGTTACAACTCTTCAGGATGATAAGGACGCTCAGATGATCTCCGGAGAATCTTTCTATGACTCGAAAAATGGTAAACCGAACGTCGTTTGTTCGCAGTCCTCGCTTGAGTATATCCTCTACGGAAACGTTCAGGGCGGAAAGGCGGAAGCCGCTCTCTCCGTGGCAAAGGCCGGAGCAGTAGTATTCGCGGTAAGATTTGCTTTAAATCTTATTTACGCGCTGACCTCATCCTCTCTGGCACTGGAGATCGAGCCTATGGTTGCTGCGGTGGAATGTATTCCGTTCGCGGCTCCGCTCGCGAGAACAGTCATTCTGATTGGTCTTGCGCTGGGCGAATCCGGGATAGACCTCGCGCTTCTGATGGCAAATCAGGATGTCGCGCTGTTCAAATCCGAATCAACATGGATATGCAGCCCGTCGGGAGTGATTAACGGCGGAATAGACGCGCTTAAAGATTTAGCACTTGATAAAGCACCGGATTTGATAGACAAAGTCAGTGTTATTATTAAGGACGAACTTACCGAGGCCGAGGATAATTTAGCTGCCAAACTGATGGAAGGAACAAACGAAATTGAAACGGAGGTAAACAAATACACGGAAGAAACGCTGAATAGCATAAAGGCTGAGATTGAAAGCAACGTCTGGACACCTATCGTTTCACTGATAAGATCATATATCGACGATTTTGACCCGGAATACAACGTATTGACTGTTGATATAATTAGTGATCAGCTTGATAACGCAATAAACAGTGCCGAGGAAAATCTCGCTCTAAACGATGCTTCTGTCGAAGCTGTTTTTGTCAAGGAAATCGAGAAAGAGATCTTTCAAGAAATCCGCTCGCAGAAGAGCGTTATAGCGAACAGTATTTACAACAATATCGAGGAATTCTATAATATAGCCAAGTCCGGAATGCTTAACGGCATCGACGCTCTTGAGAATAAGGTAAAGGAATGCCTTAGCAGCGTTAAGAATAAAATCCAATCCTATTTTGAAGAGAATACCGATAGGCTCAAAGGAAAAGTTAAAGAAGCTATAACGGAAACGGTAAAAGAACTGAAGGACTCCACTACCGACACTGTTGACAGTATTTCTGAGAAGTTAAAGTCGGGTCTCAACGAAAAGCTGAGGGGTATGAAATCCAGCACTCAAAATTTAGATTTATCCAAGGAGTCTTCGTCCGAATCCTCGAAAGGGCTACTTGCCGACAAAGAGGGCGAAAATAAAGAAAAAGACAACTCCATTAAGGTCTCGTACAAGGATTATCTGTACGTGTTTACGGTACTGGGGCTTATCATCAACGAGGATAATATGCTTATGCGTGCGGCTCAGCTTATGAGTGCGAATATAGAATACAAGGTGTTCGGCAGCACAAGAAGTGCCAGACCGAAAAATGCCTACAATTCCGAGGTCTCTTACGATCTTAACAAGGCATACACCCTTTTCAAGGGCGAAGCGGGTTCAAAGACGAGGACGATGTTCTTCGGAACGACATGGAACAAGGACGACCAGCAGTGGGTACGACCCGCTTCTAACGTTTACAGTTATAAGGCTACGACCTTTGTGGGGTATTGATGATGAACATACGAACAGAAAAAAATCAAGGGTACTCAACGATAGAGGCAACTATTGCTCTTTCGGCTTTTATTCTCGCGGTAATGTTTATTTACTCGCAGATCAAGGTTGTTATCGGAGAAAACATCATGCAGAACGCCGTGAACAGTATGGCGAAGGAGACGGCGTCCTACATCTATATTCTTGACAAGCTGGGTTTAATCCTTGACCACGACGAGGATGACAACAAGGATATAAACGCCCTTATCGGAAGCGGAAAGAATGCCGTCGATGACGTGGTTGATTTTACAGGAAACTTTTTCGGCGGGGACGGAACATCCGGCGACGATATGGTAGGCGCGCTGAAAACATTCATAGACGAATTGAAAAAAGACGGCGGCGATTTTGTGAACAACCTCAACAGCGTTGACAAGGACGATGTAAAGAACGCTTTGGTGAACGGTGGAGAGAATGCCGTAAAAAAGCTGTCAAATACCGTTCTGTCCGGATATTACGAGGCTCGTCTGGATAGGTATCTGCCGATGGAACGGGACAAGTTCTGCCGCTATTTCAATATCGATATTCCCGAGAGCGGCAGTGCCTTTTCGTTTACGGCGTCGAGAGTGTTCCCGACGGTCGACTGCGACTCGGTATTAGTGGCGGTGAGCTATCAGACCGCTTCTCCGTTTAAATTCATCAATGTAAAGCGAAAGATCTGCAAGTACGCTTACACTGCGGCTTGGGTCTCCTCTAATACCAATCAAATCAAAAAGCAGGAGGACGGTAAGTGACTGAAGTATTAATTTTTGCAGGACTGGCGGCGGCGTGCTGGTTCGGCGGCTGGAAATTCACTCTTGCTCTTTTCAAGAAAAAAGAGGTCGAGCTTTCCGGAGGAAAAAAAGCCGCACTTGAGACAGTCTCGGCTGTTCTGCTGGAAGCTATAGCCGCAGTACTGGCGTTAGCGCTTGTCCGCACAGGACAAACAGACTTATTTGAGGCAATTCGCTCGGAGCTTGTGATATGCGCGCTGCTGTTCGCCGGTCTGATAGATTTTAAGCTCATGATAATCCCGAATAAGTTGACGTTATTCTTGCTGGCGGTATGCGCGCTCGTTTATGGCGTCGAGTTTGTACTTGATAAAAGCAGTTTCGGTATCATAGCGTTGGAAGCCCTTCTGGGCTGCGCCATTTGCTTTGTGATATTCTTTATCGGGAAAATGATATCCCGCAAAGGGATGGGTATGGGCGATATAAAGCTCGCGGCTGTAATGGGCTTTTCGCTTGGTATGAACAGCGCGCTGGCTTGCCTGTTGTGGGCGATGATAGCGGCATCTGTTACCGGAATTGTTTTGCTTGTATCGAAAAAAATGAAAGCCAGCTCGAAGATGGCTATGGCACCGTTCTTTTTTGTGGGAGCGGTTGCGGGACACATTATGTTAGCATTGGGAGGTCTTGTATGAAAATCGGAACAATCACTTGCCTTGGGCTTGCTGCAATGGCTCTTTTATCCGCCGCTGTGGTTTTTACTTCCAAGGGAGAAGACATTGAAGCAAAGGAGAGGGAGATAAGAAGCAGCATAACCTTGTTCGATAACAAGAAAATGTATTCCGATGCTGTGTCGCAATACAAAGCGCTTACAGAGCTTGATCCGGAAAATTACGATAATCTTATCGAATACCGCGATTACTGCTTGGAACACGGTTTTTCCACAGAGTGCGCGAATGCCAGCCTACGGGCGATAAATCTCAAGGAACAAAACGGTGAAATTGACTTTACCTCGTCAAAGTTATACCTGCAATGGTTGGACGACTCCGACAGCAAGAGCATCTACAGCTTCGTCAAGGATTGTATAAATAAATTCTCCGGAGAAGAGAAACAGTACTTTTCGGATTTCTACGACAGCATCAAGGGAGAATACATCTCCACCGGCAGCAGATACGTTGAGTTTGGGGAATGGCACAATAACTTTATCCGTCAGGATTCCGCATACTATTACGGAAACGAACAATATGCCTTCGCCAAGGACAGAGACGGCAATTATGCTGTAATTTCAGGCACCGGAGAGGTCAAATTTACCGCGCCCGAAATTATGTCGTACAGCGCAGGGAAAAATCTTGTCGCGGCACATCACGAGGATCAACTGGTCTACCTCAACATAAGCCGTGAGCGCAAGATCGTACCTTATAATGAGACTGAAAACCGTCTGCTTGACTATGACTATCTCGGCGCTTACTACAATAACATCGCCAACTTCAGCAACGACGGTAAATGGGGCTATATCAATGGAAACGCTGATGTGATCACCGACAGATACGAGTATGCCACAGCGTTTATCAACGGCGTTGCCGCAGTCAAAGAGGGCGGCACGTGGCAGTTTATAACTATCTCGGATAATCAGATTGTCGCTCTGGATAACGAAAAATTTGACGATGTGATGTTGGATGAATACGGCTGCCCATTCTCTTATGGATATGCGTATGTTAAGAAAAGCGGAAGCGATAAATGGAGCCTGATATCGCTTACGATCAGCGAAGAAGAAAAAAAGGTCGTAGGGATAAGGCACATCGGAAGCTTGGAATTTGATGACGCAAAACCCTTTGGAACGTACGGCGCCGTTCAGTCAAACGGCAAATGGGGCTTTATCGATGCGAACGGCGAGTGGGCGCTTGAGCCGACGTTCGATGAAGCGGGATCCATGGCGTGCGGGCTCGCTCCGGTCAAGCTGGACGGTAAATGGGGTTATGCCGACATAAACGGGAAAATCATAATTGAGGCTGAATTTGAGGACGCGACAGCGTTTAATATCAACGGATACGCGGCGACGCAGACAAACGGGATCTGGAGAATGATCAAGCTGCGCGAATACGCCGACTGAAGGAGAGTAAATCAATGACCTGTAAAAAATGCGGAGCTCAGCTCCCCGAAAACGAAACCCGCTGCCCA
>CAYMTG010000039.1:0-14356 GCA_964393305.1 uncultured Ruminococcus sp.
CTCCGTGCGGTTATGGACAATTATACCATAAATTCTCCGAATTTATGGTATAATAGGAAAAAAATTCAACACAATAACTCCCGCGAACAGCGCAAGCATTATCGCCGCCGCGATGTAATCTCTAGGCGCGGTTTTCAGTATCTTCAAGCGTGTCCTGCCCTCGCCGCCGTGATAACAGCGACACTCCATAGCGGTTGCAAGCTCGTTCGCACGCTTAAACGCCGACACAAACAATGGGATAAGCACAGGTACAAGCGCCTTCGCCCGTTTCAGAACGTTCCCGCTGTCCATATCCGCGCCTCGCGCCTTCTGCGCGGACATGATCTTATCCGTCTCCTCGACAAGCGTCGGAATAAAGCGCAGCGCGATCGTCATCATCATCGACAGCTCATGCACGGGAAACCTTATCTTCTTGAGGGGAGAGAGCAGCCGTTCAATCGCGTCGGTCAGCATTATCGGCGAAGTCGTGTAGGTAAGAAGCGACATTCCTATAATCAGCGTGAGGATTCTCAACAGCATAAACGCGGCGGTACGTATACCTTCGGGATATATCGAGATAATCCACCACGAAAACAGCGGCTCTTCGCCCTTGATAAACAGCATATTCAGAATTGCCGTAAATATAATCAGCGGCAGGATCGGCCTAATGCTTCTGAAAATCATCACAACCTTGATTTGCGCAATAACGTAGCAGATTATGATAAACAGCAGTCCTACCAATATTCCGGTGAACTTTTGAGTAGTGAACAGTATCACCAGAAACAGTATATCCAGAAGCAGCTTAGCACGCGGATCCATTCGATGGATGATCGAATTACCGGGGAAAAACTGCCCTATCGTAATATCTTTGATCATAGCTTATCCTTTGATAAGAGAGAGCAGACGCTCCGTCGCCCTTTCTGTTGTGTAGATGTCGTTCCCGATATCAATGCCTTTTTCAAGCAGCCTATGGGAAAGACGTGTCACCTGCGGGACGTCGAGACCTATCTTTACCAAATCGTCCGTTCTCTCAAACACCTTGTCGGTATCGTCATAGCAGAACAGACTGCCCTTGTTCATCACAAGCACCTTGCTCGCAAATTTTACAATATCTTCCATAGAGTGAGAAACAAGCAGAATGGTCTTTCCGGAGTCCTCGTGGTATTTTTTTATCAGGTTGAGTATCTTGTCTCTGCCTTTCGGATCAAGACCCGCAGCGGGTTCATCGAGTATCAGGATATCGGGATCCATCGCGAGAACGCCCGCAAGCGCAACCCTGCGCTGCTGTCCGCCCGACAGCTCAAACGGGGACTTCTCCAGAAGATGAACGATACTCATGCTTTCCGCCGCCTCATGAACACGCTTTTGAACGTCCTCATCCGACAATCCCATATTTTTCGGACCATAGGCTATATCCTTTGCCACCGTTTCCTCAAAAAGCTGATGCTCCGAATACTGGAAAACGATGCCAACCTTAAATCTTATATCTCTGATATTCACGCCCTTGTCCCAGATATCACGGTTTTCTATGAACACAGTCCCCGAAAACGGCTTTATCAGACCGTTCAAATGCTGGATAAGAGTAGATTTCCCACTGCCCGTATGTCCGATTATTCCAACGAACTCGCCCTCTTTGATCTCCAGATCGACGTTATCAACCGCCACCTTCTCAAAAGGCGTACCCACGCTGTATTTGTAGGTGAGATTTTCCAGCTTTACCGCAAGCGGCTCCTCCTTATCGGCGACGATACATGACGGCTTCTTTGAGATCGCCGCCTTCTTGTTCTTCGGGTGAAGCGCCAGAATTGCGTCCGCACACTCGTCCTCGAAAATTATTTCCTTGGAAATATCAACGCCATTCTTTCGGAGAAGTCCGCACAGCTCTGTCACCTGCGGAACGTCTAGTCCCACCGCACGCAGCTCGTCCGCACGTGCGAAAATCTTCCTTGGAACGTCGTCCATAAGCACCGAGCCGTCGTCCATTACCACAACGCGGTCAGCCTGCGCCGCCTCGTCCATATAATGAGTGATAAGGATAACGGTGATCCCCTGCTCGCTGTTAAGGCGCTTTATCGTTTTCATAACCTCGCGTCTGCCCTTTGGATCAAGCATAGCGGTAGGCTCGTCCATAACGATACAGCGCGGCTGCATAGCGATGATTCCGGCGATTGCAACTCGCTGCTTCTGTCCGCCCGAGAGCTGATGCGGCGCATGCTCACGGAATTCGTACATATCCACCTGCTTCAGCGCGTTATCTACCCTCTCGCGAATCTCTTTCGGGGGAACGCCAAGATTTTCGGGCGCGAACGCCACGTCTTCCTCAACGATAGTCGCCACAAGCTGATTATCGGGATTTTGAAATACCATTCCCACAGACTGGCGAATGTCGTAAAGACGCTCCTCGTCCGAGGTGTCAATGCCGTTTACCGTCACCTTACCGCTTGTAGGAGTAAGAATGGCGTTAAAATGCTTGGCAAGCGTAGACTTGCCGCAGCCGTTATGCCCGAGAACAGCGACAAACTGTCCCTCCGGAATGGTAAGATTTATATTTTTGAGAACTGTGGTTTTTTCGATCACCTTATCGTTTTCATCGGTATTAACGTAATCGAAGCACAGATTTTCGACCTTAATAATGTCCAAGTTCCTTCTCCTGTTCAATCTACCTGTATAATTTCGGTCATATAGGCGTTTCACGTGCGGAGACCTTTTTAAAAGCTCTGCAAGCCGTTTTCTCTTTTCTCTGTCATCACAAAAGTCCCTTTCAAAAATGAACAAAGCCACACATAATATATTATACTCCTGTAACTCAAATAAGTCAAGAGCTTTAAGGAAAAAATTCGGTGACCGACAAGATCACCGAATTCATTATCAAAACACTACTATCGCCGTCGACCCGCAAGGCAGCGGCAGCCCCGTCTGCTTTACGGGGAGTCCTATCTCCTCGGAAATAACCTCAATGTCAAACCGCTTTCCCACAGTCATTTGCAGCAGATAGCTCATTACCGAAGCCGAAAGTCCCGTCGTATAACTGTTCAGCAGCAAAAACAGCGGCTTGTCGCTGAGAAGCTGCGTTATATCGCACATCAAGCCGTAGATGCAGTCCTCCAGCTTCCACATCTCGCCGTTTGTGCCGCGCCCATAACTCGGCGGGTCGAGGATAACGGCGTCGTACTTCACTCCACGGCGGATCTCCCGCTTGATGAACTTGTTCGCGTCGTCCACGATCCAGCGAATGGGTTTGTCAGAGAGTCCCGATAGCCGGGCGTTCTCACGCGCCCAATCCACCATTCCTTTCACCGCGTCACAGTGGCACACCGAAGCTCCCGCCGCCGCGCAGGCAAGCGTCGCTCCGCCCGTATAAGCAAAGAGATTAAGCACGTTTATCGGGCGACCCGCACTCTGTATCAGCTCGGAGCAGTAGTCCCAGTTTACCGCCTGTTCGGGGAAGAGACCGGTGTGCTTGAAGCCCGTAGGCTTTACCTTAAAGCGGAGTTTGCCGCAGCTTATCTCCCACTCGTCGGGGAGCCTCTTCTTGTACTCCCACGAGCCGCCCCCGCTAGATGAGCGGATATACCGTGCGTGCGCCGTATTCCACTCGGATGCGCTTTTACTGTCACTCCAGATAATCTGCGGGTCGGGACGTATCAATGTGACATTCCCCCAACGCTCCAGCCGCTCGCCATCGGAGGTATCTATAAGCTCGTAATCAACCCATTTGTCGGAAATCCTCATTGTTATCCCCCGTATTGCTTAAGGTACTCGTCCAACAGCGAGTGCGACACCGCCCCTTTCGGGTGAACCAGCTTGATCGCTTCCCTCGCGGGAACCCAACGCGCCTCGTCCACCTCGTCCGAAAGCTTAAGCTCCGCCTTTTTCGCGTGAGCGATGAACCCGATCATCATTATATCCTTTGGCGCGAACCAGTATGTTGCGGTAAGCCGGTTGTCGTCAAGCTCCAGCCCGACTTCCTCGAGAACCTCTCGCCGCACGGTTTCCTCGGCGGTCTCCCCCGGCTTGATAAATCCCGAGACCAACACCATATACTTGTCCGACATATAGTTCTGCTTGAGCAGAACAGCCTCGCCGTATTCGTTGACGATAAGCACGATGACCGCGCTTGAGAACATATCAAACCACGGACGGGAGCACTTTTCGCAGAACGGAACGTCCCCCTCGTCGACAATAGGCTTTAAAATCAGCTTCTCCCCGCACTCAGGGCAATATTTAAAACGCATTATATACACCTCAAATAATTTCTCGATAAACCGGAATTTACTGCCAAAGTTCATCTCTCAATCTAAGCTGAGTCTGATAGTTATCGTCTATAATTTCGATTATTCGCTTTGAATTTTCCAAATAATATTCGTTTCACAAATCGTCCAAAGTCTGCTGTCCGCTGTCGTCGTGTGCTATCCCCAGATGCTTGTAGGCAAGCTCCGTGGCTATGCGCCCCTTTGGGGTCTTTGCCACAAAGCCGAGCTGCATAAGATACGGCTCACATACGTCCTCCAGCGTCACAGCCTCCTCATTGAGGGCGGACGCAAGCGTCGAAAGTCCCACAGGTCCTCCCTTATAGCCCTTGATTATCATTTCAAGCATACGCTTGTCCAGACTGTCAAGACCCAGCTCGTCTATTTCCAGCTTTTGCAGTGCCTTATCCGAGATCTCCCGCGTTATCCTGCCGTCTCCCAGCACCTCCGCAAAGTCGCGGACGCGCTTCAACAGACGATTCGCTATACGGGGAGTACCACGCGAACGCTTCGCTATCTCCATCGCGCCGTCTTTCACGCAAGGGATACCCAATATGATCGCCGAACGCTGCACAATATCGCAAAGCTGTTCGGGAGTATACAGCTCCAAGCGCTGTATCACGCCAAACCTGTCGCGAAGCGGCGCGGAGAGCTGCCCGGAGCGCGTAGTCGCGCCTATCAGTGTGAACTTCGGCAGGTCTATACGTATAGACCGCGCCGCCGGCCCGTTTCCCATTACAATATCCAGCGCATAGTCCTCCATTGCGGGATAAAGCACCTCCTCCACCTGTCTTGAGAGACGGTGTATCTCATCGATAAAAAGAACGTCGTTAGGCTGCAAGTTAGTGAGCAGCGCCGCCAAATCCCCCGCCTTCTCAATCGCGGGGCCCGAGGTTATACGTATATTTACGCCCATCTCATTTGCGATAATGCAGGAGAGCGTGGTCTTTCCAAGACCGGGAGGACCGTACAGAAGCACATGGTCAAGGCACTCGCCGCGCTTCTTTGCCGCCTCTATGCAAACCGCCATATTCTCCTTGACCTTGTCCTGACCGATATATTCATCCAACAGCTTGGGACGAAGCGACAGTTCGATATCCCCGTCAACCGCGCTTGCGGAGGGTTGAACTATGCGTTCCTCGGAGTTGAAATCGAAATCGTCATTTGACATTGTAAGCATAATTTTACCCCAACCTTATTCTGTATCTTCTGCGTCCTTCTCTTTTTCGTCGTTCTTCTCGATCTTACGATAATACAGCCCCGGCAGATCCTCCTTCGAAAATTCCGTTTCGTTGAAAGACAGCATTGCTCTTATCCTCTTGTTAAGTAAATCGGGATCATGTATTCCGCAGAGATCCGCCTTCTTGCACTCTTCCTCGGCTTTCAGTTTATCCCCCCGCATAGCGTAGTAATCGGCAAACGCCGCGTGGCACAGGGGATGCTGAGAGTTTACTTTCTCAAGATTTTGGAGAGTATCAAAAGCCTTCTCGTCCTCGCCGCGAATTAAATAAATCTTGGAAAGGCTGAAATAGGAATATCCGTTATTAGGGTCATAGCGGAGAGCCTGCTCAAAGCAATACTCCGCCTTTTCAAGATTTCCGTTATTGAAATAGGCATGCCCCAGCCTTGACTGCGCCTCGGGATTATCCGGAGCCATCTCCACAGCCTTGCGGTAGCACCACATCATCTTGGCTTCATTCTCCGTTGTTTCATACAGGTGGATAAGCCACTCCACACAAAAGTACTGATTTTGCCTTATATCAGACTGCGCAAGCGCCCGCTGAAGACAATCCTCCGCCTTAGGGAAATCACCCTTCATCAGCGCGTAGATTCCCTTGTAGGCGAGCTTCGCGACTGCGTCCCTGTGAACGATGCGTATTCCATCTTTACCCAGTGCTCGCAGAGCGGCTTTTCGGCGGCTAATATACGGCAAAAGAAAAATATCTATCAGAAGTATCGACAAAAATATCACTGCCGCCAACGCAAGCAGCGCCGCACAGATAATATGCGGCTTCAAATTATCAGAATCAATGCCGACAGCCATCAACGCAAGCATTCCCATCACCACACCGCACATAAACAACGCGATGTTGGAGGATGTATTTTTCTCATTACCTTTCAATTCAGCACCTCATTAAGCAAGATTCTTTAGTCCGAATTTAATAAGCTCCTCGACCGAAGCGGCAGGATCAGCTCCCACAAGTGCCGTCGCGCACTGCTGCGGCGCAAACCCAAGCACTCCGAGAGCAGCCATAGCCTCGCTCAAAGCGTCTGATGGCATCGCTGTCGGGGATGAAAGCTCAGCCGCCGTAAAATGCTGCTCCTTCGCCACTTTGTCCTTCAGCTCGAGGACTATTCTCTGAGCTATCTTAGCGCCTATTCCGGGCGACTTGGTGAGTGTCTTGCTGTCCCCCGACGCCACGCATAAGGCAAGCTTCGACGGCGTAATATCCGAGAGGATAGAGAGAGCCGCCTTAGGTCCAACGCCCGAAACCGAGAGCAGCTGCTTGAAGCAGACAAGCTCCGAGTTGTCGGCAAACCCGAACAAGTCAACAGCGTTCTCCGTGATATGCAGGTAGGTAAAAAGCGTCACCTCGTCCTTATCACGAATTTTAGCGAGAGTATTCATTGTGGTGCGGCAGGCATATCCCACTCCCCCGCAGTCGACAACCGCAAGACCCTGTTCCCAATGAGTAACCTTTCCTCTGACACTGTATATCATAGCTTTATCTCCTAGCTGTTTTTGATTTTCGATAATAGCGACGTACCTGTATGTCCGTGGCAGATCGCTATAGCAAGAGCGTCCGCGGTATCGTCCGGCTTGGGAATCTCCTTCAGATGAAGAATGTTCCTCGTCATCTCCTGCATTTGCGGCTTTTTCGCACGTCCGTACCCCGTCACAGCCACCTTTACCTGAAGCGGGGTATACTCATAAACCGGTATTCCCCTCTGTGCCGCCGCAAGCACCGTCACCCCACGCGCCTGCGCCACGTCAATTCCCGTGGTGATATTCGTGTTGAAATAGAGCTTTTCGATACTCACACAATCCGGTTTCGATATCTCCAACAGACTGCTCATATCGTTGTAAATCTCTGTCAGCCTGTCCTGAAATTTAGTCTCGGGTTCAGTCGTGATAGCGCCATAATTCAGCACCTTAAAATTCATTCCGTCATATTCTAACAACCCGTATCCCACGATCGCGTAACCGGGGTCAATCCCAAGTATTCTCATAATCAAGTATATGTTTCGTTATCGGTAACATAATGCCGCACTCTGAGCGGAATTCCCAGCTTTTGGGAAATTTTCTCGCACTCGGCAATTTCCTCTTTAGAAATAATATCAACCACCGTAAAGCCGGTCTCAATGCCAAGCGTCTTCATATCCTGCGCGAATTTGAGCATTTCGTCAAACGCCTTCTCCCCAAAGGAGGGACGAGTGACCTCGTTATACCGTGCAGCACTCGGAGCGTTAAGGCTGATCGACACCTTGTCGACCAAGCCCTTGAACCGCGAAGCATCGAAATCCTTGTGGATCAGCCGTACCAGTCCATTCGTGTTCACTCTGATTTTCAAGTCGGAATTCTGCTTGATGTACTCCGCGACCCTGAGAAGCATATCCGCTCTTACGCACGGTTCGCCGTATCCGCAGAACACCGCCTCGGTCATTCCTGTCTTGTCGAACTTGTTGAACGCCTCGCAGATCTCCTCAAAGGACGGCTCATGCTCTAACCAAAGGCTGTCGTTATCCTCAAGGCTATCGCCGTTCTTCCTTATGCAGAAAACGCAGTCACAAGGACAGCCGTTAGTTATATTGATATACATTTTACCTTCAAATCTGTAAAAAATTGTCATACTAAACACCTCTTGATCTTAATCGGTATCCGGTACCGCTGCATAACGAAAAGCTTCGCGGCGAGTCCCGAATGACCTATTATTTTATTATATCACGTTTCCAAGATTTTGTCAACACAAGAACGCCAAAAAGCCGCTTTGAATGATATGCCGATTTTATCTTGCTCTCATTCACGAAAAGCGCTTGATAAGAACCCCTTTTTTGTGTATAATCAATGTTGCGTCCCCGTACATTCCCAACGAGCGGCGGAAAACGCTGCCGACGAAGCAAGGCTTGTATGCCCGCGTTATGCCTTCGGCAAAACGCTGCGAGGAGGTTTGACGCAGCAGACGGTAGCATTTTCTGCGAAGCAGATAATGCGGCTATTGGCGATTTTATCTCAAAACCTGCGTTCTTAGAGGTGACCTCATATATGCAATAACAGATCAGCCGCTCGAAGAAAACCCCGCAGCGGCTGTCATATTTCTCATATATTCTACTCGTCGTTCATAAGCGGCATAGTCATCGCCGCATAGCCTGTTCTGGGGATTTTGTTGATCACACCCAAGAACAAGTCCTGAATGACCTTGTTAAAATCTATGCTGAGTTCAAGGATCTTGCTCTCGTCTGCGTAGCCGCCCGCCATAGATGCGTGACCTCCGCCGCTTCCGACATCCTTCAGCGCCTCAAACACTATCTTTCCCGCATCGAATTCCTCGAACTCGCTTCTGACCGAGAACTTGAACCCATTGCCACGCTTTGTGTATACGATAACAAAATTCACCGCGTCTACATCGAGAATAAAGTCCGATACCATTGCCATAAACGCATCCGCGCAGGTAAAATTCAAAAATACGAACGCTATTCCGTTAAAAATCTCAACGTTGCGTATGCTGTCCGCGAACGCATCCAGCTCGTCATACAAAATCTCGCCCGACTGAAAGTGCTGGATCTTTTTCGAATCGCTCTTAGGAAAAAGATAGGCATAGATATCAACATCCAGCTGCGTAACCCCGCGTGTGAAGTCCTTAGTATCGCATTTCAGTCCGAACAGCAGCGCGGTCGCAACATTTTCGGGCATATCCATTCCTATCTGCCGATAGTAGTCAGCAATGATGGTTGCACAGCTTCCCACCATACGGATATCCTTGTACTTGTAATCGTCGCACTCGCAAAATACGGGGTGATGGTCGATACAAGCCACCTCATTTCCAACAAGGTCAAGAATATTACCGTTGCCCTTCTGAGAATCTACCGTAATAATATAGTCATTTTCGGTCATATTCAGCGATTTTATATCCGACACCATTTCTATCCCGAACTCGGAAAGCATGGCATTCGTATTAAATCGGTCGATATTTCCGTGGTGGCAGATTATCGTGTTGATCTTAAACTCCTGGAGCAGCACCTGCAAGCCGTAAGCGCTTGCGATCGCGTCCTGGTCGGGAAAATTATGCGTCTGTATAAACACACGATTTCCCTTTAACAGCTCGATAAGCTCAGCTAAATTCTGTGACATATCTGCTTGTCTCCTTTGGTCTCCTGTATTAAAAGAAGATTACTGCTATCTTTATTTTAACATATTTTCCCTCAATATTCAATAGAAAATCGTAAATATCTTAATTTTTTTTGTGAAAAATATTAAAAGACCTCAAAAAAATAGAAATGGAGAGTAAAGAAATGAAACATAAATTTTATAGATATTTCGCATTATTTTCAATTATGAGTATTATGACACAGTCCGTTGCCTTTGCCGAATACGATGACAAGAAGATAGCCTGGGGACTCGGCTCGTCGGTAGACGAATACAACCGCCCCACCGACGCGGTTGCCGCTCAGGAGAAGTACAACGACCTTCAAGGACTGTTCGTCGGAAGTGCCGAACACAAAAACCTCTGGCTGACGTTCGACGAGGGTTACGAAAACGGCTGTACAGCAGATATTCTTGATACGCTAAAGGAGAAGGGCGTCCATGCTGCGTTCTTCGTAACTTATGACTATGTGGAAAAGAACCCCGGTCTTGTCAGACGAATGATAGACGAAGGTCACGCGGTCGGCAATCACACCTACTCTCACCCGTCGCTTGCCGAGTGTTCGCCCGAAAAGCTCCGCGAGGAGCTGGTGAAGCTCCACGACTATGTGAAAAAGGAGTTCAACTACGATATGTACGTTATGCGTCCGCCTATGGGAGAATTCTCCGAACAGGTGCTTGCCTGCGCCAAGGAGCTTGGCTACACCACCGTTCTCTGGAGCTTTGCTTATCAGGACTGGATAACCGACAAGCAGCCCAATCCGGACGAAGCCTTCGAAAAAATAACCTACAAGACCCATAACGGCGCGGTATATCTGCTGCACGCAGTCTCCGAAACAAATGCCGCTATCCTCGGCGACGTCCTCGACTACTGGAAAAATAACGGATATGTTGTAACGCCTATGTAGGTCGCATCTAAAACCCTTGTTTGAGCGAAAATCGGTTCCTAGAGGTTCCCTGTAATTATTCCGCCATATTCCCGCGGATCTCCTCGAATACCTCCGCTGTTCTTGCCGACGGTCTTTCAAAGCATTGGGAGGTCACAAAACACACCTCTGCTCCGCTGTCAATCATAGCATTAATCCCGGCGTCGCCCTTGAGCTTCGTGATTGAGAGCGTGCTGTCCGCTATTATATATGTGGGCGTTTCACCGGAATAGCTGTCACTCGGGATGTACCCGCTGCCGGAACAAGCGTTTGTACCCGCAAGATCCAAAACCGCGCTCTCAAACGTGTCCGCGCCCGCGATGGTCAGCTTGCCGGTGACATAAACGAAAGAACCCAGATTTAACCCCTCCGCCGCTTTTTCAAGCGACTTTCGGGAATTAGCGCCAATCTCGTCGGATTTACTTCCGCCCTTTTCCCCGACTGTCTCTTTTCCGTAGAATGCGGCGGCAATCTCGCTGTACATCTTGGCATAATCCTCTACCGTAGCAGCGTTGGGAATATCCAGCACAGCGATATTTGCCTGCTGCAGGAGATAGGTTTCTCGTTCGGAGAGCGGCGAGATTGTAAACACCGCGTCCGGCATAAGCCGCATTATCTGGTCCAGATCGGGATTTTCGGGACTTCCCAGCTTCGGCGCGGAAATGCCTTCGGGGTAGTCGCAGTAATCGCTCACCCCAACAAGCTTGTCCTCAAAGCCAAGCTCGCAGATTATCTCTGTTGCTGCGGGGGACAGACTTACCACACGCTCTACCGCCTTTGTAAGCTTTACTCCGCAGGTTTCGACAGGGAATGCGCTGATTTCCTCGGTCTGCGAGGAATCGGAGCCGATGATCTCGGATGGGATAGAATCATTTTCTTTGCTGCACCCCGACAGCAGCAAGCAGCACATCAATCCGGAAATTACTATTATTGGAAATTTTTTCATATCAATACTCCAAGCCAAGGGAAATTCTTCCGACAAGCCAATCCACAAACTGCCGCGCTATTCTCGGAGAACGCCCGCCGCGTCTAAGGGCGAACTTCTCTGCGGAAGCGAACAGCTCCTCATCGGGGAGCTTTAATCCCGAGTCGTCCGCAAGCGACTTCACGATGTCGAGGAACACCTTCTTATCGGGTCTAGTAAACGTGATAAACAAGCCAAATCTGTCGGAGAGCGACAAGCTCTCGTCAATCGCGTCCACGCCCGAGATCTCGCGGTCGGCCGCCGTCTCGCGGATGATCTTGCGGCGGTTGGTAGTCGCGTAAATCAGGATATTCTCGGGTTTGCAGGACAACGAGCCATCCAGCACCGCCTTGAGTATGCCAAATCTGTCGTCATCCTCGGAAAAAGTAAGATCATCGATCGTCACAATGAAATGCAGCGGAATATCCCTCAATCTGCGAAAAAGCTGCGGAATGAGTGCTATACTGCTCTTGGGAATCTCTACCATTCTCAGTTCGTCGAACTCGTTGAGAACAGCCTTGACAGTCGCGGATTTTCCCGTGCCGCGATCGCCGTAAAGAAGTACGTTCTGGGCGGGTTTGCCGTTAAGGAAACATCTGGTATTATCCACAACCTGATTTCTCTGTATCTCATAGCGCTTAAGGTCGGAAAGCCTGATTTTGTCCGTCTCCTCAATCGGGTGCAGCTCTCCGTCAAAAGAGAATGCCTTGTACCTGGCAAATATGCCGCAGCCGTGATTTCGTACATAGTCGAGAAAATAATTCGCGTCATAATTAAACTCGCCCGGCTCGTAATCGGGCATATCCGGAATACAAAGATCTTCACCGCCGGCAAGAGATTTTACTTCAGCGGGAGAGGTCCCCACAAGCTCTTTAATCACTGAAATATCATAGGATATAGCCTTGATCCGCGCTTCAGTCGGATTTTTCGCGCACTCCGCCGGAAGCGGACTCTCCGAATAAACCATAGCGTCGTGAAGATATTCCGCCAAAGTCTCTCCGCTTACAAGCAGTGTATTCACAATCTCGCAATACCTTTCCCCTTCCCGCTCAAGCTCCGCAAAATCGGATATTATCTTTTCGTCCTTGATATTAAAGGCGCAAAACGTCTTTAACTTATTAAAATTCATCTTACGTTCACCTCGCAAACTAGTTTGCCTCATAAATTATATCTATCAAACGTTCCAGATCGGAAAGAGCGTTCATCTGCGAAAACTCGTTACGCAGTCTTGCCGCGCCGTTCAGCCCCTTGACATACCAAGCGCACTGTCGGCGAGCCTCCTTCATACCCGTCATCTCGCCCTTATCCTTCACAAGCAAGGTTATATGCCGACGCATTATATCGATTTTTTCATCAAGAGAAGGCTCGGGTCTCGGCTCTTTGCCCTCGAAATAGTCCTTGATCTGACCGAAAAGCCACGGTCTGCCATAGCTCCCGCGTCCGATCATCACCAGATCGCAGTCCGTGTAGTCATACATACGCACGCAGTCCTCGACCGAGCGCACGTCCCCGTTTCCGATTACGGGAATACCTACCGCCCGCTTCACAGCGCGGATAACGTCCCGGTCGGCGTCCCCGGCGTAAATCTGAGAGCGCGTTCTCCCGTGGACGGCAATCGCCGCCGCGCCGCTCTTTTCGGCGATTTTCGCGATCTCAACCGCGTTTACAGTATTCTCGTCCCAGCCGCTGCGAATTTTCACGGTTACGGGAATTTTCGTCGCCCCGACAGCCGCCTTCACCATCTCGCCGAAAAGCTCGGGATTTCTCATCAGGGCGCTTCCCGCACCGCCGTTCACGATCTTCGGCATAGGACATCCCGAGTTTATATCGATAATATCCGGCTTATATTGCTCCGTGAGCTTGACTGCCTTCTCCATAAACTCCGGCTCCGAACCGAAAAGCTGTACAGCCATAGGGCGCTCGAAATCGGAAACCGACAGCAGCTCTGCGGTTTTCTTGTCCGAATAGCACAGCCCCTTGCAGGACGCCATTTCTCCTACAACATAAGCCGCCCCGAACTCCTTTGCCATCGTCCTGTACGCAAAGTCCGCAACGCTCGCCATAGGAGCCAATGCGGCGGTTTTAGCGATTTTTACGCCTCCTATATCAACGTACTCCAAAATTCTTACTCCTCCGCAAGCTCCTCGATAATGGCGCGAAGCTCTTCTACTCCCTCGCCTGTTTCCGCAGAGAACTGCACTACAGTTATATCCTCGAAGCAGGGTAATTCCGTATGAAGGCTTTCCAGCCGCTCCGCACGCTGACTTTTCGAGAGCTTGTCCGCCTTAGTAAGCACCACGACGAAAGGGAATTCACCGTCTATCAGATAATTCACCATATTCAAATCATCCTGAGTTGGCGGATGCCTGAAATCTATAAGCTGGAAAACCAGAGCCAGCTCTCTGTCAGCCGCCAAATAGCCGCCGATAAGCTTGTTCCATCGCTCCTTCTCACTCTTTGCCACCTTTGCGTAGCCATATCCCGGCAAATCCACGAAGTAAATATTTTCCAGCTCGTAGAAATTGATGGTAGCTGTCTTGCCGGGGACAGCGGAAACTCTCGCCAGATTTTTCCTGTTAAACAGCTTGTTTATAAGCGAGGATTTTCCAACATTGGAACGCCCCGAAAACGCGATCTCCGTTCGCTCGGACGGCGGGATCTGCTCGTATTTTCCATATGACGCAAAGAATTTTGCTTTGTTGTAGTTCAAATAATCCCTTCTTTCAGCGAAACCGCTCTACGACTTTCAATATGGGACTTTGCCCCGTCATTTAACGCGACCAAATGGAACCCGCCTTAGAGGCGAGGGGGACATCTTTGCCTAAGGTCACCTCTAAAAACCTTGTTTGAGAGAAAATGTGCGGAGCACGCCGTC
>CAYMTG010000040.1:0-14327 GCA_964393305.1 uncultured Ruminococcus sp.
ATTTAATAAAATCTACAAAACCTATTGACAAAGTAGGCAAAAAATGCTACAATAATGCTAGGCGAAGGTGTATGGATTTTAAAAATAGGGGGAATTGTTATGACGATACAGCAGCTGCATTATGTTATTACAATTTCCGAGACAGGCTCGTTAAACAAAGCGTCGGAAATTCTGTACGTATCGCAGCCGTCGCTCACAAGCTCTGTAAAGGAGCTTGAAAAGGAGCTGGGAATTACAATTTTCCATCGGAGCGGCAGGGGAGTAACGCCGACAAACGACGGTGTAGAGTTTTTGCTGTACGCACGGCAGCTGTATCAGCAATATGAGGCAATAATGCAAAAATACGGCAAGCCGGGTACTTTAAAAAAGAAATTCGGAATTTCAACGCAGCATTACTCCTTTGCCGTAAAAAGCTTTGTTGAAATGGTAAAAAAATTCAACACCACGGAATATGACTTCGCAATTCGGGAAACCAAAACCAGAGAGGTCATTGAAGACGTCAGCATCGGCAAAAGCGAGATCGGGATAATATATCTGAGCGATTTCAACCGTGCGGCAATTACAAAGCTGCTGCACACAAAGGATTCGGAATTTCACGAGCTGGCTGTCTGCGGCGCATATGTATATCTGTGGCGGCAGCATCCTCTCGCAAATCGCAAATCCATACGATTTGAAGAGCTTAACGAGTACCCTTGCCTGTCGTTTGAGCAGGGGGACAACAGCTCTTTCTATTTTGCGGAGGAAATACTGAGTACAAAGGACTACGCTAGAACCATCAAAGCCAACGATCGTGCCACTATGCTCAATCTTATGGTGGGACTGAACGGATACACCCTTTGCTCCGGTATCATATGCGAGGAGCTCAACGGCACGGATTATGTCGCCGTTCCGTTCGAGCACGAAAACCCGGAGGATGCCGACAGAATGGTTATCGGATATATCACAAGGAGAAATATGCCGCTTAGCGTTATGGGCGAGCTTTTTATAGAGGAGATACGCAATTATTTGACCAAATGCAATATAGCGGAGTTATAGATTAAAGGGAACCCCTAGAAACCGGTTTGAAAAGAGAAAATCGGCAGACGGTGTGCTATGGCGATTTTATCTCAAACAAGGCTTTTAGAGGTGACCTAGAGGGTTTGAGACGGGCATCTACCGCGTAAACAGAATCGTAGAGGGCGAAACACCGCCGGACGTTCTGTGCAGTCAGACCAAGAAATCCGATATTGTTTCGGATGGGTACATAGAATACGAGGAAGAACCCAGAGAGTACCGTTTAAATTCCATCTCCGCCATTATCAATGTGAACACGGCGATCGAGAGTCTTCGCGAGCGTCGGGAGAGCTAGCTCATCAACAACGATGATTACGGACTTCTCAAAAACGTTTCCGATTCGCAGAGGATACAGCCGATCCGGAGCAACGGCGCTCCTACTCCCGACGATCTCGGCGAGCTTATCACAAAGGTCCGGAAGGAGACAATGAGCCGAATAAATCCCGATGTAACGGTCAATACTTATCATGAATTTGTTTCATCCGAAAATATTATGGAGCTGATTTCGGATTACGATTTTATTATTGACGGCACGGACAATTTTCCGGCAAAATTTCTGATAAACGATGCGTGCGTTATAGCGAAGAAGCCGTTTCCCCACGCGGTTTCCGAGCTTCCGATATATCCCTTTGGGAAACCGGCACTTCCACCCCGAGTCTCCGTCAAGACCGTCGGAGGAGGACAAGCGGCTTGCCTATGACAAAAACGCGAGTTACCTTATTCTGTCGCTCATGGATAAGCAAAATCCCGTGTTGAACTCGTTTCATATTGAAGGCGCGGACGCGGAGCGCGAGGAACTTATTGTAGGTGAATAAAATGAAAGATCTGGTGATAATCGGCAGCGGTCCTGCGGGGCTGTCTGCCGCTTTGTACGCAAAAAGAGCAAATCTTGACGTTCTCGTAATAGAAAAAGAGTATCTCGGCACGGGGCAGATCGCCGAAAGCGCACAGGTGGATAATTACATCGGACTTTGCGGCATAAGCGGTTACGATCTCGGCGAGAAATTCAGGCTGGACGCGGAGAAATTCGGCGCAGAATTCCGCGAGGGCAGGGCGACCCGCCTTGAACGAAAAAACGACGTATGGGTGATGGAGCTTGACGGCGGAGAGATCGTCGAAGCCAAAGCTGTGATCTACGCTGCGGGCGCGACACACAGAAGGTTGGGTGTTCCGGGAGAAGAAAGGTTTATCGGAAACGGCGTATCCTTTTGTGCCGTTTGTGACGGCGCTCTATATCGTGGAAAAAAGGTCGCCGTTGTGGGCGGCGGAGATACGGCGCTCGATGACGCGCTGCATTTGTCCGATATTGCCGAAAAGGTGTATCTTATCCACCGTCGCGTTGAATTCAGAGGTTCGGAGAAAAGCGTCCTCAGAATAAAATCAAAAGGAAATATCGAGATCATCACGCCCGCAAATGTTACGGAGATAACAGGAGACAGCCGCGTGAGGTCGGCGAAGCTGGACAATGGACATGAGCTTATGATCGACTGCGTTTTTGCCGCGATAGGTATGACGCCCGCAACCGATTTGGTAAAAAGCATTGTCGCTCTTGATGACGGCGGATATATCCGGGCCGATGAAACCGGTATTACTCAGGCTCCCGGACTGTTCGCGGCGGGCGATGTAAGAACTAAAAGGCTTCGGCAGGTGGTTACCGCCGTTTCGGACGGAGCAAACGCTGCGATATCCGCAGCGGAATATCTTATGGGAACCTCATAGACAACAAATCCCCCGCCGGAGGGGGATTTGTTATTTCAATCCGGTAACGCTATAAACCTTGACAGGTAAAGATTTACCCTTGAGCGTCATTTCTTCCTTGAAGTGCGCGTTGATCCTGTCCCTCATCTTCTCGTAAAGGGCTTCGCTGACGAGGATCTCTCCCGCTTCCGCTTTTGCTTCAAGCCGCGCCGCGGTGTTTACCGTGTCGCCGATGGGGTCGACCGACAGACCGCAGACGGCGTGCTCCGCACATTTTCTCTCAAAACTTGCGTTTTTAGAGGTGACCATGTGTCAAGTGATATTGAGAAAATCGCTCGAAAGCCCGGCGCGGATTTTGCCCTATATCCGCCTCCTCACAGATAATTGCTCTCACCCAAGCAATACCACTTGAAATTTTATCCGAAAAGTGATATAATGTATATCAGGAAATGCCGATTTGATGATTTCCCCGCCATTGACGAGGGAAAGACGGTAAAAATCGGATCTCAATATAATCGGCGTTTTCATAAATCTGGGGAGGTTTGTTATGAAGATTTTGTTTGCCGGCTCGGAATGCGTACCGTTTGTCAAGACGGGCGGTCTGGCTGATGTTATGGGTGCGCTGCCTAAGGCGCTTGCCGCTAAGGACTGCGATGTGAGGGTTATACTGCCCTTCTACGCTTGTATTCCCGAAAAATACAGGGAACAGGCGCAGCTTATCTGCCACTTTGATATGGATCTGGGTTCATTCCCCGGGAGGCTGTATGTGGGCGTTCTGGGACTGGAGCTTGACGGGATCCAATATTACTTTATCGACAATGAGGATTTCTTCAAGCAGGGAAATCCATACACCAATATCGCGAACGATATAGGGCGTTACGCATACTTTGACAAGGCTGTTCTGGCGGCTTTGCCCGTAATCGGGTTTGACCCCGATATTATACATTGCCATGACTGGCAGGCGGGGCTTATTCCCGTATATCTCAGAACTCTTTTTAAGGATACGCCCGTCGCGAGAGCTAAGACGATTATGACTATCCACAATCTGCGTTTCCAAGGCAACAACGAAACCAACATCGTAAAGTCGATCACCGGCTTGCCCGGCTACGTTTTCGACTATCACGGCATTTGTCAGGGCAGAGACGCTAATATGCTCAAAGGCGGCATTGTATTCGCCGATATGGTCACCACAGTCAGCAATACATATGCCGAGGAGATCAAAACTCACGAATACGGCGAGACCCTTGAGGGCGTGACCTCCTACTACAGCCGCAAGCTCCGCGGAATTGTCAACGGCATTGATACAGTAGTTTACAATCCGTCGACCGATAAATTGATCTTCAAGACGTATACGGCAAGAAGCGTGATCAACGGCAAGAAGGCAAACAAGCTTAACATCCAAAAGGAGCTGGGTCTGGTTCAGGACGAGAACAAGTTCGTTATCGCCCTTATCTCGCGGCTCACCGACCAGAAGGGACTCGACCTCGTGAACGCTGTTATCGATAGGATCCTTGACGAGCATACGCAGTTCATCCTCATTGGTACGGGCGAGGCTCGCTACGAGGAGATGTTCCGCAATCTCGAAAATTCCCGCAAGGGTCAAGTAAGCGCGAATATTATGTATTCCGACGAGAGGGCGCACAAAGTGTTTGCGGCATCCGACGTTATGCTGGTACCCTCCCGCTTTGAGCCGTGCGGACTTACTCAATTGATGTCTATGCGCTATGGCACTCTGCCGATCGTACGCGAAACCGGCGGTCTGAAGGACACCGTTCAGCCGTACAACGAGTACGAGGAGAGCGGCACGGGCTTCTCGTTTGACCGCTACGACGCGCAGCTTCTCCTCAATACTATAAACTACGCAAAGACGATTTACTTCACCCGCCGCAAGTCATGGGACGATATGGTTAAGCGTGCGATGGCGAAGGACTTCTCGTGGAGCGCGTCCGCGCAGGTCTATTGCGATATGTATAGGGATCTGCTCAGGTAAGACAAAAATGGGAGATTAGTATTACGTCCCTTTGATTTTAAAACAATATGACTGAAACAAATTTTTCACCAAAAACAAGGAGCTTCTATTGGGATAACATAAAGGGGATCCTTATCCTCCTGACCGTGTTTGCTCATGTTCTTTTTCAAATGCAAAATATGAGCAATACCATAAACGCCACAGTTGATTTCATCTATTTATTCCATATGCCCGCGTTTGTGTTTGTGTCGGGATATTTTGGAAAAAGCGAACGCTCGCGCTCCGCGAGGTCTATAATCAAGCTTGCCGCGCTGTACTTCATCTTCAACAGCGTAGCGGGGTTTATTTACGGCTTTTCCTCTCTGCTGACGCCGGTCTATTCCTACTGGTACCTGCCGGCGCTTATTGCCTGGAGACTCAGCGCGCCCCATATCGCGAAATTCAAGAACATTACGGTTATCCTTTTCGCGGTGGCTTTCTTTGCGGGATTTTTCCCAAGCATCAACAACACCCTTGCGATCGCCCGTATAATCGGGTTTTATCCCTTCTATATGGCGGGGTATCTCCTTAGCGCGGAAAAATCCGAAGCTCTCGTCAAACAAAAAAATCGGCTCGCCAAGGGAATTGTCGCCTTATTGGGTGTATGTGCGCTCGGAGCGGTATTTTTGAACCTTTTCCAATATACCGACAGTACTCTTCAAATGGGCGCTTATTCGGACGGATATGACCCGGTAAGCAGGATTTTTCTCTTCCTTATCGCGTTTCTCGCGATTTACGCGCTGATGCGTCTTGTTATTGATATCAAGATCCCGCTGCTTACTATGATTGGCAGAAACTCGCTGTGGATCTTCCTTTTCCACCGTGCTTTCACGCTGTTGATAAGCGATTGGATCTCGGTGCTTGATGTTCCTGTTATCATCGTGATCGCCGCGATCTCGGCTATAGCGATCTGCCTTGTCTTCGGAAACGATTTTGTCTGCCGTCGGCTTGACAAATTCGCCGATTCCTGCGCCGATGTTTTCACCGTTTCGGGTAACGCCAAAAATACGCTTCCAAAAATTGTATCGCTGCTTGTAGCGTTTGGATTTGTCGTTTCTGCTGTGGTAAGCTCCTATGCGGGAATTACCGGGGAGGACATTCTTAGCTTCTTCAAGGGAGAATACAACGGCGGCGAAATCGCTCCATCCGAAACGGGCGGCGATAAGATGTACCCTGCTATGACGGCGGAACAGAAGTCCCGGTTTGACAATGCGTTCACGCTGACCTTCTCGGGCGACCTCATTCTCCTTGAGGATCAGGTCAAGCGCGCATACAACGGCTCGGAATACGACTTCGCGGACGTTTTTGAGTATGCGCAAAGGTACATTGGATCTGCCGACTACGCAATCGGAGTATTTGAGGGACCTATGGCGGGAGAAGACGCGGGCTTCTCCTCAAGCAACTATGACGACGGCAAGGCACTGTACCTGAATTTTCCGGACAGCTTTGCGGAAGCTGTAAAGAGCGCGGGGTTTGACCTCGTAACTACCGCAAACAACCACCTGCTGGACAAGGGCGAGGCGGGAGCAAAGAGAACGCTGGACGTTCTCGATGAAATCGGACTAGACCACACCGGCTCTTACCGAAACGCGGAGGAAAAACAGAATAAAAGAATAAAGCTTGTTGAGCGCAGCGGCATAAGGCTGGCAATTCTTTCCTATACATACGGCTCTAATTACTACGATACGGCGGAGCTTGCGGAAGGGGATCTGGCGTATGCGACTTCGGTAATTTCCGGCACGTCGGGAGATTTGTTTGAAAAGCTTAAAGCAAGCGTTGAGGAGGATTTCAGGCAGGCGAGGGCGCTTTCCCCCGACCTTATTGTTGTTCTCCCGCATATTGGCACGCAGTTTTCCAACGGCATTGATGATGAACAGAGGGTATGGTTTGACATTTTTAAGGAGAACGGCGCGGATATTATTCTTGGCGACCATCCGCACGCAGTAGAGCCTGTAGTTATTGAAAATGTGGATGGGCGCGACGTTTTCACCGCTTACTGTCCCGGAAATTTCGCGAATATATATCGCGAAGAGCAAGGCGATACAAGTATGCTGGTTGAGGTCTATATCGATCGTTCCACCAAAAAGGTCATAGGCGGAGCGGTTGTCCCGTTGTATACGCAATCGCCCATAGACGGAAATTTCCGCGCTCTCCCGATATACGACATAGTAAATGACAGCCAACTCAAGCAGCAGCTAAGCACGGACGACCTCACCCGAGCTGCCGAAGCGAACCGTATTATCACCAACGTGCTTTTCGAGGATGAAATGGACATATCTTCGATCACCGAGAGGTACTATTTTGATAAAAACGGCTATATACGTATGAGGACGGAGGGCATGGAGCTGACGGAACAGATGAGAGCGGGGACGCTATTCTCCGAAATAATAAAGTCTGACACAATATGCTTTATCGGCGACAGCGTTACCGAAGGCACAAAAAATGGCGGCTGTCCATGGTATGAACCCATCCTTGAACATATTCCCGATAAGACGGTTTACAACTACTCAAAGGGCGGATGTACGGTGTCTTATATGAATGACAGGCTTGAGGACATACCAAAATCCGATTTGTATGTTATCGCGCTCGGCACCAACGATGTGCGGTACCGCGATGCCAAGACCTGCGCTATGACTGCCGACGAATTTGTCTCGGAGATCGATAAGCTGCGGAAGGCTCTCGCGGATAAATCGCCCTCCGCTAAGTTCGTGTTTATCGCGCCGTGGTACTCGACTGACGGAGACCCTTTCTCCGCGCTGCTATTTAACGAAAAGACCGCGCTTAACGAGGAGTTCTCCAACGCGCTCGCCCTCTACTGCCGCGATAATGGGCTGCCCTTCATCAACGCGAACGGCTATATACGGGAAACGCTTAAAACCGCGCCCGACAGCGAATATCTCCTAGATCACATCCATCCGAACAGCAGCAAGGGCGTTATTATGTACTCCCGGGCAGTTCTCCTGAATGGGTCTGCATAATATGGAACAACCCGTCAGCCTTGAGGCCGGCGGGTGTTTTTTAGAGGTATTAATTATGCTTTTTGAACCAATTGCGTATCCACTTGCCGGATTCCGTAAGACTGCTTTCGCTCCAATTGCCGTTTGCGCCCGCGCCGGGATTGATTACGCAGCAGGTCTCCTGCTTGTCGGCAAGCGCCCAGTTGCAGTAGCTGATATTCATCTCGTCAAACATTTCAAGCCACTTTGCGGCTTCGTCGAAATTATTCGCGCCGCCGCCCGAAGCGTCACACATACCAAACTCGGAGGCAAAGATGGGAAGTCCCGCGTTATGACAGGTCTTAACGCGGTCGCGGAGCCAGTCGGTATGGGTCGCCGCATAGAAGTGGATCGCGTACATCACGTTGTCGAACTTGAGGGGATTCGCGAGCGCCTGATCAATATCCTGCGACCACGTTGGAGTACCCACTATAATAATAGCGTCCGGATCGTTCGCACGGATAACGGGGATAATCGTCTCGGCGTAGGGTTTGATATTGCCGTTCCAGTCAGCGCCGCTGTTGGGTTCGTTGCAGATCTCGTAGATTATGTTCGGGTAAGCGGCGTACTTCTTGCTTATTTCCCCAAAAAATTCCTTCGCCTCGTTTGTGTATTTACTCGGGTCGCCGGGGTTGAGGACGTGCCAATCGATAATCGTGTACATATCGAGCTTGATGCACAGATCCACGCCCTTTTCCAGCATTTGGACAGACCCCTGCTTGTTGCTCATATAGCACGAGCTGTTGTTCCATTCGTCAACGTACATTGCCATTCGTACTACATTGGTGTTCCAGTCGTCGCGGAGAGTTTTAAACGCGTCCTCGTTGATGAAATCGGGAAACCATGTAATGCCGTGAGTACTCATCCCTCGGAGCTGATAGGGGTTGCCGTTCTTATCCACAATATCGGTTCCCTTGACGGAAAGCTGTCCGTGCGCGGAAACTATCCCCGTTTCGGTGGGATTAACGCTATCGGCATGGTTTGATTGCTCCGATGACTGAGACGACTGCGACGATTGCGACGATTGCGATGACCGGGAGGATTGTTCCAAACCCGAAGAGGTGCTGCTATCGTCTGTAGAGCTTTCCCCGCCCGGCGCGGAGCTGATCGTCTCCGCAGAATCAACCGGATCGTATTCATCAAGCGGTACGCAGCCACATGAAAGGACAAGCGCCGCCGAAGCTATAACCGATAAAAAGATTTTCCCGAAGTTCTTCATAATATCCTCCCAATAGAGTATAGATTTTCGAATTATTTTCATTATACCACTTTATAAGGCTTTTGTCAATCACAGAAACGCAAAAAACCGCGCCCTCTTTCGAGAGCGCGGCGTTGTTATTTTGCTTGTTTTGAGTTCAGCGTATCAGTGCTTTCTCTTCTTGGAAACCACGAATACCGCCGCACCCGCGAGTGCGAGAACTGCCGCAGTTACAGGCAGAGCCGCGTTACCGGTGGTAGGATTGGGAAGATCGGTATCGGGAGTGATCGTTACATTACCCGATTCGGTAAGCTCCATTCTAGCGCCCGTATCTGCGGGAGCCTTGTCTGTAAGCTCAAGGAATCCTTCCATATTGATGGTGCCGTCGTCGTTGCGAGCGATCGAGCCCTTGAACGTGAGGGACTTGAACCAATCATCCGTTACGCCGCTGCCATCATAGTGGTTGGAAGCAAGCTGGAGATCCGCGAGCTTCTGAGTTCCCTGAGGCGCAATATTATCCGCAGAGCCTCCCTTGTAGGAAATCACGCCGGATGCCTCGAAAGCGGTGTCAAGCGCAGCGTTGCCGGTATACAGAGCGATGTTAGAACCCTTGTTGTTGTAGGACGTGCAGTTAACTACCTTGATGTCGGGGCAGGAGTTGGAGGTAATGCCGTTTGCGTCGTTATCGAACGCGATGCAGTTTATGATCGTGTGACCTGCGGGCATATTCTCACCGCCAAGCTTAAAGCCGTTGCCGTTGCCCTTGATAGAGCCGTCGGTGTTGTGACCGTTGCCGTAAGCGACACAGTTCTTGAGTGTTACAGCTCCGATGCTTACGCCTCTCGCGTAGAGATCCCAGCCGTCGTCGCAGTTGTTGTAGGATACGCAGCCGTCAAATACGTTGCCTTCGCCGACGGTAAACTTAGCAGCAAATCCGTCCGCGTTCTCGCCGGTAGCGTCAGCGTTGTTGTAAGCCGTGCAGTTGAGGATGAGGTTGTTTGCGGGCCAAAGCTCCTCGGGATCTGCGGAATTGCCCTTTGAGCGTATGTAGATGCCGCAATCGCCGTTGGAGTAAGAGTTAATGTCGTCAAGGACACAGTTGCTGCCGGAAACGTACATTCCGGGATTGCCGTCTCCGGAATTTGTAATGTCAAATCCCTGGAAATACCAGTAGTTGCCTACGGCAGTAATTGACTTGCCCTCCTGAAGGTCAATCACGGGGCGTGTCGCCGCCTCGGGATCGGCTACCATATAAATCATCGCGTCAGCGGTGCCGTTAATGCCGCGCTCGATTGTAATGCCGTCCTTGATCTTGTAGGTACCCTCCATCAGAACGATGGTCTGACCGGGTCTTGCAACGGAAACAGCCGTAGCAATATCCAAAGGATACTCGGTGCCGCCGTTGCCGTATTTAGTGCCATTGGGAGCTACATAGAGGTTGTTCTGCTCCGCAAAGTAGGTGTTGTATTTAACATCAACTTCCGCTGTAACTGCCGCCGTGCTGTCGAGAACCTTATCCGCTCCGAGATCCTGTTTAGCGTCGGGCGTGAACTTAACGGTTACCTTGTTGGATCCTGAGGTTACCTTTACATCAACGTAATTGTAAGCGTCGGGAGTGGTAACGTCCACGGTCGCAGCCTCTGTACCGTTTACAGATACTACAGCGGTACCCTTGACGTTAGAGGTGAACATAAGGGTGTAATCCTCGCTGTTTGCAAGAGAAGCGGACTTGATGGAGACGTTTGTCTTAACCGTGGTCTTGGGCTTCTCCTCAGCGGGTTTGTCGTCCTTGGGATCGATTGTCGTAAGAGTTACATCGGAAACTGTCGCTTCCATATTTCTCGCGGCAGCAAAGCCGACGTAAACGTAATCGGAATCGAGCTGGTCAAGCGCGTCGGTGTCATAGAACTTCTCGGTGTTTACAAGCTTTCCGTCGGGAGTGTAGTAAGAAAGGAAGTAGCCTGTGTTGTTTCTCTGAAGCTCAAAGATGAAGTCTGTAAGCTCCGCTACAGCGGGGTTTTTAAAGGTTTCGGGATTGGTGCAGTTGCCGATAACAGAGTATGTACCCGCGCCAAGACCCTTCTCAACCGCCGCAGTTTCGAGAGTGCGCTCAACGAACTCAACCGTGCCTGCCGCAGCCTTGTATACTTCGTCGATATTATCCTTGGTCATACCGAGCTTTGCCTGAACGCCAACGCCGATATTCATCTGATACTTATCGCCGAGCTTTTCGAGGTTAACGCCCTCCTCGCTGTCATACCAGTAAGCAAGTCTTTGCGCGCCTACTCTGTACATATTGCTCCAGAACAGGTTTGTCGTATTGATCGAGCTTGAATCGGGCAGACTGTCCATAGCCATAAGACCGAAGCCTTCCTGACCGCTGGACAAAGTCCATGTGTCAACATGAACCGCTGCTCTGAGGGTGAAGTTTTGAGTTGTGGGGATCGCGGTGTAGTAGAAAGCAAGACCGTCGTTGCTGCTTTCCTGGAACTTGCCCTTGCCGCCGTTGGAAACGATCTTGATCTTGCCGTCCGCGTTAAGATCGCCTTCTACATAGTTGTTATTCTTGCTTGTAGATGTGCCGTAGAAGCAGAAGCTCCATGTCTGCTGAGAGTCCTTGGTAGCAGTCGCGGAAACAGCGTCGGACTGTCCGCCTACCTCGCCGGAGCGAACCGCCGCAACGGTGAAGCTGTACTTCTTGCCAACGGTAAGACCGGATGCCATATACTCCGCCTTCGCGGAAGTACCGGATTCCTTGCCGTCGATGTATACCTTGTAGCCTGTCGCTTCGTCAACAGGCACCCAGATGATCTGTATCTTGCCGTCGCCCTTGCTTGTAGCACTGGAGATGGTAGGAGTGCCGAGAGGAAGAACGAAATCGAAATCAACGCCCGTGCTTGCCTTATCGGTCTCGCCGTCACGAATGAGCTTTGCAACAAAGGTGTATTTGCCGGAAGCCGTAGGAGCGAATGTAACGGTGTGCTTGGTGTTCTCTACAACCGTATTCTTGACGTCAACTTCCTTGCCGTCTTTGTCGAGCATGGTAACGCTGAGCTTGTCGCCGCCGTCGTTGCCGATAACAGCGCTAACGGTAACATCAACCTTGCCCTTGTCCTCCGCGTTAAGAGCTACGCTTGTAATGGAAGGAACGGCAACACTTGCCCAATCGCTACGCACAGTCGCCGCGCCGCCGCCGGAGATAACCGTTACCTTGTAGATATTATTGTTGTTGGTCTCGCCGCCGAGGAAGTATGTACCCGCCGCATCGAGCTTAAGCTCGGCATAATACGGTTCATTCTTAGTCATACCCGTAAGCGCGGTAACAGCAACCTGAGTGCCGCTTGCGTCCCAGATAGCCATCTGGCGATTATCATCGCCGCCCTGTACGAACCAAATTTTTACAGTAGCGGCAGCACCCGTCTTGAAAGAGATAATATTCTTCATAGCGGCAACTTCGCCTTTGCCGCCAAAGTTAAGTCTCTGTCCGGAGGTGTATCCGTCATCAGTCCAAGTCTTGCTGCTTGAGTCGATCTTAGTCTTTGAACTCATGTAGATGGTGAAGAAATCGTCATACTTGACTTCCTGACCATCCGTGTATGTTCCCGCAGCCGCAGCAGTCATAGTAGAGGATTCAAAGGTATTCTCCTGAGCAGCTGCCGCAGCCTCTTCAACCTCTACCTTATAGATGTTGTTGTTGTTAGTCTCGCCGCCGAGGAAGTATGTACCCGCCGCATCGAGCTTAAGCTCGGCATAATACGGTTCATTCTTAGTCATACCCGTAAGCGCGGTAACAGCAACCTGAGTGCCGCTTGCGTCCCAGATAGCCATCTGGCGATTATCATCGCCGCCCTGTACGAACCAAATCTTCACTGTCGCAGGATTTGCGGTCTTAAAAGACAAAAGGTTCTTCATAGCCGCAACGTCACCCTTGCCGCCGAAGTTAAGTCTCTGTGCCGAACTATAGCCATCGTCAGCCCAAGTCTTGCTGCTTGAGTCAATTTTGGTTTTTGAACTCATGTAGATGGTGAAGTAATCGTCATACTTGACTTCCTGACCATCCGTGTATGCTCCCGCAGCCGCAGCAGCCATCGTGCCTGACTCGAAAACATGCGAATTTTCTGCTGCGCTGGCAGTCGTTGAGAATGTAAACGCGCTGAGCGGTAATAGCGTCAGCAGCATAATCAGCGACAAAGCAAGCGCCCACAGCTTGTTTGTTGTCTTGGTTTGCATTATGATCCTCCTTCATAATTCATACGTATTTTTGTATTGAGCCGGGTACAGTCCCGCCCAAGATACTTCATCTTTAATTTTAAACGATTTTCCCGATTTTGTCAAGGTAATTTTTTCTGTCAGTCATACGAAATTTCAGCGGACTTTTTGTACATATTAACTACAGGTCACCTCTAAAAACCTTGTTTGAGAGAAAATCGCCATAGCACACCGTCTGCTGCGTCAAACCTCCTCGCAAGGCATCAAGCCTTGCTTCGTCGGCTTTCCTTGCATACGGCGCACTCTGCCGATTTTCTCTTTTCAAACCGGTTTCTAGAGGTTTCCTACAAACCGATTATTCCGCGTTTGTTTTTCTCGGAGATACACTTAAGGAAAATTTCTCCACCAAAATACGACGTTAAAATTCACCTCTTATAATGCTCCGAGCGGTGCAGATAATATTTTTGCGCGGACGCGGTGTTTACTGCTATGCGCCATTCTTTAAAAAAGGAGGATATTTCAGATGTTGAAGAAATTTTCGGGAATTTTCGCGAGCGCGGCGTGTCTTATGGCGCTTAGCTGTACGGCTTTCGCACAGACCGGAGCTGTAGGCAGCGCGGTAGGCGGTGTGGTTGACGCGGGCGAGGATATAGCTGACGGAATTTTTAACGCGGGCGACGACCTTGTCCGTGGAGTCACCGGCGGCAGAACAGGCGATACGGGATCAAGCGCAGACGGCGACTCCGCAGCCGACAGTGATGTAGACGATCTTACCTCTCCCGATGAAGGCGACACTTCCGGGGACACCGGAACAAGCGGCGGTGATACAAGCACAGACGATGGAAATACAAGCACAGACTCCGGCGATAACGCGATCGGCGATACTTCGAACGGGTCTGCCAACAGCGTTGAAGAAAGCGGCGAGGCGGGCAACCCTACCACCGGCGACGTGACAATGGGCTATGCCGCAATGAGCGCGGTTCTGGCTGCTCTGGGCGTTACCGTAACATCTATACGCCGTAAGCAAGACTGATCAAACAAAAGTCCTAGCATAAAAGAGGACTCTCGATAGATGAAGCGCTCCCTCAAGGGGGCGCTTTTTTGACAGTAGGTCACCTCTAAAAACCTTGTTTGAGAGAAAATCGACATAGCACACCGTCTGCTG
>CAYMTG010000041.1:0-1211 GCA_964393305.1 uncultured Ruminococcus sp.
TCGGGCAGCTTGCCGTACTGCATACCGGTCATGGTGTCGTAAAGCTTCTGTGAGATCTTGCCTATCTTGTTATCGTTGATCTCCATTACCTTGTCGCCCCACTTGAGATGACCTACGGGGGAGATGACCGCCGCCGTACCCGTGCCGAATACCTCGTCGAGCTTGCCCGCGTCGTAAGCCTCGGCTACCTCCTGAATGGTGATGCGGCGCTCGGATACCTTCATACCCCACTTCCGGCAAAGCTCCAGGGCGGACTTTCTCGTAATTCCGGGGAGAACCGAGCCGGTGAGCAGCGGAGTGATGACCTCGCCGTCGATCACGAAGAATATGTTCATTGAGCCTACTTCCTCGATGTACTTCTGCTCCACGCCGTCCAGCCAGAGAACCTGCTCGTAGTCCTGCTTGTGAGCCTCGTCCTGTCCCTTAAGGGAGATAGCGTAGTTCGCGGCGGTCTTGGCGAATCCCGTGCCGCCTCTTACGGCGCGGACATATCTCTCCTCAACGTAGATCTTTACGGGATTAAGTCCCGTAGAATAGTATGCGCCGGAGGGCGAGAGGATTATCATAAACAGGTAGTGATCGGCGGGTTTTACTCCGACGTAAGGATCGGTCGCGAAGATAAACGGACGGATGTACAAGGACGCGCCGTCGGTGTGAGGGACCCAGTCCTTTTCAAGCTCGACAAGCGTCTTTAACGCCTTGAGCATAAATTCCTCGTCTATCTGCGGAATGACCATTCTCTCGGCGGAGGTGTTCATTCTCTTGAAGTTCTCCTGCGGTCTGAACATCTGAACAGAGCCGTCCGCGGTGCGGTAAGCCTTGAGACCCTCGAATATCTCCTGACCGTAGTGCAGGCACATCGCCGCCGGTGAGAGCGAGATCTCGCCGTAAGGGACAATGCGAGCGTCATGCCAGCCCTGTCCCGCGTCGTAGTTCATCACGAACATATGGTCGGTGAAAACGTGTCCAAATCCCAGCTTGGTCTCGTCCGTTGGCTTAGCCTTCGGAGTCTTGGTCTTTTCAATTCTGATTTCCCTGTTATCCATAGTAGTAAACCTTCCTTTTTGTTTTATTCTTTAAGGCGCTCCCGATACAGAAGCCGCCATCTGCTCATACAGTTTTATTTTATCACTTTTTTATGCGTATGTCAATAGGTTTTCCTTATTGATTATTTCTTCCGCATCGCGCCGGGGCGACGGTCAGTCGAGCGC
>CAYMTG010000041.1:1311-14039 GCA_964393305.1 uncultured Ruminococcus sp.
TTTCCTTATTGATTATTTCTTCCGCATCGCGCCGGGGCGACGGTCAGTCGAGCGCAGATCCGCCCATTTTGTGAAAAATCACTGAAAATCCGAAAAATCCCTTGAAATCGCGGCTGAAATATGGTACAATGTTGTTGTACCCCTACGGGGATCTCTAAAACCCCGATAAGTCTGCGTCCCGCGCACCGTGGCACAGGCTGACCGGAAAGGGATCTTTAGGAATTATTCGCGGCGGTCTGTCGCCGTTTTCATTGTGATCAAGGAGAGTCTATGACTACCATAGAAAAAGAACTGAATATTCATCCGGCGGAGGAACGAAAACGTGAGAAAATCACATTTTCCGATCTATATGACGCTACGGCGGAGCTTGGCGTGTTGTTTTACAGCGCGTTTTCGGCGATAGGGCAGGTTCTGCTCGGCTTGTTCGTGGGACTGATGGGCGCTGTCGCGCACGGCTGGGTGCATATAAGCCGTTTTCTGAAGCAGATTTTAAAGAGAGCCGTGGAGCTGCTGGTCACCCCGATCATCCGCTACAAAATGGCGTACAAGCTCAGCAGCAACGAAATCGCAAGGGCTAAGTCCGATGGCGGCTCGCTCGGCGGCGCTAAGGCGGCGGCAAAGGCAGTGGGCAGAGTGCTGCTCGGCAAGCGCGGCGTACTGGTCACGGTGGTGAACTGGGTATTGCCGATAGTATCCTGCGTATTTTTGTTTAACGTGATAAGCTATGCGAATAATCAGCTGTATGCCCTGAAATTGACCGTAAACGGTAATTTCATCGGCTATATCGACGACGAGAGCGTTTACAACAGCGCGGAGAAGGCTGTCCAGAAGCGTATCAACTACACGGGCAGCAGCACCGTCGCTCTTTCGTTCGAGCCGGTCTACGAGGTCACCGCGAACGGCTATGGCACAACGCTCAACTCAAATCAGCTCACCGACGAGATCCTCAAGCTTATAACCGATGATATTGCGGACGGCTACGGATTGTACATAGGCGACGATTATTACGGAACGCTGCAGGATCACGAAAAACTCGATAAGGCGCTGGACGCGATCCTCGACCAATACCGCGAGGGCGGAACGAACGAAACTGTCGCTTTCGACAAGGAGATCTCGTTCATTTCCGGAAAATATATGGTCGACAGCTTTGTTGAAGAGGACGAGATGATAGACCTTCTCACCTCCTACAAAAAGGTTGCGTCATATTATACCGTAGTTGACGGTGACTCGGCGGGTCTTATCTGCGAAAAGGTAAATATGACTTATGAGGAGCTGGCGGCGCTCAATCCCGGCTACAGCGCGAGCTATCCGGTATACGGCGGTCAGAAGATCAAAATCACTCAGGACGAACCGTATCTTACGGTAATAGTTACCCGTGAGGAGCATTACACCGAGGAGTTTGACTATGAGACCATCTACAACGACGACTCCACCATCTTCGTGGACGACAAGGTGATACAGCGCACGGGCGTAAACGGCGAACGCGCTGTAGTTGCGAACGTATCCTACATAAACGGCGTTGAGGTCAACCGGCACGTTCTCTCAAGAACCGTTACCAAGGAACCTGTAACGCAGATCGTCTCCGTAGGTACAAAGCCGCGTATGCTGAACTCCGCGCCCGCGCAGACAGTCTCGGAGGGTCAGTACATCTGGCCTGTCGGCGGCAATACTGGTGTGATAAGCTGTTTGCCGATGATGGCGCAGGGCGGTTACCAGCACAGCTACGGAAATCACAAGGGTGTTGATATAAGAGGCAGTCTTAATACGCCGATCTACGCCGCAGCGTCGGGTACGGTAGTTGCCGTCTCGAATAACGGCAGTTGGAATAGCGGCTATGGAAATATGGTAATAATTCGTCATGCCGACGGCAAGGAAACCGTATATGCCCACATGAACTATGTATCATCCACTATCTATGTGGGCAAGAAGGTGACTATGGGCGAGGGGATCGGATATATGGGCAGCACAGGCAATTCCACCGGCAATCATCTCCACTTTGAGGTGCGCATTAACGGAATTGCGGTGTGGCCGCTTGACTATCTGCCGTCGCACATCACAGACTGGGGTACTTATATGTAAAGGTTTCCTTGCGGTCATAAAAATAACAGGGTGCAGTGGAAAGACGAAAAAATCACAAAAATCCGATAGTACAACAAATCCCGCGCACCTTTACCGGTGTGCGGGATCGTAGTATTATACTATCTTTAAATAGCACTCGTGGGAAATGAAGTAACCCGCTAATGATGAATATCGGATTTGAAGATAGCTCGGCATACCGACATTCAATTCGATGACAACAGAACTGTTGTGATTTTCCTGTGTCCTTTCGTCTGTCCATTTGCCTTGATAAACCGCGTAGTCATAATCTTCAAACGTCGCTGATGAGGAATTGGAAATTGCTTCCCAAAATTTTTCAATCGTTTCTCTGTCTTTTATTTTCTTACCCCCTGCCGACATCGAAACAATATCTGCTTCAGAATTATATCCGAAAAATTCAAGGAAAGACATTGCGTCAGCGAAACGCTCATTTATCTTGTTGCAGAACACCATATAAAAGAATTTGTCATCACATTCCCCAAGCAAGATGTTCCTAGTTGGAGAAACCGTTGACGTAAAAACATTCACCGTCATTGACAATCCAACAAAATCATACGTGCCCACAAACTCATCTATCAAGCCGGAATCGGGGTCTTCATTTAGACCGTATTTCACCCTGTTCTTTTCTCCAAGCACTTGATAATAGCAATTTTCCATTTCAATGACCGGCATTTCAATAAACGACTTATCATCTGAGGAGCTTTGCACGAAATTGTGATAGTTCAAAACTCCAATTGGAACAGCAGTCATTATCAACACAGCGGCGGTTAACGCGGAAAATACTTTGATCCTCCTTTCGTTTTTTATTTTTCCTATCCTGTTGATTGCCGCTTCAATAAGCCTGTCGTCAATCAAGCCAACGCTTCTGAGCAGAAACTCATCATTCAAACTTTATCCCCCCCTTCTCCAATTGAACCTTTAGTTCGCCGCGCATTCTAAAAAGCATGGAGGCAATTTTGTTTTGAGAATAGCCTGTTTTTTGGGAAAGTTCCTCAATCGAATTACAAAAGAAGTAACGAAACACAAATATCGTCGCTTTGTTTTTAGAAACGCCGGAAAGGTACTTGCTGATGATACCGGCGACATATGCTTCATCAAATTTGTCCTCTGCGGATTTGTTTGACGGTATGCAGTCTTCTAATTCAGAAAGCAGAATATCGGTTTGATTATTCCTTCTTTTTTTCCGTTTTAAGAACCTAATTCGATTGATCGCGTTATTTCTGGCGATTTTGGCAAGAAACGCAGAAAGAAGGTTAGGTCTTTTCGGCGGTATTGCTTCCCATGCTTCCAGATACGTATCATTCACGCATTCTTTGGAGTCCTCGTGATTATTTAGAATATTGTAAGCGACAGAAAAACAAAGCTTCCCGTATTTCTCAGCCGTTTCTGTTAGCGCAAGCTCATTGCGCTCCCAGTATAAATCAATGATTTGGCTATCCTCCATATTATCGCCTCCTAACACATAAGGCACCATTTAGTTTAAAATATTGCATTATTTTTTGCATTTCGTATGTTTGCACAAATTTGACGTTTTAAAAATGAGCAAAAGCAACAAGAGCGTGTAACGACTAACTGTGTAGGTCGCCCCAAAACCCTTGCGGTCATAAAAATAACAGGGTGCAGTGGAATGCTGCACCCTGTTTTTTCTGCCGTACAGCGTAAACGCTGTCTTGTTTCCAATGCGCCGGCTCGTGTCAGGCAGGACGCGGGGGAGATGATTATTGCGCCATTATCTCGCAGAGCTTATTGCTGAACTCTACGGGATTTTCGATGGGCATACCCTCGATAAGGAGAGCCTGCTGGTATAGGAGATCCGCGTAATCGCCCGCCTTATCCTTATCGCTCTCGTAGAGAGACTTCAGCTTCGTGAAAATCGCGTGGTTGGGGTTGATCTCCAGTACCTTCTCCGCCTTTGCGCCCTCGGCGTTTGGCATGGCGGAAAGCACCTTCTCCATCTCCACGGAGAGCATACCCTCGCTTGTGATACATACGGGGTGGTTCTTAAGTCTCGCGGAGAGCTTGACCGCCTTGACCTTGCCGGTGAGCTTCTCGGTCATAAAGTCGAACAGCGGCTTGTTGTCGTCCTGCTCCTTCTTGATTTCCTCCTTCTCGGCTTCCGTCTCCAAGCCGAGATCGTCGGCGGAGACGGACTTGTACTCCTTGCCGTCGAAGTCGTGCATCATCTGTATGCAGAACTCGTCGACGTTCTCGGTAAGGTACAGTATCTCGTAACCCTTGTCGCGGACAAGCTCGGTCTGGGGAAGGCTCTCGATACGCGCCACGGAGCTTCCGCTCGCAAAGTAGATGTACTTCTGATCCTCCTTCATACGGGAAACGTACTCCTCAAGAGTGGTAACGCCGCCGTTGGAGGTCTTGAATACGAGCAAGTCCTGAAGCTCGTCCTTCTTCATACCGTAGCTCTCATAAATACCGTACTTTATCTGCGCGCCGAACGTCTTGAAGAAATTCTCGTACTTCTCGCGCTCGTTCTTGAGGATCTTCTTAAGGGCGTTCTTGATGGACTTCTCCACGCTCTTGGCTATTATCTTGAGCTGCCTGTCGTGCTGGAGCATCTCGCGGGAGATATTCAGCGACAAGTCCTCGCTGTCTACCAGTCCTCTTACAAAGCTGAAGTAGTCGGGGAGCAGGTCGGCGCATTTATCCATGATCAGTACGCCGCTCGAATAGAGCTGAAGACCCTTTTCGTAGTTCTTGGAATAATAATCGAACGGCGCGGCGGCGGGAATATACATCAGCGCGGAGTAGGTCGCCGAACCCTCGGTCTTGGTGTGGATATGGGCGAGCGGCTCGGTGTAATCGTAGAACTTCTCGCGGTAGAAGGTGTTGTAGTCCTCGTCCTTAAGCTCGCTCTTGGCGCGCTTCCAGATGGGTACCATGGAGTTCAGCGTCTCGGTGACTATCTCCTTGTCGTACTCAGGCTCTTTGCCGTCAACGCCCGTACCCTCGCGGAGCTTCTCATGCTCCATATCCATCTTTATGGGATAGCGGATATAGTCGGAGTACTTCTTGATAAGCTCCTTTATCTTGTAGGGCGTGAGGAACTCGTCGTAGTTCTCCTCGGCGGTGTTGTCCTTGAAGTCGAGAATAATTGCCGAGCCGTGGGAGTCCTTCTCGGCGGGAGAGATCGTGTATCCGTCAACGCCCTCGCTCTCCCACATAAACGCCTTGTCCGAACCGTATGCCTTGGAGATGACCGTGACCTTCTTCGCCACCATAAACGCGGAGTAGAAGCCCACGCCGAATTGCCCGATAATATCCACCTTGCCCTCTTTTTCGGCGGTGTTGTCTATATCGGAGCTGTCAGGCTCCTCGGCGTTTTCCGGAGCGTTATCGGCATTGTCGTCCTTCTCGTCTTGTGTTTCGGGAGAATTATCGCCCAGCTCGTCCGCGTGTTCCTTCTTGAACGCGAGAGAGCCGCTCTTCGCGATAGTACCGAGGTTCTGCTCAAGCTCCTCCTCGGTCATACCGATGCCGTCGTCCCTGATAGTAAGCCGCCGTGCGTCTTTGTCAAGCTCAAGAGTTATCGCCATTTCCGAGCGGTTTACCGCCTCGGCGCTCCCATCGCTCATCGTCTTGAAGTACAGCTTGTCCATCGCGTCCGACGCATTGGAGATAAGCTCGCGCAGGAATATCTCCTTGTGCGTGTAGATCGAGTTGATCATCATCTCAAGCAAGCGCTTGGATTCGGCTTTGAATTCTTTTGTTTTACTCATAACATTCGTTCCTTTCCTTAAGGCAACACCGCGCAAAGACCGCGCTCCGCGCTTTGCGCGGCATTTGCTTGCATCTTTTCCGTCATATTGCACAAAAGCTCCTTGAAATACGCCAGTATTCCTGCGTCGCTTTTGCGCAATCTGACGAAAAATTTGCTGGCGCAACTGCCGCACAATCTCTGTGCGGTGTTGCCTTAATATAAATAGTTTTTAGCACTCGGTGAGATAGAGTGCTAACGCATAAATATATTATAGCACATTTTCGGGAAAAATCAATGACGAAATATCCAAATTTTTAGTACAAATTTGTGTAAAATACCCAAACGCCTTCTCTCGAATAATTACCCAAAAACTGCGGATACTAGTGAAAACCCCTACTGAAACCCCTTTTCACTCCGCCTATGCCCCGCTGCGCGGGACGCAGGCGGACATCGAGACGTATTATGATAGGAGAAGATTATGACCAATAATTTCAAGAACACACAGAGCGCGGATATTATCAATTGCGTTTACCGCAACGCGCAGATGGCTGCCGAGTCTAGCGGCGATGTATTGAAGCATTGTCGGGACAGCCGTCTCTACCGGGAGATCACGGAGCAGCGGGAACGCTACCGCACTGTTGCGTCAAGGGCGAGGCAGGAGCTGGCGCGGCGCGGCGTTCATCCGAAGCAGGTCGCTCCGTATGCCAAGACAATGGCGAAGATGGGCATCGCGATGAAGACCGCTCACAATCCCCGAAGCGCCAATATCGCCCGGATTATGTTTCGCGGGACGACTATGGGGATCATCGATATGCAGCATACCATCAACAGATCTCATTGTGCCGACCCCGCTGTTCGGGAGAGGGCGGAGCAGCTTCTCGTGCGGGAGCAGGATTTCTGCGATCATCTCAAGAGGTACCTGTAATGCGCCGTTCTAAACCCGACTATATCCCGTGCGATATAAAAGCGGGGAATGGCAAATCGAGCCATTCCCCGGTAAACTGCGAGCCGAAGTCACCCTAATGTGCGAGAAGCGCGTTCAGCACCGTCTCGGACTTTTCGAGGACCGTCTCCTCGCGGTCTTTTTTGAGAAAGTACAGATACGTGTTTTCGGGGAACTCCCCGAGAGCCTCCCATAACGCGGTCTCCGAAACAGGCGCCGAATACCCGTCGCCTATGGGAAGAAAATCCTCCGGCTTCATTCCGACATTTTCCAGCACATAGTCGAAAAAGCTTTCCTCCGAGATTATAATGCACCCCTCGCCCGTAAGCTCCAAGTCGAAAAGCGAGAGCTGCGCCATATAATACTCCCCCTGAGTGCTGTTCGCGCCGAGGTCTATGGGCGTTATCCCGACGCTGCTTTTCCCGTCGCCGTTGAAGTCGGGACAATACTGCTCCAGAGCAAGCCTTGCCTGTTCCGTGCGTACAGGGATCTCCGAGCCGCTCTCAATTCCTATCATAAGCACCTTGATATCCGGCTTGACCTGAGTCGCCAGCTTTACGATAAAGTACGTCGCCAGCGCAATACCGATCACCGAAATAAGGATGATCCACTTATAGTAATAGAAGAAGTTCGCCGCTTTTTGCCTTGCGGTAAGCGGCGCGGGGACGGGTTTCTCCTGTTCCTCGGGGATAAGCTCGCTCTCGGAGATCAGTCCCTGCTTCAGCTTGAGAAGCTCCAGACGCTCGCGCCGTTCGTCTTCATCGCTCTTTGCCATACAAAACCTCCCCCGTACAAATCAGAGGCAAGACAACAAACCGTCCTGCCTCTTGCCATGTTAATCTCCAAAATGCGGCTTCATAGTCGGGAAGAGCAGCACGTCTCTGATGCTTGCGGAATCGGTGAGCAGCATTACCAGTCTGTCCAGACCGAAGCCCAGTCCCGCCGTAGGGGGAAGTCCGTATTCCAGCGCGGTGATAAAGTCCTCGTCCACCTGCGCGTCGTTGCCGCCCTGTGCGCGCTTCGCCGCAACCTGCTTTACGAAACGCTCCTTCTGGTCGATGGGGTCGTTAAGCTCGGAGAACGCGTTGCCGAACTCCGTGCCGTTGATGAAGTACTCGAAACGCTCGGTGAACGCGGGGAATTCCGGCTTCCTCTTGGCGAGCGGCGAGTTCTCCACGGGATAATCGTAGATAATGGTCGGCTGAATGAGCTTGTCCTCGACAAAAGCCTCGAAAAACGCGATAAGCACGTCGCCCTTGGTGGAATTTTCGTTTACGCCGTCCTCTACGCCCTTCTCCTTTGCGCAAGCACGCGCCGCCGCGTCGTCCGTCCACGAGTTGTAGTCCGCGCCCGCGTACTTCTTCACCGCGTCGATCATCGTAAGACGCTCCCACGGCTTGCCCACGGCGATCTCTCTGCCCTGATAGGTGACGGTATCCGTGCCGCAGACGTTGAGCGTTACCGTGCGGTAAAGCTCCTCGATAAGATCCATCATCTGGGTGTAATTCATATATGCCTGATACATCTCAATTGAGGTAAACTCAGGGTTGTGAGTAGCGTCCATACCCTCGTTTCTGAAGATACGTCCCACCTCGTACACCTTGTCGAAGCCGCCGACTATCAGTCTCTTAAGATAAAGCTCCGTCTCGATACGCAGATACATATCTATATCCAGCGCGTTGTGGTGTGTCTTGAAGGGACGCGCCGCCGCGCCTATCTCCAGCGGCAGCAGCACGGGAGTGTCCACCTCGACATAGCCGTGACCGTCAAGGAACCTGCGCACCTCGGAGAGTATCTTTGAACGCTTTACGAAAACGTCCTTGACCTCCGGGTTGGCGATAAGGTCGAGGTAGCGCTTGCGGTAACGCTCCTCCTTGTCCTTAAGACCGTGCCACTTCTCCGGCAGCGGGAGCAGCGACTTCGACAGCAGCACTATTTCCTTTGCGTGAACGGAGATCTCGCCCCTGCGCGTTTTGAACACAAAGCCCTTCACGCCAACGATGTCGCCCAGATCCCACTTCTTGAACTCGGCGAAGCTGTCCTCGCCTATATCGTCTATCCGCACGTAAACCTGCATTCTGTCCGAGCTGTCGCGGACGTCGATAAAGTTCGCCTTGCCCATATCGCGCCATGACATAATGCGTCCCGCGATAGCCACGTCTTGGTTCTCCAGCTCCTCAAAGCTCTCGCGTATCTCCGAGTTCCTGATGGAGACGGGGAACTGCGTAAGGGTATACGGATCCCTCCCCGCCGCCTTGAGCGCGTCCAGCTTCTCCAGACGGACGCGGTGCTGCTCGTCGAGCTGTGCGCGAAGCTCTTCATCCGAAAGCTCCGCGGTCTGCTCGTTATTTGTATTTTCTGCATTTTCTGCCATTTGTATATTACCTTTCTGTCATTTTAAACTTTAAATAGTGTTCGGCGATTAGTCCTCGTCTTTTCTGATTTCCAATATCTTAAACGTGAGAACGCCGGAGGGCGCTTCAACCTCGACCGTCTCACCCACCGCGTGACCCATAATAGCCGCGCCAATGGGACTTTCGTCGGACATCTTCCCGTTGTTGATGTCGGCTTCCTTGGTGCCTACCATCTTGAATTCCATCTCCTCGTTCATCTCAATATCGAGGATCCTCACGGTAGTACCGATACCGACGTTCTCGGTGGTGATAGCGTCGTCGTCGATTATCTCGGCATTCGCGAGCGTAGCCTCCAGCTCTTTGATTTTGGACGCGACCTCGCCCTGTTCGTCCATTGCCGCGTCGTATTCCGCGTTCTCGGACAAGTCGCCGTGTGAGCGGGCTTCCTTGATCTTCTCAGCCATCTCGCCGCTCAGGTACGCTTTAAGGCGGTTTAGCTCTTCCTGCATTTTCTGTTCGCCCTTGCGGGTCAATACGGTAGTAGATTTGCTCATAGTAAATTCTCCTTTGTATCATTTATATCATCTTGTGTCATCGGAATTTCCGAAAACCGATTTGAAAAGAGAAGATCGGCGGACGGTGCGCTGTGTCGATCATCTTTCAAACAGGTTTTTCAGACTTACTCTTTTTCCGCCAGCTCCGGCGACAGCGTTTCTATCGCCTTTTTGAGCTGTGTGTCCGACTCTTTTGTCAGATATTCAAACGAGGTGTCCGCCGGAAGCTCCACCGTAAAGTCGGGTTTAAGACCTATTCCGTTATACGGCTCGGACTTCGTGGGTATTATTGTCGCTACCGAGAAGCTGAACGCGCTTCCGTCCGACATTTCGTAAATGTTCTGCATTACCGCCTTGCCATAGGTCTGCGTTCCGATAAGGATCGCTCCCTGATGGTCGCGGAGCGCTACCGCGAACAGCTCCGCCGCCGAAGCGGTGCCGCCGTCCACCAGTATGGCGGTCGGCAGATCGAACGACTCCTCGGAATCCGTTTCGATAAGCGTCTTGGATACGCCGTTCTTGTACTCCGCTGTAGCCACGACGGTCGCGGGGATAAGCCGGTTGAGCATAGGCGTAAGCGCCGATACAACGCCGCCTCCGTTATGCCGCAGGTCTATTACAAGCGCCTTGATATTACGCGCCAGAAGCGAGTTCAGCGAGGTGGAGAACTGCTCCGCCGTCTTGCCGTTGAACGTGGTGATCTTGATGTAGCCGATGTTATTTTCGAGAAGCTCGTCTGTCACCGACTCTATATCTATCTGCTGACGGATAAGAGTGACGGAGATTTCCTCCGTATCCCGCAGCAGCTTCAGAGCGAGGGTGGTACCGATCTCTCCCGAGAGACGCTCCTGCGCTGTCGCCGCCGTCATTGAAAGCAGACTGCGCCCGTCGATATGGGTGATGATGTCCCCCACCATAACGCCGTTGCTCTCGGCGGAGCTGTTGGGGTATACCTTGGTGACCTTAAGATAGCCGCTGCCGTCATTTTCCGCCTCAAAGCCCGCGCCGTTCACCACGCCGTTGGTGGTCTGCTGCAGCTCGTAGTAGGAGCTTGCGGGTATATACGAAGCGTACTTGTCGCCTATTCCGCTTACATAGCCGTCGATAATGGCGTTTGAAAGATAGTCGTCGTCGATTTCGCCGATGTAGTTTGCGCGGATGGTGGTGTCCATTTCCTGAAGCTTTTTGTACACTCCCGCGTAAGTCTCGCCGCTTGCTATCTTGGAGTTGTATAACCGAAGCGATATAGTCCATGTCAGCACAAACGTTATCGCACAGCCTATCGCGACTAAGCTGATTGTTATTCCGAGTGGTATTTTTCTGTTCACGAAGCTTTAAATTCCTCCATCATAGTCCAAAGGTCACCTCTTTTTGAGGTTCCCATAATTATCACACCTTCAGGTATTTGCCCATACTGATCAGAGTTCCCGCCACAGCCATAAACGCTCCCGCCAGACAGCACGCTCCGAGCAGTATCCATCTGACCTGCCCGAACGGGATAAGGTCGAAGAAGCCGAACATCTGAAGCGTCATATTATTTACAAACAGCTCGTAGATCGAGTCGTAAACAAACCATGTAATGCCCCACGCGGCAGCGCCCGCGATAATTCCCACGAAGCTGCCCTCCACGAAGAACGGCAGCTTGATAAAGCCGTCGGTCGCGCCGAAGTACTTCATGATCGTGATCTCTGTGCGGCGCGAGAAAACGCTCGTCCTTATCGTATTCGATACGATAACAACGCTGACGACTACCAGCACCACCAGCACGCCTATTATTATTATGGTGAACGTGCTTCTGATATTCACCAGCGCGCCCGCAAACTCATACGGCGCCTTTACCTGTTCCACGCCCTCAATTCCCGAGACGGCGGTGACAGTCGCCTGAATATCCGAAAGATCCACCACGCGCACGAGGAAGGTCTCGGGCATGGGATTATCCTCAAGGTAGTCGAGCAGATCCGCGTATTCCGCCATATCCTGCCGGAAATCCTCAAGAGCGGCTTCCTTGGAGTAGTATTTGACGTTGGTGAGGTTTGCGTTATTGAGCAAAACCTGATGGATATGTTCTACCTCTTCATCGGAGGCGTTTTCTTTTACGTAGATGGTGATCTCGTTGGTCTCCTCGATATTGCCCATAACGACGTTCAAATTCATCATAAGCAGCACGGCGCAGCTTATCTGCAGCAGGCTTACCATCATTATCGAGAAGCTGGCGAAGGACATTATGAAGTTCTTCCACACGGAAGCAAGTCCCTTTTTGACCAGATAGCTTGCGTTACTCGTCCTCATCGCTGCCTCCGATCATCTCATCACGGGTTATTCTTCCGTTTTCAAACTTTATCGTTCTGCCGCCGAAGTATTGGACGAGGTCATGCTCGTGAGTTATCATAATAACCGTTGTGCCGCAGCTGTTGATCGCCTTGAGAAGTCCTACCAGCTCGTACGAATGTTTCGGGTCGAGGTTGCCCGTAGGCTCGTCTACTATGAGAAGTCCGGGGTCGTTCGCGAGGGCGCGCGCTATCGCCACTCTCTGCTGCTCGCCGCCCGAGAGACTGCGCGGTTTGGACTTTGCGCGGTGCGCAAGCTCTACGAGATTAAGTACGTACGGCACGCGCTGACGGATAGTCTTCATAGACTTGTCCGCTATACGCAGTACGAACGCGACGTTCTCGTACACGGTGTAGTCCTGTATCAGGCGGAACTCCTGAAAAACCACCCCTATCGAGCGGCGGAATTTCGCTATACCCTTGCCCTTGAGCTTGGAGAGGTTGTAGCCGTTTACGAACACTCTCCCCGAGGTCGGCGTCAGCTCGCGCATCATCAGTTTCATCAGCGTGGATTTACCCGCGCCGCTTTCTCCCACGATAAAAACGAATTCCCCCTCGTTTATCCGCAGGTTTACGTCCACTAAAGCGTCAACGCCGGTGTTGTCGTAGTGGACGTTTACGTTTTTCATTTCTACCATTAACATTACAGATCCCCCAAAATCTCCGGAAACCGTTAAAATTCCCCTTCAACGCAATACCGCACGAACGCCGTTCAGACGTCCGTGTGGTACGAATACT
>CAYMTG010000042.1:0-14034 GCA_964393305.1 uncultured Ruminococcus sp.
AAGCCTCTCTTCAGTCTGCTTGTACACCGCTGCGCGGGTCACAGGCAGACATCGAAACGATATTTTTCGCGGTTTTTAGAGATCTCCTATTGAAATTTTCATAAGAAAGTAGTATAATATGATTAGTGTTGCGAGAAGGTGGATTTTAGCGGGGTTGTGTCCCGCAAACCGGAAAACTCAGGCAGGTTGACGCCCGTCAGGGACAGCAGCACAGCCCGGCGCAAATCCGACACGAGGCAGAGTTTCTTTCGCGCCGGATGGAACACTAGGTATCGTGGAGCGTTCCGTACACAGCGGGACGCTGTATTTTGCAAAAGATACAGGAAAGGACAAAAAATGGCAAATTCAAATGAAAATTCAAAGGATATACTCGGCACGGCGCCCGTAGGCAAGCTGATGCTGAAATTCGCTATTCCGAGCATTATCGCAATGCTCGTAAGCGCTCTATACAACATAGTCGACCAGCTCTTTATCGGACAGGCGGTGGGACTGCTCGGCAATTCAGCGACAAACATAGCATTCCCGCTTTCCATGTCGTGTACTGCGCTTGCCCTCCTGTTCGGAATAGGGGGTGCGTCCTGCTTTAACCTAGCTATGGGCAGCGGCGACAAGGAGAAAGCGCCGTTCTTCATCGGGAACTCCATTACGATGCTCGCTATAAGCGGCATTGTACTATCGGCGATTACACTGCTCTTTCTTACGCCAATGCTGAAGCTGTTCGGTTCGCCCGATGACGTACTCCCGTACGCGCAGGACTATGTGAGTATCACGGCGTTCGGCTTCCCGTTCCTCATAATCTCAACGGGCGGCGGACACCTTATACGCGCTGACGGCAGTCCGCGTATGACCATGGTATCCAATCTCACCGGCGCGGTGATAAACACCGCTCTGGACGCTATTTTCGTACTTGGGCTTGACTGGGGAATGAAAGGCGCGGCACTTGCGACGGTTATCGGTCAGGTTATATCTACCGTGATCGTTATCACGTATATGTTCCGTTTCAAAACCGTTGCACTTAGGTTCAAGCACATCAAACCGAGCGGCAAAATAATCGGACGCATTGCGAGCATCGGTATGGCGTCGTTCTTTAATCAAATTGCTATGATGATCGTTCAAGTCGTTATGAACAATATGCTCAAAAAATACGGTGCGGAATCGATTTACGGAGATTCTATACCGATTGCCTGCTCGGGCATTATAATGAAGGTCAATATGGTGATCTTCTCGGTGGTTATCGGTCTTTCACAAGGCTCACAGCCAATCGAGAGCTTTAACTACGGTGCACGGAACTATGCGAGAGTAAGGAAGGCGTTCTTTCTGGCGCTGCGCGTGGGCGCGGCGGTCTCGGTAGCCGCGTTCATCTTGTTTATGCTGTTCCCCGTGCAGATTCTGTCGCTGTTCGGCAAGGATGAAACTGAGCTTTATTATGAGTTTGGCGCTAAATTCTTCCGGATCTTCATGCTGTTCACATGGATTAACTGCATTCAGCCGATAACATCTACCTTCTTTACTTCGATCGGCAAGCCGATAAAGGGTATTTTCCTGTCCCTTACACGGCAGATCATCTTCTTCCTGCCGCTGCTTATTGTACTTCCGATTTTCTTTGGGGTTGACGGTGTCCTTTATACCGGTCCTATCGCGGACGTTATCTCGGCGGTGGTTTGTATTGCGTTGGCAGTCAATGAGTTTAAGTCGATGAAGAAGCTGGAATTGGAAAAATAAAGAAACTGCGTGTCTCACAAGGGACACGCAGTTTTTCGTTAAAACTTAATAATCTTAAAACAGAGGGTGAGCGGAAACAACCGCTTCCCTCCTTTATTTTTTCCAGGTAGCCGGAACAAACAGCAGCAGCATAGGGAACAGCTCCAATCTTCCCGCGAGCATATCGAAAATAAGTACGCCCTTGCTAAGTCCCGAGAAAAACGCATAATTCGCGGTGGGACCTACCAGCCCCAGTCCGGGTCCTATGTTGTTTACCGTCGCGCAGACGGCGGTGAAGTTGGTGATAAGGTCGTGGTTATCAAACGAGATCAGAATTACCGACACCACGTAAAGCATCAAATACGCCACCATATACACGTTGACGGAGCGCACCACCTCGCGCTCTACGGGTCGATTGTCTATGGTGATTTTCTTTACCTGATTAGGATGCACCATCACCAGAAGCTCTTTTCCCATATTCTTAAAGAGAATAATGATACGAGATACCTTTATTCCGCCGCCCGTACTGCCCGCACAAGCGCCGATAAACATAATCAGCACCAATATAGTGCGTGACAGTTCCGGCCAAAGGTTGAAATCCTCGGTTGAAAATCCCGTCGTGGAAATAACCGACGCTACCGCAAACGCGGAATGTCTGACGCTGTCTCCGAGGCTATTGTAAAGCGGGAAAATATTCAGCGTAATTACAAAAGTCGATAACGCGACCACCGAGAAAAAGAGAATTACCTCTGTATTGAACGCGTCCTTGAATTTTCGGATAAGTATCAGAAAATACGAATTGAAATTCACCGAAAACAACAGCATAAACACCGTTACTACGATCTGAATATACGGTGAAAACCCGCCCAGACTGTTGTTATAGATGCCGAAACCGCCTGTGCCTGCGGTAGCAAACGCGGTATTCAGCGCCTCGAACGTCGTCATTCCCCCGAACAGGAGCAGCACAAACTCCACCAGCGTAAGCACGAAGTAAATCGAGTAGAGGATAAGCGCCGTAGTCTTGACTTTGGGAACGAGCTTACTAACCGAGGGACCGGGAGACTCCGCCTTCATAATGTGCATATTCTGACCGCCCGACAGCGGCAAAAACGCCATAATAAACACAAGAACGCCCATTCCGCCGACCCAGTGGGTAAAGCTTCTCCACATAATCATCGACTTTGAAAGTCCTTCAACATTGGTGAGAATAGACGCGCCTGTTGTGGTAAAGCCGGACGCGGTCTCAAACAATGCGTCAATAAACGAGGGAATTTCTCGTGAAAACCAAAACGGCAGCGCCCCGAACAGCGAAAGCAATATCCAGCTCAGCGCCACTATAATGTAACCCTCGCGTGAATACAGCCGCTTGTGCAGGGGTCTTCTCAAAAAAGCGAGAAAGCAGCCGACAAGACAGCAGATCACTATCGATATGCCGAAGCAAAGCGCCGCTTTTCCCTCGGCATATACCGCCGCCGTTATGAGCGGCACAAGCATAAACCCGGCCTCAAAAATCAAGAGATAACCCAAGGTGTAGCTTATCATTCTGTAATTCATAGTCCAAACCTTACTTCAAAATGTCAGAAATATCGTGGATACCGAGCTGATTGGATACGATAACCACCGCGTCGCCCACCTTGATCGCATCGTTACCGCGTGGAATAAGTACTTTTTTATCGCGAAGAATTGCCGCTACAAGCACTCCCTGCTTCAGCTTCAGCTCCATAAGCGGAATATCCGTTACCTCGCTCTTATTGCGGATATTGAATTCCAACGCCTCGATTTTTCCCTGAATAAACTGGTGGAGGGCCTCCACGTTGCTCCCGACAGTGCTTTTCAGCGAACGGACATATCGGACGATCGTGTCCGAGGTGATGTTTTTCGGATAGATTATCGTATCCAGATCAAGGTGCTTTATTACGTCCTCAAAATCAATTCGATTTATCTTGGTGACAAGCTTTGCCTCACCGGCACTCTTGGCGAACAGCGAGAGCAGTATATTCTCTTCGTCAAGGTTGGTGAGCGCTACAAAACCGCCGGCATGCTCAAGCCCCGCTTCAAGCAGGACATTCTGGTCGGACGCGTCCCCGTTGATCACTGTGACTTCGTCCCACAGCGTACACAGCTCCTCGCAGCGCTTGGGATCCTTCTCGATGATCTTCACCGCAATAGCCGATTTTACAAGTATATCGGTAAGATAGTGACCTAGCTCGCCGCCGCCCGCGATCATCACGTCCTTGACTGAGTTCATCTTGTAATTTATCTTTCGGAAGAAGTCGTTTGCTTTTTTGGGAGACGCTACGATCGAAATTACGTCCTTCTCTTCAAACACAGAATTACCGTTGACTATATATGCCTCGTCCCCGCGCTCAATCGTGCAGACCAGGACGTCGCAATTGAGCTTTGACGAGATATTTTTGACCGCAAGTCCCACAAGGGGGCAATCCTCCGGCAGTCGAAACTTGACAAGCTCCACGCGATCCTTGGCAAATGTCTCGATCTTCATCGCGGACGGGAAACGCAGGACACGCGCTATTTCCTGCGCCGCTGCCAGCTCGGGGTTGATTACCATCGCCAGTCCCAGCTCGTCCTTGAGAAACGGCGCCTCACTGCTGTACTGCGGCGAACGCACACGCGCTATTGTGCGGCAGTTACCGGCTTTTTTCGCGATTAGGCAGCACAGCAGGTTCAGCTCGTCCGAACCGGTTACGGCTATCATCAGATCTGCGTGCTCAATACCCGCCTCCTGCTGGGTGAGGTGTGTAGCGCCGTTCCCGACAACGGTCATAACGTCGCTTCTGGTGGAAACCGACGAGAGCTTTTCCGCGCTCAAGTCGATTATCGTTATATCATTGCCCTGTATGCTTAGCTGCTCGGCAAGCGCTTGTCCGACCTTGCCGCAGCCGATAATGATTATGTCCAAGCTGATCTCTTCCTTTCAAATAAACAGCAGAAGGATCTGCCGCCGGCTCCACTCCATTTTTCGGGGAGATGCCCCATATTTGTCTATACCATATACTATACACCATTTATCTATAAATGTCAATGCCGTTTGTGAAATAGTTACAATAAATATTACGAGATTTTATGTATATTAACGAAGAAGTTCAAATTACTTTACAAATCCGTACCGATGTGCTATAACATCTATCAGGAACGGCAGAACGTTTCCGGGGGCACCACCTAGGGCGCCGCTTGGGGATCGTTCTGCTTTTTATATATCCGAGACAGGAGGCAATATGGCACGAACTCCCGCTCGGGATGATGACGCGGGAGCGGCAGGGGTATGCGTGATGAGCGCACTAATGAAGGTTTAGTAAAATCGCCTGTCACAAACGGACAGGCGATTATTTTTATTCAAATATCACAAGGAGCATGGTCTGGTTAAGGTTCTTTGTACCCATCTGCTCTCCGAGACAAGACACCCCGATAAATCTCGGAAATGCGCTGCACAGCAGCTTCTGATACTCGTTGATATAGCCGTTCTCCTCAAATAATACGGTTCTCGCTACGCAGTGTATCATAAACACCAACGAGGGATTTGCTGTCCCGCGTTTCACATTTTCAATGGTTTCGTGGGTGATACGCTTGTAGTCGCCCTCCCTCATAACCATAATATTCGTTCCCTCATGTATGCGGGTATGCAGCTTCAAACTGCCATTGGAGCCTTCGGCGTACAGTGCGTTGAGATACAGTTCCCCGCCCAACCGCCGTCCGATCGGGAAATTAACATAACGCGAACTGATCTCCCCACGCGAAATACCCAGCTCCCGCGCATAAATGTCAGCTGCGGGACAGTCGTCAAGCCGCATTATGGTTCTAGAAATGCTGTTCGCCTTGGTAACCGTATATTCATTGCCGGTAAGAGGCTCGTAGATATTCTCTTTTCTGAGCAATATCCTGCCGTTTTCATTATGAATAAGCGCAAATACGCAGCCGTCCTTGTAAATCACGCCGTTAAGCGCCACCAAACCGACCGCCTGTTCTTCGTCAAACTCACGGACGCAGGACGCCGTCCCTCCTATTACCGGTATCTCCTTGCGCAAAAGAACGCTGTTCAGCGCCATAATCGAGTATTCCTCGGCAAGCTTGTGCGGCACGGTAAATTCAAGGCACACCGTGTTTTCGGATGTCCCAATGCTCTCGCAGCACTTTTTTACGTTATCCGCATAGCTCAACGCGAAGTTGTCGGCTTTCTCGATAACACCTGCCGAACAGGTAATGCCGTCCTCAATCGCCAAAACATTCAGCGCGTCATTTTCCACGCCAAAGGAAGTCCACGCGCTGTATACTGTACAGCCTATACATATCGCGCTCGGAAACAGTTCGTGTATAATATCCGTATATTCGGGAAAGTACTCCTCACCCGAAAAATAGAATAAAAGCTTCGGCGAGTTAATATCCGCAACAGCATCAAGGACGCACTGCCTTACATCACTGTTTTGCCCATGTCCAAAAACGCTTTTGATCATTGCGACCCCCTTTTTATCCAGTAATCTCTGAAGGCTCTGTTTTCCGGAGTATTCACACTATGCCCTGCCGGGCGGGAGCATCAATCAAAGATCTCCTTGTCATTTCAATTTGACAAGGTATAATGCTTCTGCTTAATCCTCTCAATAAACTCCTCCTCGGAAAGCGGTTTATCAAAGATATAACCCTGAATCATATCACAGCCCATACTCTCAATGATGTCAAGTTGTTCCTTTGTTTCAACACCCTCGGCTACAATGGTAAGTCCAAGGCTTTTCGCGAGCGCCACCACTCCCTGCAGCATAAGGTAAGATCGGCAGCCGGTATCAATCGGCGGCTTGGGAATAAAGCTCTTGTCTATCTTGAGAACGTCTATCGCGATCGTCCTCAGCATGGAAAGCGAAGAATAACCCGTTCCAAAATCGTCTATAGAGGTTTTTATGCCAAAATTTCCCAGATCGTCCACTACAGTCTTCATAACCTTGTCGTTATGAAAATCCTCCCCCTCAGTAAGCTCCACCTCAATATATTTGTGCGGCACCTTGTACCGGTCAATAACCTCCATTATTTCTTCAACAAGCTTATTGTTTGTGAGATGACGCTTTGAGAAATTGACAGAAACCTTCACCGGCTCGATATTCTGTTTGAGAAGAAACGAGATCAGCCTGCAAACCTGTTCAAGAATATAAAAATCAAGAGAAGTTATGCAGCCGTCCGCCTCAAGTATAGAAATAAAACTATCCGGCATAACGCAGCCGCCATCAGACCACCAGCGAACAAGCGCCTCCGCCCCTATTATCTCGTGCGTTACGGCGCTTACCTTCGGCTGATACATCGTATAAAACTCGCCGTTATGAAGCGCATCGGGAAACTTTGACAGTATGCTTCTCCGTGTGAATATTTCTTCTCTTAAAGCAGGGTTGTAATATCCGAGCACCTCCCTCCGTTCGCGGGCATACTGATAAGCTGTACTCACCTGCATCATGATCTCACCCGAATTATCCGCATCTGTAAGTATAGACGCGCCGATAGTAGCGCCGAACTTAAAGCTGTACACCTTGCCGTTACCGCTCTCGTAGGATACTACCATATTCTGGATAAGATCAATAAAGTAGTCTCTATTCTCATCCAGCACAAGAGCCATGAATGCATCGCCGCCCAGCCTCGATACTATTTCCCTTTTTAAAACAGCATTTGAAACAATCAGACAATACTCCGCAAGGACCTCATTTCCTTCTGAATAAGAAAGCTCCTTATGAACCGACTTAAAGTTACGAATATTAAAATATACCGCAGTATAATTTCCAATTTCTCCCTTTGCGATAAGCTTCTCAGCAAAGCTCATGAAGCCGTCTACGTTGGTGATACCCATTTTGTAGTCGTTCATCAGGAGGTTACTGTAGGAAAGATTAAGCACCATAGCCTGAAGTATAAAGAACAACTGGCGGATCACGACTTCCAATGTACGGTCTTCGTCCTCGGACAACTGCTTTGAGAGCGTCGCACGAAAGTGAGCCTCACCCTCCGCGATAGGGTAAGAATAATCCGATCGGAATGCCATTTTTCCGAAATTATCTTCACCAAATATGACTGTATCTTCGGGCACATCCTCCATAAATTTCATTTGGGAAGAAAGCGTCAAGCCGTATTCCAGTTTAAACACTCCATACTGTCTGAAAAAATCACCGGCAGCGGAACATACAAGCTTCTCATATTCTGCGAAGCTCCCGGGCGGAGTCCGGAAAGCCTCAGATAAGTTTTCGAACACCTTCCCTACCACAGATTCAGATATCAAACCCACAGCAGCACCCTCCTTTCGCACAATAACACGCTAAAAAGTTCTAATTCAATAACGGGTTTGCCCCGTCATTTAATTGTGGCTCAGTTCAGTGTGGGATCGTATCCCCCACTGAACAGGAATGGCACCCGCCGCCTTAGGGGCGGGGGACATCTTGCCTAAAGGTCACCTCTAAAAACCTTGTTTGAGATAAAATCGCCAATAGCCGCATTATCTGCTTCGCAGAAAATGCTACCGTCTGCTGCGTCAAACCTCCTCGCAGCATTTTGCCGAAGGCATAATGCGGGCATACAAGCCTTGCTTCGTCGGCTTTCCTTGCATACGGCGCACTCTGACGATTTTCTCTTTTCAAACCGGTTTCTAGAGGTTCCCTAAATTATATCATCTTTGATTATTATAGCATAAATTTCCCAATACGTCAAGTGCTTATCAGAAGTTTTTAGAATTTAATTGGAAAACCGAACTCTTCATTACATAGCCTTCAACGCCGGAAATCGTTTCGCCGTCGATTTGGAGCGCGGTCGGTCGGTCGAACCTCACCTCTACCTCATGACCCGTGATAACCTCCACCATCTCCGTATGCCGGATATGTTTCCCCTCGAATATCGACGGGAACACCATCAGCGTTTTGAGTTTCCCTGTGCCGTACATGACTACGCAGGTGACAGTACCCTCGGCATTCAGCCTATCCTGATTCGGCGCTACGCACATCCCGCCGCCGTAATATCTGCCGTTCATAGTGGGGGCAAGCCATGCCTTTTTAAACTTATATTCTCGTCCATCGGCAATCACAATTGCGTTCGCAGGCTTGAATTTACCCAACAGTCCTTTTATCGCGATAGACGTGTAGCTTACCTTTTTCGAGGAAGAAGCGCGAAGCTTGTCTCCCTCCTCGCAGCAGTAGCCGTCAATACCAAAGCCCACGCCGTTAAGCACCTTATATTCCTTACCCTTAACGCTTACTACGGGAAGATGCTTTATATAAGGATTAAGCAAAATCAGACCGCTCTCGCCGATGTCGGTAACAAAATCGTTTCCCAGACCCGCCGGATAATAGTAAACATCCCGCCCATACGGGAACTCGCCCTCGTATGAATTGATAAATCGGTTGATAGTGCCATCTCCGCCGCAAATAACCACCCGTGTGTCATCGGGAGTCGCCTCGAAGAAATCTTTAATATTTGTCTCGCAAATATCACGGAATTCAAGCTCATCCGAAATCAGGGTATTCAGCTTTTCAGCATTTTCTTTGCCGCTGCCATTTCCCGAAAGCGGATTGTATAATACGATCGTCATTAAATTTCCTCCTTGTGCTGCTTGATATGTTCTGAGATCGTTTGTTGGATAGATTGTGCAAGCTCGGTAGACTTACGTCCCTGCGGACTTACCACTTCAAGAATATCAAAGCGGACGTGCGTTCTCCTGAACGGAAAGCGACGCTTGACATTCTCCGTGCCTGTCACCGCTGAAACGACAATCGGGCATTGCGTGTTCACCGCTATCCTGAAGCTGCCCGCGTGGAATTTTCCCAGCTCGCCGCCCCTGTTGCGGTGTCCCTCGGGGTATACGCCGATACAGCACACGCCGCGTCTAAGATAGTCCTCCGCAGTCTCGATAGCAGGCTTTCCGCGCTTGGAGGTTTTGCGGTCGATCGAAATGTAACAGCATCGCGTAATCATTCCCCTTACGATCGGGATCTTAAACAGCTCCTCCTTTGCGATAAACGCCATAGGTCGATTTTTTAACGCAAGGCACTGCACCATATTGTCCAGGTTTGACGCATGGTTTGAAACCAACACAAACGGCTCATCGGGGATTTTTTCCAAACCGCTTGTATGGATTTTCACTCTTGCCCCCTCGCAGACATATGCGTACGCGAGGTTAAGAAGTCTCAAATAGAGCTTTGAAGGCTCGGAGTATATCTTATTCGGTACAAAAGCCGAAAAGATCCACATGATCAGCCAGAACAGCAAGCTCAGCCCCACCGCTGCTCCAAGAAAAATCGGCAGCAGCCACCGGAATATCCCAAACGCCGCGCATATCGCGGCAGATGACGCGAGGCTAACTATCAAAATAACCGCGATCGGTCTCAAGCCATCGCTCCTTTCGCATTTTCAAAATTAACGAAAACGCTGCACGCATATAGGCGAGCAGCGTTCGTTTCCCTCTTATCTCTTGGTGCTGTCCAAAGCCGTTATAATCTCTGTGAGATTGGTAAGACTGTCTGTGATCTCGTGGCTGGAACGCTCCATTGTGGTGGCAAGCTTCTGAACCTCGCCCGCTACAATTGCGAAGCCCTTGCCTGCCGCGCCTGCGTGCGCTGCCTCGATCGAGGCGTTGATACCGAGCATCTTCTGATTCATACTAACCTTTGCAAGTTTGCGATTTGCCTCGTTTGCGATATTGATCTCGCTTGCCGCATCCTCAATTCCCTTAAGGAGAGAATCGAGAATGTTGTTGTTCACAGTCTCCGTATAGCTGTGGCGCACAAACATATTGATTACATCGCCAAGCAGCTTTGCCGACGCTTCAATCTCTTTTTTGCTCTTTACATTTACATGATGAAGCGCTTCAATATACCTGTCCGGATTAATTTTCAGCTCAGCCGCTACCTTACGGAACTTAGCTTCATCGGGTTCTTCGGGGAGAACCTGCCCGCCTATTACGCTTCCCAGCACTGTTCCGTCATTCAAGGTAATCGGCATACCAAAATCTACCAAACCGGCATGGCAGTTGTACACGCCTTTTCCCTCTCTGTCACATTTTTCGCAGCGCCGGCAGCCCTCCTCACTTCCGCGTGTAAGATTAATGCAAAAGTCGGTAAAGTTGTAGCAGTCGCTTATGTACTTTCCATCCGCGCCTACGGCAACCGTTGCCAGTCCGGTACTCTTTGCCCAGTTCGCCATAATCTCCTCAAACTTGTTCATATCACAGAAATCTTGAATCTTCATTATAGTTTCCCCTTTCAAATCGCATTGACAGCCAGTACCGCCAAAATACCGCCGATGGAACTTCCCACCAGATTTACAACAATCTGGTAAACCCAGTCGACCTTCTCGCCGTTCTTATTCGGGAACGGAAGAACAGCAAACCAAATGCTGCTGAAGAACGAACGCATACCGTTCATACTAAATCCCGTGGAATTAAGCGTCAAGGAGAGCAGCAACACAGCGGCAAATCCCACAATACCGATCATAATGCCGTTTCCGTCGGAAACCTTGATGGTTTCCAGGACAAGGAACAAGAACATAAACGTTGCAAGCACCTCCTGAACGAAGTTCAAAGGCATATTCTTTTCAACGGGATACGCGGAGAAGATACCGCGCTTGGGAGCGTCCGGCGAAGCCTTGAAGCTATCCCAGAAGAATACCAGACAGACAATCTCAGCCGCGCCCGCCGCCAGAAATTCCATCAGGATCAGCAGCGCGCCGTATCCAAACGCCATACCACCGTCAGGGGTAATAAGCTTCTGGATCCAGTTGCCGAAAACAACACCCGGATTTAGCGCAGCAGGTCCGCCCATAATCACGGCGACCGCGAGACCAAAGCCTACAGCAAGACTCCATGCAACCGCAAGCTCTATGTAATTCAGCTTGCTGACAAGAGTTTTCTTCAAATTGATGTTACACATATAAGCGTAACCACCAAGCAGGAAGATAAGGCTCCCCACGAACTCAGATAGATAGACCATAGCAAAACCTCAACTCTGAAATATTTTGCGAAATCCCACTATTCCACTATTGCAATTTTCAACAAAGTTTTTGTGAAATTCCACAATTCGGACTATATTATTCCAGAAATTATTATACAACATTTTCAAAAGATTGTCAATAGTATTTCAAACAAAAATCGACGAGATAATTTGACTATTCCAACAATAGAATTATTATTTTCGGTAAATTATGGAATTAATTTCCATATCGCGGCTGCAAACCGACAAGAAAAATTCCCCGAAGTCACGAGAACAGGACATTTTCACAAAATCATCCGTGAGGACGCTAAACGAATTAAATGGCGTTGCCATACCCGTTCCAAGCATCTTGACATACGCTTCCTTAAGCGTCCATATTCGGAAAAATTCCCGCTCGGGCAATGGCGCGGCGCATATCGCGGCGTATTCCTCAGCCGTGAAAAAACGCTCCGCTATGCGATAATCCGCATGGTCGGCAATCTGAATATCCACCCCTACCTCTGAATCCGCTCCCCCGGAGAACGCAATGAAATCTCCCGAATGGGACACGGAAAAGAAATAGTCCGCCCCCTTCAGCGCCGGTTTTCCATATTCGTTATAAGAGAACTCGATCTTCGTCCTGTCGACGCCGACAGCCTTTGAGATCTCGTCCCTGATTAACAGTTCCGTCACAAGCGCAATCGTTTTCTTTCGAGGAAGCTTCATTCGGGCAATACGCTCGCGGCGCTCAGGGGAAATTTGCGGGAGAAGCGGCTCGTATTTTGTAAAATTCTCGGGTTCGCGCACCCTCACAATCTTTATGTTCACTCAAACCCGCCTTTCCGAATTTTCAAAGCGATTATTTTATTATGGGGGATCTCTAAAAATCCAAAAACATCGCTTCTATGTCTGCCTGCGCCCCGCTGTGCGGGGCGCAGGGGGATTAAAAAAGAGTATTTTAGAGGTTCCCTATAGAATGGCTTGCCCCGTCATTTAACGTGGCAAGGCGCGGCTTTGCCGCGCTCTGTTCAGTGGGGGATTGTATCCCCACCGGACAGGAATGTCACCCGCCGCCTTAGAGGCGGGTGGCATTTTGCCTAAGTTACACCATAACTGCACGGAGTGAGCCGAAGGCGGATGTATGTGCGTGGACGTAAAGGTACAATAAACACCCTGCGTTTATTGTAGCATAAATGTGCGATTTTGTCAATTGGGGAGCAGTTTCACAGGTGAGTAATTTTACAAAAACTACTAGACAAATCAATTGTTTTGTGGTATAATGTAAATACACAATCTGAGTAAAAGCTCATTTTGCAAGACCGGCCTCGGGCAAAGCTGATAACGCAAGGCTTTGCGAGGTCATCCGAAAAGAGGGATTTTTTTGAAACTTTTAAATTTGGGACTCGGAGTACTTGGAGCGGCAGCTATAGGAGAAATGGCGCTTGCCACCTACTTCTTCCGCTTTACAATTCTGAGGAAGGATAAACCGATGGTAGACGCCTCGGAAATGGGGAATGCGGAGAAATTCGCACGCTACAAGGTCATCATCGACAAAGGAAAGGAATGGGCTGAACAAAAAGGCTACGACGAGGTTGACGTGATCTCGCGGGACGGCTTAAAGCTGCACGGCTATTTTATCGACAATCCGGGATCGGATAAGCTGGTGATCTGCTTTCATGGGTACACCAGCAAGGGGTTCAGCGAGTGTCCCGCTTATGCCAAGGCTTACTACGAAATGGGTTACTCCGCGCTTATCGTGGATAATCGCGCTCACGGAAAGAGCGAAGGCAAGTACATAGGATTCGGCATACTTGACCGATATGACGCGCTCGAATGGATAAAATACGGAATAAAGCGCATGGGCAAGGACGTGCAGATAGTTCTTCACGGAGACTCCATGGGCGGATCCACGGTTCTGATGACGACAGGCTTCTCCGATCTTTCCTCCAACGTAAAAGCCGCTGTAGCGGACTGCGGCTTCACCTCACCCGAGGCGGTGTTCTCGCACATATTAAAGCGCGACTACCATATCCCCAAAGAGCCGCTCATGACAATCACCAGCATTATGAGCAAAAAGCTTGCGGGCTACGGCTACAGCGATTACACAACGCTTGAGGCTGTTCGCGTCTCAAAGACGCCCACTCTGTTCGCCTGCGGAGATGAGGATACGTTCGTTCCGACATGGATGACGCAGGAAAACTACGATGCCTGCGCTGCCCCGAAGCGGCTTTTCTGGGTTCACGGAGCAGGTCACGCCTCGGCATTCTTCGAGGATAACGAGCTGTTTATGAGGGAACTCAAGGAATTTCTGCAAAATTATGTAAAATAATGGCTCTCACGGACATTCAATAAGGGGCTTTGCCCCGTCATTTAACTGTGGCCCGGAATCAGTGGGGGA
>CAYMTG010000043.1:0-13551 GCA_964393305.1 uncultured Ruminococcus sp.
GTTTTCTTAATTATTTGTGCCTCTTCCCGGCTTTTCGGGACGGGATGTTCCATCGGGCGTAATAGAACCGTCAGTTTCCGTACCCGTAAAATCTTGACGATTAAAGCCGCCGTGTCCGCCGCCAAAGCCGTTTCCGCTCGCTCCTTCACCCGCGACGCCGTCTGTTGCTGTTACCGTCTTAAGCAACGTATCACCCGAATATATCGAATATTCGCTTCCAGCAGTCATTTTGTCGCAGGAGAAAATAAGCGATTGACAAGCTTTGGGGGTAGTAACGCTCATAATCACGCTGCCGCTGCTGTCACGCACCTCGATCACACTGCCTGCCGCAACATCCGCGTAGATCGAGATACACGGCTGTGAAAGCGTACTCGGTGCCTGCGCCATTCCTTGTGAGCCGAGAGCTACAAGATAACCGCCGCTCAACGCATACGAACTCTCATAGTCTATGGCACTGTTATTATTGTTAGTAGGACCATATACAGTCAAGCTGCCGCCTGTCTGCGCAACCGTGCCGTTGCTGTCAATTCCGTCCCCGGATTCCACATCTACCACGATTTCGCCGCCCGAGATGCTGATATAGCAGTCGTCCGAGCCTCCGTTCCAGAAGCCGCCGAGCATCCCCGCTGTGCCGCCGGATGCGTTCAACCCATCATCCACCGCCTTGACATCTATCTTGCCGCCGAGAATATCAATCGTATTGCCCTCAAGCCCCTCATACGACTTCGTAACATTGATTGTGCCGCCATTGATAGTCAAGTTAACGTCGGCATGAATACCATCGTCACAAGAAGAGAGCGTAAATTCGCCATCATCAATAGTGATTGAGGAATTTGAGTGTATGCTGTCATCTGCCGATACCACATTAAAGACACCGCCTGAAATCGAAATATTTCCTCCCGCCTTCAGTCCCTTGGTGCTTGTCAAATCATCTGTGCTGTCGGTATTCGCTGACTCATTCTGCTGCATATTATCCGGACGCCGATCGCCGTCAAATCCTTCGGGCATCTCCGGAGGAGTTGTACCGTCGGGAAAAGAAACATCATCGGGAAAAGAAGTGCCGTCGGGAGCAGTCGGCTTTTCGCCATCCGCCATATCCCACTGCGATTTATCTCCCTTCATAAAGCCGCCGAAATCACCGCCTCCAAAGCCGCCTCCAAAATCATCACCGGAGTAGGCGATTTCCTCATCTGCGGCATCGCCGCCCGCTTTAATAGTTATATTACCGCCTATTACGGTAAGCAGCGTCTCAGCCTGGATACCGTCTTTCCCACTTTCGATATTAATGGTACCGTCCGTGATTGTGACATATCCAAGATTTTCGTCCGTATCATTCGTGGACTTGATTCCATCGCCGCCCGATACTACCGTAATATTGCCGCCATACACTACCGTGTAATCCTTGCCTGTGATACCGTCATCCGCCGCATTAAGCACCAGCGTGCCGCTTCCGATAGTCAGTCCATCCTTGCACTTGAGCGCGTCCTTGTACAAGCCGTTTACGACAAGCTCGCCGCTGCCGGAAACAACCGTATCGCTTCTGGAAAAAATTGCCGCATCCGGCTCGTCCTCGCCTTCCTCAAAGGTATAATTCACGCTGTCGGAGATCGTATTTTCAGTATTCCCCGCGATACAGAGAGTTAGCAGCTTCGCATCTTCGCAGTCAATAACCGCACCGCTCTTGGAAGACAACTCAACGCCGTTAAAGAGGAGCTTTACGTCTTGTTTGTCCGCCGTAATCAGAATCTTCGCGTCGGAGCACTTACCGGACAGCGAATACACACCGGCATCGCTTATCGTAACGACATTCCCGTCAAGCTTCGCCCCGCTGCCTTCAATCTTGATTTCTTCATCGGAAAACTCTATCTTGCAGGTCGCATTCTTGATAATTTCCGCTTCTTCGGCGGGAACAATTCCCCCCACCGATGATGGCTGACTATTCGTATTATTCACCAATTGACTCACATCACCGGAACTTGTGCCGCTGTCAATCGTACAGCCGGTCATGCTCATCATTACCGCACACATTGCCGCAAGAGCCTTGAATGTCATTTTCATAACGCATACTCCTCTCTTCATAAGAATGCCAATATATTACATTTCCTCGTGATTATCGGTTAGAATACTGCACGAAACTGTCAGGTTTCCGTTGATAACACGAATTTTGTCGAGGAACTCCTTCTCCTTTTCCGCATCTTTGAGAATAATCTCATAACGCAGCTCGTAAAGAGTACCCATACTTACCGTCTTGGACATAATAAGTCTCGAACGGCTGACGTATTCCGCAAAAACTTCTTTAAAGCAGACCGAATAATCCACATCCTCGGGGATAAGCACCCGCATCAGCTTTGCTGTTCTGACTATTCCGAACGCAGGGATAAAGCCCAGTACCGCAAGAATAATTCCCGCCACCAATGTGATCAGGACCGCAAATCCAACAAATCCCATACCCGTTGCCAAGCCAATTCCCATCACAAGGAATATATAGCACAGCTCACGCGACGTGCCGGGAGCAGAACGAAATCTCACCAAGTTAAACGCGCCCATCACCGCAATACCCGCGCCTATTGAGCCGTTAACCATCATAATGACCGCTTGAACCAGAACAGGCAGAACCACCAGCGTTACCATAAGGTTTTTAGAAGCTCTCGGATTGTTGAGTCTGTAAAGCATAGCCGCAGCAAATCCCAGAATTACCGACGTAAGCGTGCACATCAATGTGCTGTAGGCCGTGAGACCGGTCGTCGAATCAATTATACTTGAAAACATTATTTCTTACCATCCTTACTGTCTGTTTTATGCGCTTACCGCCGGCAAGCAAAATTTGTTAGAAGCCTCTTTAAGCTGATTCATATAAATCGTGCCGTACTTGGAGAACGAACCATGATATATCCTGTTCTCCGAGAGAATATCCACCAGCCACCTCGGAATTGCACCCGCCGACTTGATTTCCATGATCCGGTACGGTGCGTTTACAAGCCTCTTGCCGTAATCTCCCGAACGCAAATCCACATCGGTCGTCCGATAACGTATATTGCTGTCGAAGGTCACGCGAAATTCCTTATCATCATTTCCGAAGAACGCCTCTCTGTCGTAGCAGATAACGATTTTCGGCAAGAGGTTCATCTTATTCTTCAGGTAATCTATCTCTTCAAACACCTGTCCCCTTTTTTCGGGGAGAACGCCGCTCGCGGAATAATCAAACAACTCCTTATACGACATCTCCAGCCTTCTCTTATAGGTAATGCCGCGATACTTCTTCTTTATCTCAAGAAAAGCTTTATCGTCATCCGCAGCTGCCTTCCCGTAAGCCCTAAGCCGGAGCTTCTGCTTGAATACGGGCTTGCCAAGCGAATAACGCACAAGGTCGTCGTTTACATTGTCAAAGTAAATATTCAAAATCGTATGAAGCCCGAACTCGTCCTCCGTCATATGTGACGCAATACCCTCTGATACGATTTTGTACTGGCTCTTCGTCAGTAAGAATTTCATTTCCCGCCGCTTGAATGTATTGGCATAAGCCATGTTGTCACTCTCCTTAACATCAAGAGGGAACCTCAAAAAAGACTTTTGTTCTTCCAGATCCGCCGCCGTGCGTAATACGTACAAGCACCGAACCGATAAGAGGCACCCAAACTCTTTCGCTTTGATGAATATATTATAAAATGTCTTTGTGATAATTATATGATAAAAATGAAAACATTCCTTGTAAATTTTTTGTAAAATCCACTTCACACAAAAACATCTCCCGCTGCGCCGATAAGATTATTCGCAGGTTATCCGGAACCGCCCTGTAGCTTGCCCGAGAGCATTTCCTCCGCCGCCGCAATCGAGCCTTCTCCCGTACCGCTTCCATCGATAATACGGGCAAGCTCCGCTATTCTTCCGTGATAATCAAGCTCTGTAATATGTGTATAGGTGCGACCCGCTTCCGTCTGCTTTTCGATAAGCAGATGAGTATCCGCCTTTGACGCTATCTGCGCTAAATGCGTAATACACAGCACCTGACGGCTTCTTGAGGTTTCAAAGAGCTTCACGCCCACCTTCTGCGCGGCGCGTCCGCTGATACCGGAATCCACCTCGTCGAAAATCAGCGTCGGGATATTGTCGTTCTCCGCGAGAACGCTCTTTATCGCCAGCATAATACGCGAAAGCTCGCCGCCGCTCGCGATTTTGTTGAGCGGGCGAAGCTCCTCTCCCGCATTCGCGGAAATCAGCAGCTCCACGCTGTCCTTGCCGTTGATGGTGATCTTATCGGGATTAACCGCGAAGACTATCCGCACATTCGGCATATCAAGAAATTTCAGCTGCTCGCAAATCTCCTCCGAAAGCCGCTCCGCAGCCGCCCTGCGCAGCTCGGTGATTTCATCTGCAAGCGTTTTCAGCCGCTCGGCAAGCTCGTGTTTTCTTTCGGTCAGCTCCTCTATCTTTGAATCCGCGCCCGAAATCTCGTCCAGCTCTTCTTTGCACTTTTCCAGATAGTCTACCAGCTCGTCGCTGTCCATATTGTATTTGCGCTTGGCGTGCTTTAACTGCGACACCCGCTCGGAAAGCTCCGCCTCTCGGTTTTCGTCATCATCGCCCACGAGGCTTGAAAGCTCGGATGCGAGGTCGTCCGTTTCAATTATCAAGCCGCTTATCCGCTCCGCGAGTGCCGCCGCCTTTGGCTCCACATCCGCTATTTTCCGCAGCATATCCTCCGCGCTCCGAAGCATATCTAATGCCGCAGGTTCATTCTCAGAGCTGAAACAGGAATACGCGCCCCACACAGCACCGCGAATTTTCGCGTTGTTCTGTACCTGCAAAAGCTCCTGTTCGAGAGCATCGCCGCTGCCCTTCTCCAGCTCCAGCGCGGACAGCTCCTCGATGACCGATTTAAGCCGCTCGATCCTGAATTCGCGGTTTTTCTCATCCTCGGTAAGCGCCTTCAACCGCTTGGAAACGCTCGCAAACTCCTTAAATGTCTCACGATACGGCTCGTGCTTTTCCGTGATATTTCCGTATTTATCAAGTATATCGCGCTGATTGTCGTTTGATACTAGAATTCTGTTTTCGTGCTGACCGTGAACGTCCACCAGCAGCGAACCTATGCTTTTAAGCATGGAAGCCGTCGCTGTCCTGCCGTTGATGCGCGCAGTGCTTTTCCCGTCCGCGAAGATCTCACGGGACAGAAGCAGCTCGCCGTCCGTCTCCACGCCCAGTTCCTTGAGCATATCGAGAACCTCGTCGGATAAGTCGTCAAACAACGCGGTTATAACCGCCTTCTGTGCTCCGGTACGAACTATATCCTTAGCGGTACGCTGTCCGAGAATTGCGTTTATACCGCCTATCAGTATGCTTTTTCCCGCACCCGTTTCACCGGTAAAAACGTTAAAGCACTCTCCAAAGCGCACGTCCGCCTTTTCAATAACCGCGAGATTTTCAATTGACAATTCGCGTAACATCCGAAATCCCTTCCTTAATCCTCGGTCATAAGCTTTTTAAACTGCGACAACAGCGATATCGCAAAGTTCTCGGTCTTGGTAACGACAAACACCGTATCGTCGCCCGCTATCGTGCCGACAACCGACTTAAAATTCAGCTCGTCTATAACCTTGCACGCCGCGTTTGCCAGACCGGAATGACACTTGAGCACCACGATGTTCTGCGCACAATCCATCGACACTACCGACTGCGCAAAAAGTCTGTTGAAGCCAAGCGGCTTCTCCGCCTCAAAGAAATAGCAATTGCTCCCGCTTTCGGACATCCTCTTAGAAAGGCGCAGCTCCCGAATATCCCGCGAAAGTGTAGCCTGTCCTACCGACACATTCTGCCGCGTCAGAAGCTCCTGCAGGTCATTTTGCGTCTCTACTTCATTTTGCGAAATTATTTTGAGAATAAGGCTTTGCCGCTGTTTCTTATTCATCGTTTTCTCCCTTACTTAAGAGGCGTCATCAGCTTTCCAAGCACCGCTCCAAAGAATCCGCTCTCCAGCTCGATTATTTTCAGTGCCTTCTTAGCGCGTGTCATTTTAAGAATATCCCCGTCAAGCAGCGGAATGCCCTTGCCGCCGTCCACGCTGAACGACGCCTTACTGTCCTGATAATGCGCCACATGAACCGAGATAACCTGATCAGCGGAAAATATCATAGGACGGTTAAACAGTGAATGCGGACACAGCGAAGTAAATTCAATGCAGTCCATATCCGGAGAGATTATGGGTCCCCCCGCCGAAAGCGAATACGCCGTAGAACCCGTCGGCGTGCTGAAGATCTCGCCGTCCGCACGCTGCTTCGACACCAAAGTATCGCCGCAGTATACCGAGTATTCCGGAAGCTTGGAAACGCTGCTTCGGGAGACTATAATATCGTTAATGCAAGACTCCGTATAGATCTTCTTTCCGCTGCGGTACAATTTGCAGTTTATCATCATACGATTGCTGGTGATAAAGTCGCTGAGCAGGATCTCCGGGATCCTCTTTATATCCTTCGGCTCCACCGCCGCCATAAAACCCAGCCGTCCCATATTAACGCCCAAGAGCGGCAAATCATAATCCGCCGCAAGCTTGCCCCATTTCAAGATAGTGCCGTCGCCGCCGACAGTCACAATAGAGCTGCAAATTCCGGGGGTAGATACCACCTTTGCTCCTATCTTCTTTGCATATTCCTTGAATTCTTCAGTCACATACGCCGAAAACCCGTTTATCTTAAGAAGTGTGCAGATATCCGCACAAAGCTCGGTTGCTCCCTCTTTTAAAAAATTACAGCCTATCAAAACGCTCATAATTCAGTTCCCTTCTTGTCAAGTCCCAATAGATATTCCGTATTTCCGCTGCCGCCAAGTATGGGTGACTGTGTTGTCCCGATCACATCAAATCCGCATTGTTCAGCGAATTTTCGTATATTCTCCACACATTTAAGCCTTATGCTCTCGCTGCGGACTATCCCGTTTTTGGAGAGGTTTTCCCGCCCCGCCTCAAACTGCGGCTTAATAAGCGCCGCCGCCTTTCCGCCGTCCTTCAAGAGCCTGTAAATATGCGGGAGAATAAGTTTCAGAGAAATGAACGATACGTCCGTCCCGATAAAATCCGCCGCTTCGACCCCGAACTCCGAAATCGAGAAATCACGGATGTCCGTCTGCTCGAGCGGCACCACGCGACTGTCGTTTCTGAGCTTCTCGTGAAGCTGACCACGCCCCACGTCTACCGCAAACACCCTCGCCGCGCCGCTTTGCAGCATACAGTCCGTAAATCCGCCCGTGGACGCGCCTATGTCAACACAAACAAGTCCCTCAAGCGATATACTCCATACCTTTAACGCTTCCTCCAGCTTCTGACCGCCCCTGCCGACATATTTCGGGAGCTTTATCTCAACAAGTCCTACATTGTCCGTGTCGGTAACCTCCAGCGAGACCTTTACAGCCGGCTTTCCGTTTACCGTAACGCCGCCGATGCCGATGAGGTTCTTTGCGGCGGTGCGGCTTGGACACATCCCTTTTTCCGTTAAGTAAACATCTAACCGCATATTAATCTCCGCGCAGCTTTTTCGCCATTGAAGCGGCGTCAAGTCCGTATGCTTCAAGCTGTTCGTTCACAGAAGCCGTTCCCACGAACTCCCCGCGAACACCCACGCTTTCCGCCCTGCCGCGATAACCGCGCACACAAAGCTCCGCAATCAGTCCCTCCGCAGCTCCGCCTGCCAGACTGCCTTCCTCAAAGAAAACCACGCGCCCGTACTCCATCGCGATCTCGTAAACGCGCTCCGACAGCGGATTTATCGTCACCAGACGCAGCATATCGGCGGCTGCCGCCTTTGCCGCCTTCATCAAATTAGCGGAGATCCGCCCATAAGTAATTCCCAGCACCGATGATTTTTTCCCCGAATAGTAAAAATCGCGCACAGGCTTCAGGACCTCGCTCTGCCGCTCCTCATCGTCCGCATATTCGCCGCCCTTAGGGTAACGCACACAGGCAATCCCTTCCGTATCGTAAATCGCGAAATTAAGGCATTTCCGCAGTTCCTCAAAGGTAGCGGGCGCATAGATTACCGTGTTCGGGATAACGCGCAGCATCGGAACGTCGAAAATTCCCTGATGCGTCTCGCCGTCCGCCCCAACAAAGCCCGCTCTGTCAATGCACAGCGTGATGTGCGTCTTTTCAATAGCGCAGTCATGCAGGATCTGGTCGAACCCGCGCTGCAAAAACGTCGAGTACACCGCGAAAACAGGCAGCATACCCTGAGTGGAAAGCCCCGCGCAGAACGTGATCGAGTGCTGCTCGGCAATTCCCGTGTCAAAAAATCTACTCCCGCAGGAACTCTTGAAATGATGCAGACCCACCGCGTATTTCATCGCGGCAGTCACCGCGCAGATCCGACTGTCCAGCTTACCCAGCCGCTCCATCTCCAGGCCAAAGGTCTCGGAAAAGGACTGAGGCTCGCACTGCGGCTCTATCTTCTCGAAATTGACAATCGAACCGTTCTCTCCCACACCGTGATACTCGCCGGGATTTTGCTCGGCCGGCTTGTATCCTTTTCCCTTCTGTGTGAAAACGTGAACCACGCACGGTCTTTTCATCAGCTTCGCTACGGACAGCGCCTCAATCAGATCCTCAAGATTGTGTCCGTCAACGGGGCCGATATAGTAAAACCCCATATTTTCAAAGAGATTGCTGCTGTCATAAAGTGCTTCCTTGAGCAAAACCTTTACCGCTCCCACAGTGCGTTCCAACTGTTTGCCAACAAGCGGCACCGACGACAGCACGGTTTTCACGCGCTCCTTGGCACGGTAATATTTTCTTGTCGAACGAATATTCGCAAGGTACCGCGCCAACGCGCCCGTACTCTTGCTTATCGACATTGCGTTGTCGTTGAGAACCAGCGTCAGGTTGGACGCGAATTTTCCCGCGTTATTAAGCGCCTCGTAAGCCATACCGCCCGTGAACGCGCCGTCACCGATCACCGCGGCGACCGCGCCGTCCTCGCCCTTTAGCCTCATCGCGGCGGAAATTCCATACGCCGCCGAAATGGAGGTGCTGCTATGCCCCCCTATAAATGCGTCTGCGGACGACTCCGAGCGCCTCGGAAATCCGGATATTCCGCCCTTTTTCCGCAAGGTGTCAAATCTCGAATACCGTCCGGTAAGCAGCTTATGGGCATACGCCTGATGCCCCACGTCCCATACCAGCTTGTCGCCGTCGTTCACGTCATATACATAGTGAAGAGCGACCGCCAGCTCCACTGAACCGAGACTTGACGCAAGATGTCCGCCATTCCGCATAACCGTATGCAAAATGCAGCCCCGCAGTTCCTTGCAAAGAGCTTTAAGCTGCGGAGTAGTCATCTTTGAAATTTTGCTGTGATTTATCTCGTCATTAAGGAACATTACTCGTTTTTGAGCCTCCAAGATCATTATTACACGGGAATTGGAAATATCAAAGCAATGATAATTCCCAGCATTGAGCCTGCCAGCACTTCGATAGGCGTATGCCCCAGAAACTCCTTGAGCTGCTTCTGATTTACAAGCTCGTCGATATCCGGATCCTCGTCCGTGCCGCTGAGCTGTGAGATCTCGTCGTCCAGTTCATCCACGATTTTACGCAGCTTATTAAGATCTTTTGCGTGAAGTCCCGCATTATAGCGGACACTCAGCGCATCGTAAATCACGATACCCGCCAGCAGCACCGCAAACGCGAACTCCGTGCTGGACAATCCCTTAAACCTCAGCGTATAGAAAGCCACCGACACCACCAACGCCGAGTGCGACGACGGCATCCCGCCTGCACCCACAATCCGCTCCGCGTTAAACTCCTTGAACTTGATTGAGTGCAGTATGGTCTTTATGATCTGAGCCAGTATCCAAGAAATTATTCCCACAGAGGCAATCGGATTGTACATCAAAACCTTCATCATTCCGGTAACCCCTCCGTTACTTCTGACGATAAAGCAGCTGTTTCGCAAGCTCGGTCAAGAACTCGACGTCATTAAAATCATCAAGAAAGCCTATCGCCTGTTGAGTGAGAACATCCGCCTGCTCTCTTGCAGCGTCAAGTCCCACAGCAAACACATAAGTATGCTTTCCCGCCTGAGCATCGCTGTTTACGGGCTTTCCGACAGTCTCCGCGTCAAGAGTAACGTCCATAATATCATCGACGATTTGGAACGCGGTACCAACGCGCTGTCCGTATCCCGCGGCAGCCACCTGCTCCTTAACTCCCGCGCCCGCCGCGATACAACCCGCCTTGCAGGCAAATTCCAGCAGCGCGCCGGTCTTCATTCTGTACATCTCAAGAATGGACGGCGTATCGGGGATAACGTTCTCGAACTCCAGATCCAGCGTCTGACCGCCGATCATACCAAACACACCCACGTTATCGGCAAGCAGACTGATTATTTTCAGCGCCGCGTCAGGAGAGAGCAACTTCTTCGTTGCCGCGTCCGCAATTATCTTATACGGGAGTACCGCCAAAGCGTCTCCCGCGAGCATAGCCGCAGCCTCGCCGTACTTCTTGTGACAGGATGGTTTCCCTCGTCTCATATCATCGTCGTCCATACATGGCATATCGTCGTGAATAAGCGAGAAGGTATGCGTCATCTCGAGAGCGCAGGCCACAGGAAGTGCCGTCTCGGGGTCTCCCCCGCAAACGCGGCAAAATTCCATAACCAGCGCGGGACGAATACGCTTTCCGCCGCCCAACAAGCTGTAACGCGCCGCCTTGATGACGCTGCTCTGCAGACACGCCGTATCGGGCAGATACTTTTCGAGAGCCTCCTCGGTCATCTCGGCATAATCACGAAGTATTTCTTTTACATCCATATGATTAGTTCCCTTCAAGCTGCTCTACTTTTAATTTTGCGTTTGTAATGTAATCAATGAGCTTCTTTGAGAGAGTCACCGCTTCGGTATACAGCTTCATCGACTCCTCAAGCGTTATGCCGCCGTCACCCATTTTTTGAGATATCTCTCTAAGCTGCTGCATTTCTTTCTCGAAATCCATATCTAAACCTCACTTTTTATTTTAATGTCCTTAACTTCAGCTAAAATCGTTCCATCGGAGACCTCGACCTCGATCTCGCCGCCCACCGCCGCATCGCTCACAGAGGTTACGACCCTCCCGCCGCTTTTTGTAAGCGAATATCCGCGCTGCAAAACGCCAAGCGGATTTAAGTCGGACACGGATTGAACCAGCTTCTCCAAATCATTCTCCGCCGCCGCAAGCCGACGATGGATATTGTTGGAAACAGCCTCATTAAGACGCAATATCTCGTTCTCCCACTGTGAAATTCTCCCTCGCGGCGAATTAAGCTTTATGTCCTTATTAAGCAGGTCGATTTCTTTTTGCGCGTTTGTCAAAGCACGATTTATCTGCATTCCGACAGTGATTTTGTGGTGAGCGATTTCTCCGAGGATTTGCTCAATATCGGGGGTTGCGATCTCTGCCGCCTGAGTAGGCGTTGAAGCGCGGGCATCCGCCGCCAGATCCGCTATCGTGGTATCCGTCTCGTGACCTACCGCGCTGATTACAGGAATGTCAGAGGCGAAAATCGCCCTCGCCAGCGACTCGTCATTAAAGCAGTACAGATCCTCCTTTGAACCGCCCCCGCGTCCGATGATGATCACATCAGCGCCGATAGTCTGCGCTTTCCGCAGTCCGGCGATAAGAGTAGGCACCGCGCCCTCTCCCTGCACAGTCGCCGGGATAAGGCATATCTCCGTTATCGGATAACGCATTTTCGTGGTCTCAATAACGTCGTGTATAACCGCGCCGGTAGCCGATGTGATAACCGCGATTTTCTTGGGGTACGGCGGGAACGGACGCTTTCTGTCAAACAGTCCCTCTTCCAGAAGCTTCGCCTTCAGCCGTTCAAGAGCAGCCGCCGCGTCGCCCTCGCCGTCCTCCTCCATAGAGGTGCAGATCATCTGATACCTGCCATACGGCACGTAGACGTCGATCGAACCGGTACAAACGACCGCCATACCATCCTCCGGCTGAAAATCCAGATCCCGTACTCCCTCGAACATAACACAGGGAATAGAAGAATCCTTGTCCTTCAGTGTAAAATACAAAAACAGCGATCCCGGACGTCTGCCCGGCTTTGAGGTTACTTTCGTAATTTCGCCCCGGACGTAAAAATTCCGCAGCGCTTGGTTATCCGATAAAGTCTCCTTTACCTCGTTGTTTAATTCCGTGACTGACCGGATATGCTGAACATCACACATTTCCCTCAAGTTCCCTCTTATACGAATTAAGTACGCCGTTGATAAAACCGCTGTCTGACTTATGAGAATACTTTTTCGCAAGCTCGACCGCTTCGTTGATGGCAACGGCATTCGGCACCTTCTCACAGTATTTCATCTCGTAGATCGCGATTTTTAAAATCACCGAATTCACCTTTGCGATACGAGCCGCCGAGCGGGTTTTCGAGTACTTTGAGATCACGGCGGAGATCTCCTCCTCGTGTTCAAGCACTCCTCTGACGATCTCGTCCGTCTGAGAATTCTTCGCCATATCGAACGCGTCCGCGTTAAGCTCGTCTATTTCCTCGATCGTCGTGCCGAATTGGAGCTGATACAATTCGAGAAACGCGCCCTCGCGAACCTCAGGACGTGTCAGTTTCTTTTCTATCATTCCGTCACCTCTGCGCTGTCCTTGTAGCACACTCCCATGATGTTCACGTCAACCTTAGTCACGGTAAACCCGGTCATATTCTGAACAGCGGACTTCACACTCTTCTGAACGCTCTCGGCAACCTTTACGGCATTAAATCCCTCGACGATATTCACATTCATGCGAATTGCAGCCGCCTCGCCGATAATTCTCGCGCATACAGGCGCCCTCTTCGGAATAGGCGATGTCCCCGGATCCTTGATGTCCACGCCGTCGATCTCGCAAGCGGCGGTCTCGGCGATTTTGATAATAACATCCTCCGAAACTCTCATACTGCCCGGGGTATGCTTTTTTAAAGTTTCCATATATTTCCTCCGAAAAACAGTTAATTTTTAACTCCAAAAAATTTTACTCCCCCTTATTATAACACATCTTACTCCAATAAACAAGTATTTTTTTAAATTTTAAATGAAAACTGTAACAAAAAAATTTAAAATGAATAAACTGCATTATAACAAGGAGCATAACAGCGGTCGACACAGTGAGAGGAGGAAACGCCATGCGCCGTCCCGGAAAAAGGAACCCGAAATGCTGCGCGCTGCTCGGCATAGCGGCATTAGTAGGAGCCGTGATCTGCGTATCATTCTTCTCGATTAAGGCAATGCTGTTTACGATAGCGGTTTTGCTTATTGTGCTGGGGATTTATCTGCTTAGACTTTAAGGGAGGCTGAACTATGAAAATCGTAGTGGTGAAGAGTCCAAAAATGTTTGCGGGATTATTGAGGGTGATTTTCGGTATAAAGAAGTCAAAGTCAGCATAAAACCAAATTCAGTCCGGAGGAAATCCCCCGGACTGATCTGCGTTATTATACCATTTTACAATCAAACAGTAGACAAAGTCTACTGTTTGATTCCGCCGAAAAAGCCGTCAATACTAATTTTGTCAAAGCCGGAGGCTTTGACTGCCG
>CAYMTG010000044.1:0-13551 GCA_964393305.1 uncultured Ruminococcus sp.
TTTCAACGCGAGAAACGAAGAGGATTCCTTCGAGTAAAGATCCGAGATCACAATAGAAGCCGCGTCCGGTCGGGCGCGGCTTTTCTTGTGATAATAGGCGGTATTGGAGCTGGTCTTTGTGGTCTTTGCTCACTTTATAACGATATTTACAAGCTTGTTGGGAACGGCAATTTTCTTGACGATAGTCTTACCGTCGGAAGCCGCCTTTATCTCGGGGAGCTTGAGCGCCATGCCGATAAGCGTTTCGCTGTCGCTGTCGAGTGGAGCGTTAAAGCGCGCCTTGACCTTGCCGTTCACTTGAACAGCAAGCTCTACCGTGCTGTCCACGCACAGCTTCTCGTCATATTCCACCCATTTTTGTTCGTTGAGGATACCGAAGCCAAGCTGCTCGAACAGCTCCTCGGTGATGTGCGGCGCAAAAGGATTGAGCAGAATCAACAGGCTCTTGAACTCCGCCTTGTTGAAGCCGCCCGCTTCGTCCGCCGCGTTGAGCAGTGCCATCATAGAAGCGATCGCGGTGTTGAATTTCAGCGTTTCAATATCCTCGGAGACCTTCTTGATGGTCTTGTGCATAGCGGGGCGGAGCTTTTCGGAGTACTCATTGCCATCCTTGAGATTCTCGGACATATTCCATATCCTCTCAAGGAAACGCTTGCAGCCCTTGATGCCGTTCTCCTGCCACGGAGCGGATTTCTCGAAGTCGCCGACAAACATCTCGTACAGGCGCATGGTATCCGCGCCGTATTCCTTGACGACTTCGTCGGGATTTACTACGTTATGGAGCGATTTCGACATCTTGCAGAACTTGCCGGGATTTTGCGGGTCAATACCGAGTATCATACCGTGAGAGGTACGCTTTGCGTACGGCTCTTTGGTGGGAACAATCCCCTGATCGTAGAGGAACTTGTGCCAGAAGCGGCTGTACAGCAGGTGAAGCGTGGTATGCTCCATACCGCCGTTGTACCAGTCGACGGGCAGCCAGTATTTCAGTGCTTCCTTAGAGGCGAGTTCCTTGTCGTTGGTGGGGTCTGTGTAGCGCAGGAAGTACCATGACGAACCCGCCCACTGCGGCATTGTGTCTGTCTCGCGCTTTGCCTGACCGCCGCACTTGGGGCAGGTAGTATTGATGAAGCTTTCAAGAGTGGAAAGCGGACTTTCGCCGTTGTCCGTGGGCATATAGCTTTCTACTTCGGGAAGCTTCAGCGGAAGCTCACTCTCGGGAAGACCCACCCAGCCGCACTTTTCGCAGTAAACCACGGGAATAGGCTCGCCCCAGTATCTCTGGCGGGAGAACACCCAATCGCGGAGCTTGAAGTTGACCTTCTCGTGACCGATGCCCTTTTCGGTGATCCATTCTTTGATCTTTACCTTTGCGTCCTCAACAGAAAGTCCGTCCAGAAACTCGGAATTTGTGAGAACTCCCGTCGCGCAGTCGGTGAACGGTTCCTTCTGTACATCGCACGCGTTCGCCTCTGTTGAGGCGCGTCCTGCACCGCTTTGGGCGAACTCCGGCGACGTCGTGTCGCCGCCCTTTTTTACTACCTCGATAATGGGGAGGTTAAACTTCTTGGCGAATTCCCAGTCGCGGGTATCGTGCGCGGGGACTGCCATAATAGCGCCCGTGCCGTAGCTCATCAGAACGTAGTCGGATATGAAGATCGGGATCTCCTTGCCGTTGACGGGATTTATTGCGAGAACACCGTCAAGTTTAACGCCGGTCTTGTCCTTGTTCATCTCGGTGCGGTCGAAGTCGGACTTTTTTGCCGCCTCCGCCCGGTAAGCGCGTACAGCTTCCATATTGGAGATCTTATCCGCCCACTTTTCGATAAGCGGATGCTCGGGGGAGATTACCATATAAGTCGCGCCGAACAGCGTGTCGGGACGCGTGGTGTAGATAAGCAGATCGTCGCCAAGCGTGGTCTTGAAGGTGACCTCCGCACCCGTAGAACGTCCGATCCAGTTGACCTGCGCGGTCTTGATCTTCTCAAAGTAGTCAACGGAATCAAGATCGTCGAGCAGCTTCTGCGCGTAGTCTGTGATTTTCAGCATCCACTGGTTCTTGACCTTGTGGATAACCTCGCTGTGGCAGCGCTCGCAGAGACCGTTTACAACCTCCTCGTTGGCAAGCACGACCTTGCATCCCGTACACCAGTTTACGTTCATTTCCTTTTTGTACGCGAGACCCGCGTTGAACAGCTTCAGGAAGATCCACTGCGTCCACTTGAAGTAGTTGGGGTCGGTGGTGTTCACCTCGCGCTCCCAGTCAAACGAGAGACCCAGCGCCTTGAGCTGTCCGCGGAAGCGGCTGATGTTGCGCTCGGTAACGACTGCGGGGTGGATCTTGTTCTTGATTGCAAAGTTTTCGGTGGGCAGACCGAACGCGTCCCAGCCCATGGGGAAAAGCACGTTGTAGCCCTGCATACGGCGCTTTCTCGCGACAATATCCATTGCGGTGTAGGGGCGGGGGTGACCGACGTGCAGACCGTCTCCGGAGGGGTAGGGGAACTCCACGAGCGCGTAGTACTTAGGCTTGGAGTAGTCGTTCTCCGTGTGGAAGGTGCGGTGATCCTCCCAGTACTTTTGCCATTTGCTTTCAATGGCGGCAAAATCGTATTTCATTTTTCAAAATCCTTTCGATTAGAAATTTTACAAAATATACATTATCATTATAACTCTATTTCCCGATTTTGTCAATAGGTCGCCTCAAAAACATTGTTTGCGGATTGGCACAGCGCACCGTACGCACAGCAGAACCCTCCTGTGCGTACAATGTGTCCTTCGCAGCCGACGCAGCGTCTGTCTTACCCCGGCGAAGAGGAGATCAGACAAACCGAAGAACGCGCTTCAATTTGATTTATTATGCGCTAATGGGGGAGTGCAGACAAGAAAACTGCCGCCGGATGAACCCGGTGGCAGTCATAATCCTGTTTTCCCCTAAAATCACTCGTCTTCGACTCCGCCGGAACGCTTTGCAAGCTCCGCCTCGTATTCGGAACGGGTGATAGTGCCATTAAGCATAAGCTCCTGCAGCTCCGTCTCGGTGTAACTGTACAGTTCGCTTGCCAAAACATCCTCATCCTCGCTGACCTGCGATAACGTTTCTGTGGTTGAGGTCTCCTCCGAGGTCTCCGTCTCAGAGGATGCCGAATCCGTCTCCGAGGCTGTTTCCTCTTCGAGATACTGGATTGCCGATTCGCTCAAGTCTACTCTATCGACATTCGCCGCGCTAATAACAGACGAATCTGTATTTGTCCCGGTATTCTGAGTGCTGCTCTCCGCTTTTTTTACGCCCGTAAGCGTTCCAAGACCCGAAGAGCCTGTCGCGCCTATCTGTGTGTTTGAATCTAACGTAATATTCATTTTGTTCCTCCTCATTCCATTGAAAGTTCAGCATTCCCTGCTGCTACTAAAATAATAGAACTCTTCTGTGTAAATTCTGTGAATAAATTGTGTAGATTTTGGCTTTTTTGAATGAAAACAAGCTTGTTGAAAATCTTTGTTTAAATTGCCCAAATAACCGACCGCGCATTTTCACTCGCAACTTTATTTCGACAAACCCTAGACAAATCAGAAATAATGTGGTATAATATAAGATGTGTAGCGGGATTTTGCGGCTATGCGAAAAAAATTGAAAGGAAGTTTTATTATGAAGGTTACGGTTGATACAATTATCGGAGATATTCTTGATTTCAATGGCGAGGCTGCGGCTCCCATTTTCTTTGAGATGGGAATGCACTGCTTGGGCTGCCCTTCTTCCCGCGGTGAATCCGTGGGCGAGGCTTGCATGGTTCATGGAGTAGACCCTAAGGAGATCGTGGAAGCGCTTAACGCTGCGATCGGCGAGTAATAGTGTTCTCGCTGGACAACAGGCTGACGGCGGCATACGAGCTGTGCCGCGAGGGCAAGATCGCCGCCGACGTCGGCTGCGACCACGCACAGCTCGCGTGTTGCCTTGCTATGGACAAGTCCTCGTCGGTGATCGCGTCCGACGTGCGGCAGGGTCCGCTTGAAGCGGCGCGGAGAACGGTTTCCGAGTGCGGCGTTACGAATGTTAAAATAGTGAAGTCCGATGGGCTTGCTGAGATCGATTATGCGGACGACGTGATAATTTGCGGTATGGGCGGAGAGCTTATCGCACGGATAATAAGCGGCTGCCGCTTTTTAAGCGCAGATACGCGGTTTATTCTCCAACCAATGACGAAGGCGGACTACCTGCGGCGCTGGCTTTGCGAAAATGGCTTTGAGATAATCGAGGAGAAAACCGCGCCGGACGGCGGTTTCTTGTATACGATAATGTGTGTCAAGTACACGGGCGAGCGGCGTGAGGTCGACGAGATCTTTGCGCTGATCGGCAAAAACCGCGACAGGGTTTATCTCGAAAAAATTGCGGAAAAATTGAAAAAAAACGCGAAAAATATGAAAAAATCAAGCAATTTTTCGGAAGAATCCGAACGGATCTGTAAAATTGCCGATACTATTTTGAGAATTGCGGTGGACAGCGGAAAATGAAAATTTGCGAGCTTCTGAAATATCTGGACGGGAAAGCCCCGCTTGAGACGGCGGCGGGATTCGATAACGTCGGACTGCTGGTCGGCGATGGAAACGCCGAGATCACGGGTGTATGCTGCTGTCTCGACATCACTCACGACGTCATTAGGGAGGCCGAGGAGAAGGGCGCGAATCTTATCGTGTCGCATCACCCCGTGATTTTCGACGGCTTGAAGCGTATTCCCGAGTGGAGTCCCGTGGCGGCGCTGCTGCGGAAGAATATAGCGGCGATCGCTATGCACACGAATTTCGATATTGCCGAAAACGGCGTGAACGAAACGCTTGCCGAGCTTTTGGAGTTCAACAACGCGGGACTTCCGCGAATGGACAAGTTTCACGATGGGTACGGCATTGTGTGTGAGGTGGCATTCGGATATTCTCCGAAAAACCTTGCCGAGTACTGCAAGGAGCGCCTGATGCTGGACGGCGTGCGGTACAGCCGTAAAAGCGCCTCGATCAGACGAATAGCGCTTTGCTGCGGCGCGGGAGTAGACCGCGACGTTATGCAGTTCGCACGGGATAACCGCGTTGACGCTATAATCTCGGGCGATATCAAGCACAACTACTGGATAGAGGCTGAGAACTGCGGGATAACCCTGATAGACGCGGGGCATTTCGGCACGGAGAAGGCGGCGGCTCACCGATTGGCGAAGCTGGTGACGGAGGCGATCTCCTCCGTTCCCGTGTTCAGCGCGGAGTGCGAGAAGGATCCGTGCGAATACGTTTGATCCAAGAATTTTTGACGGGAGGCGTGGACTTTGTCGCTTGACGGAGCGCTTTTACATTGCGTTAAGGAAGAATTGTCCGCGCTTGTCGGAGCGCGGGTGGATAAGATATATCAGCCATCCCGTGAGGAGGTCGTGGTGTCGCTCAGACTGCTGAATTCCGCGGATAGGGCGGCGAAACGGCTGATCTTCTCCGCGAACGGTACGGCAGCGCGGGTAAATCTCACGACAGCGGAGTTTGATAATCCCTCCGCGCCGCCGATGTTCTGTATGCTGCTGAGGAAGCACCTCTCGAACGGCAAACTGGCGGAAATCCGTCAGGACGGCCTGGAGAGGATATTGTATTTTGATTTCGAGTGCGTTAATGAGATCGGCGACTTAGTGACTAACACGCTGATTTGCGAGATCATGGGGCGGCACAGCAACATAATTCTCGTGCGTGACGGACGAGTGGTGGACAGCGTTAATCGCGTTGCAGACGCGGAGTTTCAGGGAATTCGCAGAATTCTCCCGAATATTCCGTATGAAACGCCGCCGAGGTCTGAGCGCCTGAATATCCTTGAAACAGAGCCGAGCGAGATAATATCCGCCGTTTCGCAAAGGACGGACAGACTGGCAAAGGCACTGCCGGATATTCTCGAGGGAATCTCTCCCGTGTTTGCGCGTGAAGCCGCGTTCTATGCGGCGGGAGATACCGATGTTCCGTGCGATGAGCTGACCGACAGCGCAAAAGAGCGGCTTCGCGAATTCCTTGAAAGCGCGAGATCCTCTCTGCAAACCGGAAAAGCAAAATATACGCTGCTTAATTGTGAGGCACTCGGGAAGCGGGATATCTGCTTTGTGGACGTGCTGCAATACGGCTCGACCTACGAGAAGAAATTCTTCCCAACGGCGAACGCGCTGCTGGACAGCTTCTTTGAGGTGTCGGCTTCCTCCGACAGAATGAAGCAGCGCTCACGCGATCTGCTGAAAATGCTTAACACCGCGTATGAGCGGGTGTCGCGCAAGCTGGAGATACGAAAGCAGGAGCTTGCCGAATGCTCCGAGCGGGAGCGGTTCCGTTTGTGCGGCGATCTTATCAACGCGAATATCTACCGCCTTGAGAAGGGCATGACAGTCTGCACGCTGGATGATTTCTACACGGGTGAACTCCGCGAGATCCCGCTTGACGCAAGGCTTTCTCCCGCGCAGAACGCGCAGAAGTACTACGCGGAATACCGCAAGCTGTGCAACGCGGAGGAAAAGCTGGGCGACCTTATCGAAAATGGCGAGAACGAGCTGAAATACCTGGACAGCGTTCTGGACTGCGTATCGCGCACCGAGGGCGAAGCGGAGTTATCCGAGATCAGGCGCGAGCTGCGCGAACAGGGTTATATCAAGGGCGCTCCCAAGGGCGGCGAGACAAGGCGCAAGCTCTCCGAGCCGATGAAATTCCGCTCAACGGACGGGTTTGAAATTCTTGTCGGGAAGAACAACCGCCAGAACGACTTGCTTACACTGAAAACCGCGAAGGCTTCCGACATATGGCTTCACACGCAGAATATCGCGGGTTCGCACGTGATCGTCAGGACGAACGGGCAAACTCCCACCGAGCGGACGCTGTTTGAGGCGGCGCAGCTTGCGGCTTACCATTCCAAGGGACGGAGCGGCTCGGGCGTTCCCGTGGATTACACAGCAGTAAAGTTCGTCAAGAAGCCCGCCGGCGCGAAGCCCGGAATGGTGATCTTCACGAATAACAAAACGATGTTCGTTACTCCCAAAGAGGAGATCATAAATTCATTAAAGATAAAAGAGAGGACATAATAATGAGAAAAGAATTGGAGAAAACCTATTCTCCTAAGGATTTTGAGGAGAGATTGTACAAATACTGGGAGGAGAGCGGCTTCTTCAAGGCTGAGCGCGACCCGAAGAAAAAGCCGTATACCATCGTAATGCCGCCGCCCAATATCACGGGTCAGCTCCATATGGGACACGCGCTGGACTGCACGCTTCAGGATATACTTATCCGCTTTAAGAGGATGCAGGGATATTCCGCGCTGTGGCTGCCGGGAACAGACCACGCGGCGCTCGCTACCGAGGCGAAGATCGTTTCCGCGCTCAAGGAAGAGGGCGTTACCAAGTATCAGCTCGGGCGTGACGGCTTTATGAAGCGCGCTTGGGAATGGAATGACAAATACGGCGGAAGAATAAAGGAGCAGCAGCGCAAGATGGGCGCGTCCTGCGACTGGAGCAGGGATCGCTTTACGATGGATGAGGGCTGCTCAAGCGCCGTACGCAAGGTCTTTATGGATCTCTACAACAAGGGGCTTATCTATCGCGGCGAAAGGATCATCAACTGGTGTCCCAACTGCAAGACGTCTATTTCCGACATCGAAACAGAGTACGAGGAGCAGGACGGCTTCTTCTGGCACATTAATTACCCGATTGCGGATAACAGCGGTTTTGTTGAGATCGCGACTACTCGTCCCGAGACGCTTTTGGGAGATTCGGCTGTCGCTGTCAACCCCAAGGACGAGCGTTATACTCATCTTGTGGGGAAAATGCTGAAGCTCCCGCTCACCGACAGGGAGATCCCCGTTATCGCCGATGATTACGTTGATATGGAGTTCGGTACAGGCTGCGTTAAGATCACCCCCGCGCACGATCCTAACGATTTCGAAGTCGGAAAACGCCACGATCTCCCCGTGATCCATATGATGAACGACGACGCGACGATAGCGGCGGGAGTCGGCGGAAAATACGCTGGAATGGACAGGTACGAGGCTCGCAAGGCGATGGTCGCCGATCTGGACGCTATGGGGCTTCTCGTTAAGGTCGAGCCGCATAAGCACAATGTCGGCACTTGTCAGCGCTGCGGTACTACCGTAGAGCCGACTGCCTCCTTACAGTGGTTCGTTAAGATGAAGGAGCTTGCAAGACCCGCGATAGACGTTGTAAAGAGCGGCGAGCTTCGCTTTATCCCAAAGCGTTTTGAGAACAGCTATCTCTATTGGATGGAGAATATACGCGACTGGTGCGTTTCGCGACAGATCTGGTGGGGTCACAGAATACCCGCTTATTATTGTCAGAATAAGGGGTGCGGACATACCGAGATAACGCTCGAAGGTATCGACAAATGCCCTAAGTGCGGCGCGCCTATGGTTCAGGACGAGGATACCCTTGACACATGGTTCAGCTCCGCGCTGTGGCCGTTCTCAACGCTCGGCTGGCCCGAAAGGACCCCGGATTACGAGTATTTCTATCCCACGCAGACGCTGGTTACCGGCTACGACATTATCACCTTCTGGGTGTCGAGGATGATATTCAGCGGTCTGGAGCATACGGGCGAGAAGCCGTTCAAGGATGTGCTTATACACGGTCTGGTGCGTGACGAGCAGGGACGCAAGATGTCAAAGTCTCTCGGAAACGGCATCGACCCGCTGGAGATCATCGACAAATACGGCGCGGACGCGCTTCGTCTGACGCTTGTCACCGGAAACGCGCCCGGAAATGATATGCGCTGGACGGAGACCAAGGTCACCAACTCCCGCAACTTTGTAAACAAGCTGTGGAACGCTTCGCGCTATATCTTGATGAATCTCCCTGAGGACTTTGAAGCGGGCGGGCTGCCCGCAAATCTCCCGATCGAGGATAAGTGGGTACTGTCCCTCTACAACGATCTCGTTAAGAACGTGACCCAGAATTTGGAAGCGTATGAGCTTGGCGTTGCGGTGCAGAATTTGTTCGACTTTGTATGGGATATTTTCTGCGACTGGTATATCGAGCTTACCAAGCCGAGAATTGCGGCGGGCGGGGACGCGGCGATCGCGGCTCAGAAGGTGCTTGTTTATATTGTAAACGGCGTACTCAAGCTGCTGCATCCGTTTATTCCGTTTGTTACCGAGGAGATCTGGCAGTCAATGCCTCACGGCAGCGAGAGCGATACGATAATGCTCGCTAAGTGGTGCGAGTATGACGAAAAGCTTTCGTTTAAGAAGGAGCAGGAGGAGTTCTCGAAGGTGGTCGACGCTATCCGTGCTATCCGCGTTCGCAGAAACGAGATGAACGTTCCCCCCTCAAAGAAGGTCACAATGCTTGTCGAGACGAGCTTCACCGATATTTTCAAGAGCGCGGCGGCGTTCTTTGAGAAGCTGGCGGGTGCCGGCGAATTCAGCGTTACAAGCGCTGAGTCTTCCGATACGGAGGGAATGGTGACAGTCGTTACCTCAAGCGCGAGAATTTTCATTCCTATGGGCGAGCTTGTCAACAAGGAAGAAGAACGCAAGCGTCTTGAAAAGGAAAAGGCTGCTGTTGAAAAGGACATAGATTTCTTAGGCAGAAAGCTTAACAACCCCGGCTTCCTCGCAAAAGCGCCGCAGGAGCAGGTTGAAAAGGAACGCGAGAAGCTTGCGAGAGCAAACGACAAGCTTGAAAAGATCATGCAGTCGTTCAAGCAGCTTTCCGATTGATTTTTCAAAGGAGCATTTACTATGCAGGATTTGACGTTGGTCGTACTGGCAGCCGGAATGGGCTCGCGGTTCGGCAGCAGAATAAAGCAGCTTGAGCCGATAGGTCCAAACGGCGAGCTAATGATAGACTACTCCATTTACGACGCGCTGAAGGTCGGTTTTAATCGTATTGTGTTTATCATCAGACACGATATTGAGGAGCTTTTTAAGGAGACTATCGGCAATCGCATTGAGAAGCTTGTAGATACGGTGTATGTTTATCAGTCGGCGGACTGTCTGCCTGTGCGGCGCGGGGATTTCCCCTCGCGCACCAAGCCGTGGGGTACGGCGCAGGCGCTGTACTGCTGCAAGGACGTAGTGGATGGAAAGTTTGCGGTCATAAACTCCGACGATTTTTACAGTCCGGCGGCTTTTGCGGATCTGGCGCACTTCTTAAAAAATCCAAGCGCCGACGCTTGCTCGGTTGACTTCCTGCTGAAGAATACTCTCTCCGATAATGGCACCGTAAACCGCGGGATCTGCCGCATAAACAACAACGGCTTGCTTACGGAGGTGTTGGAGCATAAGCAGATCATACGCGGCGAGGATGGCGTTATTCGCGGCAAATTTGAAGAATACGAACGAATTCTCGAGGAAGACTCCACCGCGTCTATGAATATGTGGGGTTTCTGCGAGGGGGTTATGCCGATTGCTGAAGAACGTTTTTCGGAATTTCTCGAAAATCTTGACTATGACGAACCCAAGGCGGAGCTTACTATTGCGCAGATGGTGGGACAGGAAATTGATGAGGGCGGCTTCCGCGTCCTTGATATCCCCACAAAGGGGCAATGGTTCGGCATTACCTACGAAAGTGATGTAGCACCGACAAGGGCGGCAATTCTGGATTATATAGACAAGGGAATTTACAGCTCGCCTCTCGGTTTTTGAGACCTGTTAAATCATAAGGGTACCTCTCTTTAGTCCGCCTGTGTTCCGCTGCGTGGGGTACAGGCAGATATCGAAACGATTTTTGGGAGGTTCAGAGATTTCCATAAGCCGTTAAAAATTACTTTTTTTGGAAGACATAAGTTATAGGACACACTTGATAGGAGAAAGACAATGCTTATTGTTCCCGTAGACAAACTTCGAGAAGGAATGCAGCTTGCGGATGACGTTGGTTCCACAACAGCCAATGATTATCAGACGATACTGAAAAAGGGAATATTTCTGTCCTCGGGGATGATCGAGATGCTTATCGAGAAGGGCATCAAAACGGTGCATATCGTAGGCGGCGGAATTGAGGACGTCCGAAAAGTGAACAACGGCAAGAAGGAACGCCGAAATCACGAGATAAATTCGCAAATCGGCGAGGCTTTGAGAAACCTTGATGAGATTTTTGACTGCAACGAGGAGATCAAGCAGCTCTCGCACGCGGCAGTCGAGAAGGTCGACAGTATAGCGGACGATATTATAACCGATATCGCAGCCGATTCATCATTCCTCGGCAACCAGATGATAGCGCTTCAGAATTACGATGATTATACGTACAAGCATTGTTTGCGTGTAGCAATGCTTTCGGCGAGTGTGTGTGCCGAGCTTGCTATGTCCGCCGAGGAGATTAAGGAGACGGTAATTGCGGGTATTCTCCACGATATCGGCAAGTCGAATATCGATCACGACATCATAATAAAACCCGGAAAGCTTACCGATGAGGAGTTTGCTGAGATAAAAAAGCACCCGCTCATTGGTTACAATATCCTGAAAAATACCGGCGCGTACAGCTCGAATATCCTATCGGGCGTGTTGTTCCATCAGGAGAAGTTCGACGGCTCGGGTTATCCTACCGGCATTTCGGGATATAAAATCCCGCTTGTCGCACGTATACTGGCGGTGTGCGACGTATTCGACGCGCTGACCTCAAACCGTCCGTATCGTGTGCCGTGGTCGGTACCCGAGACGGAAGAGTATATTCTTGGAGGCGGCGGCTCGCACTTTGATTTGGCGATAGCGAAGGCGTTTCTTCGCGCATTCAACCCCTATCCGATAGGGACAATGGTAGCCCTGTCGGACGGCAGACATGGTGCGGTTGTGCGGCATAACGAAAATGTCCTTCGTCCCGTGGTTAAAATTATGGGAAAATTTGCGGGCGAGGAGCTTGATTTGATGAACGATTTCCGTTTTCTGTCAATTACAGTAATCGGTCTATATGACGGCGATGATTTCGTATAACAGCAAACCCCGCAGACAGTCTTGTCTGCGGGGTTTTGGCACTACATCATAGCTTTGAATTTCTTTACGTTATCCGCAATATCGCCTTTAAACACCGACGAGCCGGATACCAGAATGTCCGCGCCCGCATCAAGGCATTCCCGGGCGTTGTCGAGGGTGATCCCGCCGTCCAGCTCGATAAGCGGCCTTGCGGGGGACTTGTCTGCCATTTCGCGGCATTTGCGGATCTTCGGGATCATAGAGCCGATGAACTTCTGACCGCCGAAGCCCGGATTGACCGTCATAATCAGCGCCAGATCTATATCGTCCATAATGTACTCCAGTACGTTAAGCGGCGTCGCGGGATTAAGCGCCACGCCCGCCTTGCAGCCTAACTCGTGAATATTAGCGATCAGGCGGTGCAGGTGAGTGCAAGCCTCCGCGTGAACGGTGATAATGTCCGCGCCCGATCTCGCGGCGGCGGCAACGTGATTTTCCGGCTTCTCAATCATCAGATGCACGTCAAAGGGCAGCTTGGTATGCGGGCGAAGCGAGCTGTATACGGGAAAACCCATGGAGATGTTCGGGACAAACATACCGTCCATAACATCGATATGCAGCATATCCGTTCCTGCGTTCTCGAGGATTTTTGTTTGTTCGCCAAGCATTGAGAAGTCTGCGGAGAGGATAGACGGAGATAGCATAGCCATTCTGTTCACCGCCCGATCAGTTCTTTGCGGTGAAGCCTTCCCAGTCCTTGAGGAAACGCTCTATTCCGTTGTCTGTCAGCGGGTGCTTGAGCATTTGCAGGAGAACCTTCATGGGAACGGTAGCGATATCGCAGCCCATTCTTGCCGCAGCGGTAACGTGAATGGGGTTGCGTATAGAAGCCGCAATTATCTCGGTTTGGATATTAGACGCGTGGAACATCTCAACGATCTCACCGATAAGGCTCATGCCCTCCATACCGATGTCGTCAAGTCTGCCAAGGAACGGACTCACGTATGTAGCGCCCGCTCTCGCCGCAAGCAGCGCCTGAGCCGCCGAGAATACAAGCGTCACATTCGTCCTGATGCCCATAGCGGTTAGCCGCTTGCACGCCTTGAGACCCTCTTCGCACATGGGGAGCTTGATGATGATGTTCTTGTGTATAGCGGCAAGAGGCTTTGCCTCCTCAACCATCTTGTCCGCTTCGAGGGAGATCACCTCGGCAGAGATAGGACCATCTACAATGGACGCGATCTCGGTCACGACCTCCTTAAAGTCGCGCCCTTCCTTGGCGATAAGGGAAGGGTTGGTGGTAACGCCGCAGATAATGCCCATATCGTTTGCGCGCCTGATGTCGTCAACATTGGCGGTGTCAATAAAAAGCTTCATAATTCTTTTCTCCTTAAAATATTTTTTTCACGCTACTTCTAATTATAATATATTTTCTGCGTTTTGTCAACATTTTGCCAATAATTTTTAAAAGTATCTTGTAATTTTGGAGAAAATGTGTTAAAATATGGTTGTAGGATTATGGTTAAACCGCAGTTTGCTCTATGAGAATTTAAAGGCTTCGGAAAGGGCGTAAATTTTGGGCACCGGAAACGATATTCTTTGAGTTTTTAGAAATCCCCTAAAGACGGTATAAATGAATTGGT
>CAYMTG010000045.1:0-13475 GCA_964393305.1 uncultured Ruminococcus sp.
ACGGCGCACTCTGCCGATTTTCTCTTTTCAAACCGGTTTCTAGAGGTTCCCTGATCATCATACAGCGGAGAACGCAAATTCTCCGCTGTTTTGTTCAATAATGACCTTGCCGCGTCATTTAACGCGGCAAGGCGGGGCATATGAAGGTCTCGAATCAGTTTTTCAGTGACTGGAGCGGAGCGGGAATACGTCCGCCTCGGGAGATGAACTTCGCGGAGGAGAAGCGGCTTACCGGCATAACGGGACCGCTCCCGAACAGCCCGCCGAATTCAAGCGTATCTCCCTCCTTCATACCGATTGCGGGGATAACGCGGACAGCGGTGGTCTTGGAGTTCACCATGCCGATAGCCGCCTCGTCGGCGATGATCGCGGAGATCGTATCGGCGGAGGTGTCGCCCGGCACTACTATCATATCCAGACCCACCGAGCATACGGCGGTCATGGCCTCCAGCTTTTCAAGCGAGAGCGAGCCTCTGTTCACCGCGTCGATCATTCCCGCGTCCTCGGAGACGGGAATAAACGCGCCGGACAGTCCGCCGACGTTCGACGAAGCCATAACGCCGCCCTTCTTTACCGCATCGTTCAGCATTGCGAGCGCTGCGGTAGTGCCGTGAGCGCCGCAGCTCTCAAGTCCTATTTCCTCGAGAATATGCGCTACCGAATCGCCGACGGCGGGCGTGGGCGCAAGCGACAAGTCCACAATGCCGAACGGCACGCCCAACCGCTTGGAAGCCTCCGTGCCAACCAACTGACCCATTCGCGTTATCTTGAAAGCTGTTTTCTTGATAACGTCCGCGATCTCGCCAATGTTAGCGTCGGGGTGCTTGGCAAGCGCCGCACGTACAACGCCGGGTCCCGATACGCCCACGTTGATCTCGCAGTCGTATTCGCCCACGCCGTGGAAAGCTCCCGCCATAAAGGGGTTATCCTCGGGCGCGTTGCAGAATACGACAATTTTCGCCGCGCCGAAGCAGTGGTCGTTCACCGTTTTTTCGGACGCCTCGCGGACGATCCTGCCCATAAGCGCTGCCGCGTCCATATTGATACCCGCCTTTGTGGAGCCGATATTGACGGAGGAGCAGACGTTTTTCGTCTCCGCAAGCGCTTCGGGAATACTCTCGATAAGCTCTCTGTCGCCTGCCGAAAATCCCTTGTGAACCAGCGCGGAATAGCCGCCGATGTAGTTTACGCCGGTAGCCTCGGCAGCGCGCTGGAGCGTCTTTGCGAGCGCCACGGGACTTTGCCCCGCCGCCGACGAAGCCGCCGATACGATAGCGATCGGCGTGACCGAGATGCGCTTGTTGATGATCGGGATGCCGTACTGCTTTTCTATATCCTCGCCCGTCTTTACAAGGTTCTCCGCTTTGCGCATTATTTTTTCGTAGACCTTGCCGCAGGTGCTGTTGATGTCGCTGCCTATGCAGTCAAGCAGCGAAATTCCCATTGTAATGGTTCTGATGTCAAGATTTTCCTCTTGGATCATCTTTATCGTTTCCAGAATGTCTCCTGTATTAAGCATAAATCCCCCTGATTATTCGGTTTTCCCGCATTTTTTCGGAGAAACCGTATTTTGCAAGCCGAGCGTTCAGATCTTGTGCATTGAGTTGAAAATATCCTCGTGCATTACGTGAATTTGCAGTCCCATCTCCGAGCCTGCGCCCTTCAGCTTATCCGCGAAGTCGATATAGTCGATCGTCAGATTTGTGATGTCGATAAGCATGGTCATCGCGAACAGATCCTGCATAATTGTCTGGGTAACGTCCATAACGTTCGCCTTGTATTCGGCGCAGATCCCGCTCACCCTCGCGAGAATTCCTACCGTGTCCTTACCGATTACGGCAACTACTGCTCTCATAATTCCTCCGTTCCTGCGGTCAATTTGTATAAAAATTTTAACCGCAACTGTTAAATTTTTATTGCTTCTTATCTATTATACTAAATTTTTTTAAAAATGTAAATCTATTCCTAGACAAATCTAAAATTTTGTGATAAAATAATAATAAAAGGACTTCAAGAAAGAAAATTTTTGTAGAAGTTTTTGCTGCGGCAGGGAGATCCCACATCGCGCTTGCCTTGTATATTGCAGCAAAGACAAAGCCTTGATCCCTTTCTGTAATACCGACTGGAGGATATTTTATGAACAACGATATGAACACATCCCGATTGCTCGACCTGCTCAGGCAGAACGCACGGCTTTCCAACGCGGAGCTTGCCGTTATGCTCGGCGAAAGCGAAGCCGACGTCAAGGCGCGGATAGCCGAGCTTGAGCGCGAGGGCATTATCATGGGCTACTCGGCAATTATCAACGAGGAGAAGGCTGACGCGAACGGCGTTACAGCCATTATAGAGATCAAGATCACCCCGATGAAGGATATGGGCTTTGACGACCTCGCGCACACCATTATGTCATATGAGGAGGTAGACACCGTGTTCCTGCTGTCCGGCGCGTATGATTTGTCCGTCACCATCACCGGCACGAGCCTGAGAAAAGTCGCCCTCTTTGTATCGGAGCGGCTTGCGGTGCTTGACGGAGTTCTCTCCACCACCACGCACTTCGTCCTCAGACGCTACAAGGAGAAAAATCACGTGTTCAACGAGGACAACTTTGACGACCGCGATATGGTTTCTCCGTGAGAACAGGGGAGATACACCTATGAGCGTCTCCGGAGGTGACCTTTAGAGGTTCCCTATAACTTAGTCCCCCGCCTCTAAGGCGGCGGGTTCCATTTTGGGCGGCTAACGCCACCCTTTGCCACGTTAAATGACAGGGCAAAGCCACTTATTGAACTAAAGAAAGAGGGAGAATTTTCCAATGGACTACGATAAGATAATCCCGAAACGTATACAGGGTATACAGCCGTCGGGAATAAGAAAATTTTTCGATATAGCGCAGCAGGTGGAGGGCGTGATCTCGCTCTCGGTGGGCGAGCCGGACTTCAAGACCCCTTGGGCTGCGCGCAAAGAGGCGATCAATATCCTTGAAAAGGGCAAAACCGCGTATACCGCAAACAGCGGACTTCTTGAACTGCGCAAGGCGGTTTGCGGCTATCTGAAGCGTTTTATTCGCACGGAGTACGATCCGCTCGGGGAGATCATCATCACTGTGGGCGGCTCGGAGGCTATCGACCTCGCCGTTCGTGCGATGATCGAGGACGGGGACGAGGTGCTTGTTCCGGAACCAAGCTTTGTGTGCTATTCGCCTATTGTAACGATGATGCACGGTACTCCCGTGCCGATCGTGACGACGATGGAGGATAAATTCCGGCTTACCGCAAAGGCTCTCAAGGAAAAAATCACCGACAAGACAAAAATGCTTTTCCTGCCGTACCCCAACAACCCCACGGGCGCGGTAATGCGCCGCGAGGATCTGGAGGAGATCGCCGAGGTGCTGCGCGATACCGATATAATCGTTGTATCCGACGAGATCTATGGGGAAATGACCTATAACGGCGCTAAGCACGTTTCTATCGCAGAAATCGACGGTATGCGCGAGCGCACTATCATCGTCAGCGGCTTCTCCAAGGCGTACGCTATGACGGGTTGGCGGCTCGGCTATGTGGCGGGTCCTCAGCCGCTTATCAAGCAGATGCTGAAGCTCCACCAGTACTGCATTATGTCAAGTCCCACGGTCAGCCAGTACGCTGCTATAACGGCTATCGAACAATGCTCCGCCGATGTGGAGCATATGGTGAACGAATACGATATGCGCCGCCGCTTGCTGGTGAACGGCTTCAACGAGATGGGACTTGCCTGCTTTGAGCCGGAGGGAGCGTTTTACGTGTTCCCGTGCATAAAGTCCACGGGACTTTCGAGCGCGGAGTTCTGCGAGAAGCTTGTGTATGAGAAGAAGGTCGCGGTCGTGCCGGGTTCGGCGTTCGGCAAGAGCGGCGAGGGTTATGTCCGCGTGTCGTATGCGTATTCCGTGCCGCACCTTACAACGGCGCTCGGCAGAATTCGCGAGTTTATCGACGAGCTGAATAACAGGAGCTGACACATTGAGCGAGCTTAGTGATTTGAGGGAGCTGGCATTTTCCGCCAATGCCAAGCTTAATCTCTATCTTGATATTACCGGCAGATGCGGCAGCGGCTATCATACGCTGGAAACGGTAATGCAGAGCATAGATCTGGCGGACGTTGTTACCGTGCGGCGGACGGCGGACGATATTGCTGTTACCTGTTCAGATCCGCTTATCCCAACGGACAAACGGAACATCTGCTTTAAGGCGGCGGCAAATTATTTTGAAGCTTTGGGCAAAAGCGGCGGTGTGGCAATACATATCGACAAGCGAATTCCCCACGCGGCGGGACTGGGCGGCGGCAGCGCCGACGCGGCGGCTGTGCTGCGGGCTTTGAATATCTTTTACGATAACGCTTTATCGAACGAAGAATTGCTTGGCGCCGCGTCAAAAACGGGCGCGGACGTACCGTTTTGCTTAACGGGCGGCATAAAGCTCTGCCGTGGGATAGGCGATGAAATGACTGATATCGAGTCCTTCCCCGAGCGGGCGTATCTGGTAGTGATGCCGGATTTCCTGTGCGATACCGGAGAGGCATATCTCGCCTATGATGAAAACCCGCTTCCGCGAAGAAACGGACTTGCCGAGTTCATCAAATCGGGGGAAAATTTTCCGCAGAAGCTGTACAATGTCTTTGAGATGTTGTATGGAAACGAGAAAATCGCCGGGATCGTGAGCCGCCTGAAGAAGTGCGGTGCGCAGGGAGCGGCGCTGTCCGGAAGCGGGGCGGCTGTGTTCGGAGTGTTCGCGGACGACCGGGACGCGAGGAACGCGGCGGGCAGCTTCCCGAAATATTTTACGGCAGTATGTAAAGCCGCAGATGCGGGCATAATACCCATTGACGCGGCTATTTGAATAAAATGGAGGTCGGAAATATGGTTACACTGCAAAACCATGTCGGGAAAATAACGATTTCTCCCGAGTATTTTACAGAGCTTATCGGAAACACCGTTACAAATTGCTTTGGCGTAGTTTCTATGAACGTGTCCGGAGTGCGCGAGACGCTGCTTGCGGCGGTTATGCCGAAGGATAAACAGCCGCCCGCTTACGGAGTAAAGGTGCGCTTCGCTAAGGATAAGCTTCTTATCGACTTGCATATCTCCTTGATGTACGGAGTAAATATGAACGCGGTGGTGCGTTCGATCATCAACAAGGTAGGCTATACCGTTGAACAAAGCACGGGAATTTCAGTGGAGAAGGTCAATGTGTACGTTGACTCCATCCGTACCTGAAGCGGTTTCCAAAAAAAATAAAGTGAGGAATAGGAAAAGATGAACATAACCGGAAAACTTCTGCGTGACGCGATTATCTCTGGAGCAAACAATATTTCTAACCAAAAGCAGGCGGTAGATGAACTCAACGTTTTCCCTGTGCCGGACGGCGATACGGGAACAAATATGTCGATGACCATTAAGAACGCGGCGGCTGAGCTTGCCAACCTCTCGGACGGCGTTACTGTGGCGAGCGTCGCTAAAACAGCGGCTTCGGCGATGCTGCGCGGCGCACGCGGGAACTCGGGCGTTATCCTGTCGCTGCTTTTCAGAGGACTGTCAAAGGGTCTGGCAGGCAAGGATGAGGCGGGCGCAGCTGACCTGTCGGCGTCGTTCAAGCTCGGTGTGGACGCGGCTTACAAGTCGGTTATGAAGCCCACCGAGGGTACAATTCTCACCGTTTCGCGTGAAGCATATGAAAATACGGCAGCTCTTGATCTCGTCTCAATGCCGGCTGCGGATTTTCTCGCTTCTTATATTAGAGAAGCGGAGATCTCGCTGGAGAAAACCCCCGAGCTTCTTCCCGCGCTGAAAAAGGCGGGAGTAGTGGACGCGGGAGGAAAAGGCTTTATCGTGATACTCGAGGGTATGTACGCGGTGCTGTCGGGCGGGACGGCTGTTGCTTCGACTGACGAAGCTAAACCATCGGCTCCCGCGGCTGTCGCGGCTGCGGAGGAGGAAATAAAGTATGCGTACTGTACCGAGTATATAGTATCAAAGCGCGGCAGCAAGGACGCTTCGGCTCTCCGCGCATATCTTGAGACTATCGGCGACTGCGTTGTCGTGGTCGACGACGAAGATATTATCAAGGTACACGTTCATTCCAACAATCCCGGCAAGGCGATCGAGGAAGCACTGAAGTTCGGAGAGCTGACGAAGGTCAAAATCGAGAATATGCGCGAGCAGCACAACAACGTGATCAAGGCTGACAAGGCGGCTCAGGTCAATAAGAAGGCTCCCGCCAAGCCAACCAAGGACACCGGCTTTGTGGCGGTCGCGGCGGGCGCGGGCATTGAGGAGCTGTTCAAGGATCTGGGCGTGGATATTACCGTTCGCGGCGGTCAGACGATGAACCCCTCGACCGAGGATATTCTTGAGGCTATCGAGCAGACCCCCGCCCATAACGTATTCGTCCTCCCGAATAATAAGAATATCATTATGGCAGCGGAGCAGGCGGTGAAGCTCGCGGACAGAAACGTCTGCGTTCTCCAGACCCGCTCCATCCCGCAGGGAATAACCGCGATGATGAACTACGACCCCGACGCGGATTTCAAGGCGAACGGCGCGGCTATGACGGAGTCCCTTGAAAGGGTATCCTGCGGTCAGATCACCTTTGCGGTGCGCGACAGCGACTTTGACGGTCATAAGATAAAGCAGGGCGATATACTCGCGATGGATAACGGCAAGGTGGCTTTCACCGAAAAGAGCCTTCCCAAAGCTCTCCTGAAGCTTACAAAGCGCCTGATTTCCTCGTCCTCAAGCTACATTACCGTGATCTACGGCGCGGACGTACCCGACGAGGACGCAAACGAGGCATACGAAAATCTTCGTTCTAAAATCAGCGATGATATTGATATTGTGTTGGTAAACGGCGGTCAGCCCGTCTATTACTACATAATCTCGGTTGAATAAGAGCGGTGACAGATGGAATTGGTTCGCTTAAACGGCGTTGGCGATAAAAAGGCGGCGCTGTATAAGAAGCTTGGCATAGAGACGGTTGAGCAGCTTACGGAGTTCTATCCTCGGGATTATGTGGATTTCACGCGGACAACGCCCATCAGAGATGCTGTGCCGGGGGATTGCTGCGTTATTCGCGCAACGGTGCAGACCAAGAGCTTTCCTACGAATTACTCCTCCCGCGTGCAGGTGTACAAGGCGCTGCTGTCTGACGGAATAGGCGAGATCACGGCGGTGTTTTTCAACGCGAAGTACACGTTCGATACGCTTACAGTGGGCAGAGAGTACCTCTTCTTCGGCAGGATAAATTACGATTACGGCACGTTACAGATAATGTCGCCGCAGTTTATCACTCCGAACGCGGGAGGACTGCTCCCGAAATACCGCTTGACGGCGGGACTCTCCAATAATGTGGTAAGCTCCGATATGAAGAAGGCGCTGGAGCTTGTACGCCGCACGGAAAACCTCCCCGGCTTTATCCTTGAGCGTTTTTCGCTGATGGGCGCGGACGACGCAATACGTAAGATCCACTTTCCGGCTACCCGTGAGGAGTACGAGGAGGCAAGGCGGCGGCTTATCTTTGAGGAGCTGCTGACGCTTAAGCTCGGACTTTCCGCACTGAAAACCAGAGGAAGGGATCTGTCCGGCGCTGTGATGACAGACGTGGATATGGACGTGTTCTACCGCTCGCTGCCGTTCACTCCGACAAACGCGCAGCTCAGGGCGGTGAGCGACTGTATTGCGGATATGAAGCGGCTCTACCCGATGAACAGGCTTATTCAGGGCGATGTAGGCTCCGGAAAAACGATGGTTGCGGCGGCTGCGGCTTACTTTGCTTATAGTAACGGCTTCCGGTCGCTTATAATGGCGCCGACAGAGGTATTGGCACAGCAGCATTACGAGACGTTTAAGGGCTTTCTTGAGCCTTTGGGCGTTTCCGTGGGACTGCTTTCGGGCAGTCTGACGGCTGCCGAGAAGAAGAAAATCCGCGCAAGCGCCGAAAAGGGCGAAATTGACGTTCTCGTTGGTACTCACGCGCTTATTCAGAAGTCGGTGAATACTCCAAGGCTGGGACTTATCGTTGTTGACGAGCAGCACCGCTTTGGCGTGGCGCAGCGCTCCTCCCTCGCGGAGAAGGGCGTAAATCCGCATATTATGGCGATGAGCGCAACCCCTATCCCGAGAACGCTGGCGCTTATCGTATATGGGGATCTGGACGTTTCCATCCTGAACGAGATGCCAAAGGGGCGGCTTCCGGTTATGACATACGCGGTTGACGGTTCGTTTCGTCCCAGATTGTATGCGTTCATCAAGAAGCATATCGCGGCGGGACGGCAGGCGTTTATCGTCTGCCCTCGCGTGGAGCAGAACGACGACGATTCTTCCGACAAAAAGAGCGCGATCGAGTACTACAACTACCTCACGGCGGGCGATTTTCGCGGGATACCCACGGGACTTCTCTACGGAAAAATGAAACCCGCCGAGAAGGACGCGGTGATGAACGATTTCCGCGATAACAAGCTGAAGCTGCTGATCTCGACAACGGTAATAGAGGTCGGGGTGGACGTTCCGAACGCGGTGGTTATGCTGATCGAAAACGCCGAGCAGTTCGGGCTGTCGCAGCTTCACCAGCTGCGCGGACGGGTGGGACGCGGCAAAGATCAGAGCTACTGCGTGCTTATGACGGATAATAAGTCGGACTATACGCGTCAGCGAATGCAGGCTATGTGCGAGACTACAGACGGCTACAAAATCGCGGATACCGATTTGAAGCTGCGCGGTCCGGGAAATTTCTTCGGACGGGAGCAGTCGGGCGCGCTGCCGATGAAGGTCGCGGATTTTGCCGAAAACGCGGAAATTCTCCCCGATATAGAAGCGCTTGCCAATGAGATACTCCAAGCAGATCCCAAGCTGGAAAAGTCCGAGAACAGCGGTTTAAAGCAAAATGTGGAGCGGCTTCTGGGCAACATTGGAAGCTATGGCTATAACTAGCTGTTTATTACCATTTGCATAATTTCAATAAAATAATACAAATAGGATAGGAAAAGGAAATGAGCATAGAGCTTAAAATGGAGCGTTGGCGGTATCCGCGCTTTTTTACAGAGAACATTTCGGAGAATACCGCAGTGCTGGAGGGAGAGGACGCGCTACACGCGGTAGGCGCGCTGCGTATGAGAACGGGGGACTATGCGGTTCTCTGCGACGGGCGAAAGACAGACTATCTCGCCGAATTGACGGAAAACTCGCCCAGGCGCTGCACCTTCAAAATTCTGGAAATAAGCTCCAATCAAGCGGAGCCGAACATTCATCTGCGGCTGTTTCAGGCAATGCCGAAGAGCGACAAGATGGAGTTCATCGTGCAGAAGGCGGTGGAATGCGGCGCGGCGGAGATAGTCCCGTTTTTTTCGGAGCGGTGCGTTTCACGTCCTGACGCGGGGAAGCTGGAGAAGAAGCTCGTCCGTTATAGGAGGATCGCGTATGAGGCCGCAAAACAATGCGGACGCGGCGTTATCCCGACAGTAGGCGAGGCGGTGGAATTTTCCGCTTTAAAATCGCTTATTTCCGCTGAAAACACGGGAATACTGTTCTATGAATGTGCTTGCGCATCGCTGCGCGAAGCAGTGACGGAGTTTCGGGAGAGTGTTGACATCGTAATAGGAAGCGAGGGCGGCTTTGAGCCGCGTGAGGCGGAGGAACTGCAAAGGCTCGGACTGGTACCGGTTTCGCTGGGTAAGCGGATCTTGCGCTGCGAGACAGCGCCGGTCGCCGCGATTTCGATTTTGATGAATATGACAGGAAATATGTGATTGTTTTGTTAAAAATCACTAAAATTTGTTGCGGGTATTGCAATTTCTTTGAAAAAGGTGTATAATACTAAAAACGAGAGTTTTATCAAGCGCTCTACAGAGCTTGGTTATTTACGAGGAGGATGCGTTCTATGAAGGCTTTAGGAATTTTTCTTATCGGGGCATTGGCTGTTGCGGGCGGTATTGCAGCCGCGACCTATGTGACAAAGAAGAAACTCGAGAAGGAGAACGAGGACAATTACTACGAAGATTGGGATAACGATGATATTGACGACGATTGGGATTATGATTTCGATGAGGACGTCGATGTTGAAGACGAGCCTTCGCTGGCAAAGGCTGTGGCGGACGCGGTTCCCGAGGCGGCTAATCCGGACGCGGCAGTGTCAGAGGCAGAGGATATCCCCTCGATGGGCGGCGTTTCCTCGTTCGATAATTCCGATTTGTTTAATTCCGGAGATCCGGACGACTCGGTTTGATCAATGACACACTCCCCCGTGCTGTGCGCGGGGGTTTTTTGTTCCGGAATTGGAAAAATATCGTATTCTTCATTAAACCCCCTTGAAAAATCAATCAAGATGTGCTATAATATGTGTATGCGATTATCGCAAAACATAGGAAATGGGGTGTTTTTTTGAAGCATATCGTCACCATCAATAAGGCGAACCTGAAGGCTTCCGCTGAAAAGGGCGGCTGCGGCAAGTGCCAGTCCTCCTGCCAGTCGGCTTGCAAGACCTCTTGCACCGTAGCAAATCAGAAGTGCGCGTCTAAGAGCTGATAACTCGGAAGCAAGGAGTCCATGGCTTCTTGCTTCATCTTTTAGAGGTGACCTTTGGTCTCCGAACACGTTGAGCGGTGATCGGGGCGAAAATAAATTACAATTTGTAATATTAAGGGAAATTATTATGATTCATAAATTCGAGCAACTGGGTTACAAGATAGCGCTGGACAGCGACAGCAACGGGGTTCACCTTCTGGACGACTGCGCTTACGATATGCTGGATCTCGTCTCTGCGCCGATGTCGGAGCAGATGCCCGAGGATTTGCCGGGCAAGCTGCCCGCTTATTCCGATGAGAACGTCCGCGAGACGTATTCCGAGCTGTATTCGCTGTACAAGGACGGCGCGCTCTTCGCCGAGGACGAATACGAGAAGTATTCCGATACGATGGTGAGAAGTCCCGTAAAGTCCATGTGTCTGAATGTGGCGCACGACTGCAATCTTCGCTGCGAGTACTGCTTCGCGCAGACGGGCGATTTCGGCGGGGAGCGCTGCGTTATGTCTCCCGAGACGGGCAAGAAGGCGATAGACTTCCTGATCGAGAATTCGGGCAATCGCGAGAATATCGAGCTGGATTTCTTCGGCGGCGAGCCGCTGATGGCTTGGGATACCGTAGTGGCTACCGTAGATTATGCGCGTTCTGTTGAGAAGCAGCACGGCAAGAGCTTCCGTTTCACTATCACAACGAACGGCGTTCTCCTTGATGACGAGAAGATTGAGTACATAAACCGCGAGATGTCGAACGTTGTCCTCTCGCTGGACGGCAGACGCGAGGTCACCGACAGGATACGCAAGACCCTCAACGGAAAGAGCGTTTATGACGTGATCGTCCCGAAGTTCCAAAAGCTGGTAAAAGCCCGCAAGCCGCTTGGCAAGGACTACTACGTCCGCGCTACCTATACGAAGTACAATCTCGATTTTACCGAGGACGTTCTGCATATGAGAGAGCTGGGCTTTGAGCAGCTTTCCGCAGAGCCTGTTGTCACCGACGAGAAAGAGCCGTATGCTATCACCGAGTCCGACCTGCCGCGAATTTTCAGCGAGTATGACAGACTTTGCGAGGTTATGGCTCAGCGTAACAGAGGAGAGGGCGATTGGTTCAACTTCTTCCATTTTATGGTGGATTTAGATCAGGGACCCTGCGCAATAAAGCGTCTGCGCGGGTGTGGCTGCGGAAACGATTATGTGGCTGTCGACCCCCACGGAAATATCTTCCCGTGTCACCAGTTTGTCGGCATAGAGCGCTGGAAAATGGGCAACCTATATAATGGTACATTCAATAATGAGATCAAGAACTATTTCGCGGGAACGCACCTCTATTCCAAGTCCGGCTGCCGCGATTGCTGGGCGAAGTTCTACTGCTCGGGCGGCTGCAACGCGAACAGCTTTATCTACGATGGAGATTGCCGCAAACCTCACAAGCTCTCCTGTGAGCTTCAGAGAAAACGCTTGGAATGTGCGCTTGCGCTTGCGGTTGATAAGGCGGTCAATAATCTGTAGGAGCGCCGCTCCCGATTTCATAAACAGATTTTAATTTGATGTTCAAATTTATTTCACAAGCCTTACACAATTTGGAGTTATACTTTAGGTACAGTAAATGAAGGAGGCTGCAATATGAAAAAGTTTAATGAATTTAACAATGACGGCATTGAGATTGACGTGACGGAGACCGCGCAGACCGCTCAGACACTTAAGCCCGAGAAGCCTAAGAAGCGTCACACCACCGCGAAGGTTACGGCGTTGATTTTGGCTGTTATCATAGCAGGCGGAGGAGCGGGATTTGGCAGCTCTTATTTTGCGGGAAGACTCAGTGTTCCGCAAACTGCTGCTGAGGACGGCAGCGATAATTCCTCCGCAGCGGGCAACGGGTACGGGATACAGGGAAACGGTTCGACTGTTTCCACGATAAATGAGGCGCAGAAGGATGCGACAACGCTCCAGAACACAGTCAGCGAAGACGTCGAGCTTAACTCCGACGGCACATACATGTATACCCGCGACCTCGTAAAAGCGGTTCAGGACAGCATTGTGTACATTGAGGTGTTCCAGAAATACAGAGGGAAGTCGCAGCTGGCGGGATCCGCGAGCGGAATAATAATCTCGTCGAACGGATACATTGTCACTAACAACCATGTCGTTGAGGATATGGACAGCTACACCGTCAAGGTGAACAACACGGAAACCGGTGAGTCCAAGACATACGACGCAGAGCTTATCGGCACCGACAGCGACACGGATCTTGCTGTTATCAAAATTGAGGCGAATAATCTTCCCGTGGCTATCCTCGGCGACTCTGATAAGCTGAGCCTCGGAGATGACGTGATCGCGATCGGCAACCCGCTGGGACTTGAGAACTCGGTTTCAAAGGGTATCGTATCCGGTCTTAATCGTCAGATCTCCGACAGCAAGCGCGGACTTTCCTCCATCCAGACCGACGCGCCCATTAACAGCGGCAACTCGGGCGGCGCGCTCTTCAACGGTTACGGCGAGGTGGTAGGCGTTGTCAACGAGAAGTACGTTTCCGACTACGCTGAGAATGTCGGATTTGCGATCACCATTAACGAGGCAAAGGACGTGATCGATGACCTTATTGCAAAGGGATATGTTTCGGGACGTGCGGTAATCGGAATTATGTACCTTGAGATCACCGATACCATAGCGGCGTATAACGGCATTACAGCAGGCTGGCAGGTAACCGAGATCAACGAGGATATGCCGGTAGCCGAGAGCGGTCTGTTGGTAGGCGATACTATCGTCAAGATTGACGGACTGGACGTTTTCGAGGATGACATTGACGAGATTTTCACTGTTAAGAAGCCCGGTGACACGGTGACGGTAACGGTAGTTCGCCGCGACTCGCTCGGCAAGAAGCGCAGTGTGAATATAGAGATCGAGCTTTCCGAGTCGAAAGGCTGATATAGGGAACCT
>CAYMTG010000046.1:0-13381 GCA_964393305.1 uncultured Ruminococcus sp.
ATCGTGGGCGGCAAGACCGTTACGCTTGACATCGTTGAGATCACTAATCCCGACACTAACGCGCAGCTCGTTGCCGACAACATCGCTATGCAGCTTGAGGGACGTGTTTCCTTCAGACGCGCTATGAAGCAGGTTATCGGCAGAACGATGAAGAGCGGCGCTAAGGGCATTAAGACCATGGTAAGCGGCAGACTGGGCGGCGCAGAGATCGCACGTTCCGAGAGCTACCATGAGGGTACTATCCCGCTTCAGACTCTCCGTGCGGATATCGACTACGGTATCGCGAGAGCAAATACCACATACGGCGTTATCGGCGTTAAGGTATGGATCTACAACGGCGAAGTTCTCAAGGGCGAGATCCCCGCTAACAGAAACGAGAGAAACGCAAGAAACGACAGAAACGACAGAAAGCGCACCGACAGACGCGGCGGCTCAAACGGCGATCGCCGTCCCCGCAGACCCCGCGAGGCAGGCGCTAACAGAGAAGCTAGAAAAGAAGGAGGTAACGACTGATGCTGCTTCCTAAGAGAGTAAAATACAGAAGAGTCCAAAGAGGACGCCGCAAGGGTATCGCTACAAGAGGCAATACGGTTTCTAACGGCGAGTATGGACTTCAGGCGCTCGAGGCTGCTTGGATCAAGTCCAACCAGATCGAGGCCGCACGTATCGCTATGACACGTTATATCAAGCGCGGCGGACAAGTTTGGATCAAGCTGTTCCCCGATAAGCCCGTTACTACCAAGCCTCTTGGTACTCGTATGGGTTCGGGAAAGGGTTCTCCCGAGTATTGGGTAGCTGTTGTAAAGCCCGGGCGCGTTATGTTCGAGATCGCGGGCGTTTCCGAGGAAACCGCGAGAGAGGCTATGCGTCTTGCAATGCACAAGCTCCCCATCAAGTGCAAGTTCGTTAAGAAGGAAGACGGAGGTGAGCTGTAATGAAGGCTTCGGAAATCAAATACCTTTCGGAAACCGAGCTGGAGACCAAGCTCTCGGAGCTGAAGGCTGAGCTTTTCAATCTTCGCTTCCAGCTTGCCGTAAATCAGCTTGACAATCCCGCAAGGATCAAGGCGGTCAAGAAGGATATCGCAAGAATCAAGACCGTTCAGCGCGAGCGCGAGCTGTCTGCGAACAATTAAGGAAGGAGGACAGAACCAAATCATGGAGAGATCTTTAAGAAAGACCAGAATCGGTAAAGTTGTAAGCAATAAGATGGATAAGACCATCGTTGTCGCTATCGAGGATAATGTTCGTCACCCTCTTTATAAGAAAATCGTAAAGCGCACCATCAAGTTCAAGGCTCACGACGAGCAGAACACCTGCAACGTGGGCGACAGAGTTGAGATCATGGAGACCCGTCCGCTTTCCAAGGACAAGAGATGGCGTCTTGTAAACGTGATCGAGCGCGCTAAGTAACAGACTGGAAAATATAGTCGCGGGAGGCGGCGGGGCGCGGGCTCGCGCTTGCGGAGCTTCAGGCGGCAGAAGGGAGAATCAGTGCAATGATTCAGATGCAGACACTGCTTAAGGTCGCAGACAACACCGGCGCTAAAGAGCTTATGTGTATCAGAGTTCTGGGCGGCACACGCAGAAGATACGCGAATATCGGCGATGTTATCGTAGCTTCCGTTAAAAAGGCTACACCCGGCGGAGTTGTTAAGAAGGGCGACGTTGTAAAGGCTGTTGTCGTTCGTTCCAAGAAAGGCTTGAGACGCGACGACGGCACATATATCCGCTTCGACGAGAACGCAGCGGTTATCATCAAGGAGGACAAAAATCCGAGAGGTACTCGTATTTTTGGGCCGGTAGCCAGAGAGCTGAGAGACAAGGACTTTATGAAGATCCTGTCGCTTGCTCCCGAATCACTGTAATGGAGGTGCGCGATGAGTAAGCTTCACGTAAAAGTTGGCGACACCGTTGCACTTATGACAGGTGATCGCAAGGATAAGTATGAGAATGGCAGCAACGGCAAGAGAAAGACCGGAAAGGTCCTCTCCGTATCCCCCAAAGAGGGCAAGGTGATCGTTGAGGGTATCAATATGGTCACCAAGCACGTTAAGGCACAGCAGGGCAAGCTCGGCGGGCGCGTTCAGGCGGAAAGCCCCATCTATGCGTGCAAGGTAATGCCTGTCTGCCCCAAGTGCGACAAGCCTACCAGAGTCGGTCACAAGATCGAGGACGGCAAGAAGGTAAGAATTTGCAGGCACTGCGGAGCAGAGCTGAAGTATTGATTAGAGGTAAGAGGTCAGAGGCAAGAAGCAAGACCGTCTATGACCGATAAGAGGTCAGAGGCGAGAGGCAAGAAGCAAGACCGTCTATGACCGATAAGAGGTAAGAGGTCAGAGGCAAGAAGCAAGACCGTCTATGACCGATAAGAGGTCAGAGGCGAGAGGCAAGAAGCAAGACCGCCGATGATCAAGCGATTTAAAATGGTCGGATATAAGCAGTACGTTCAGGATAAGGAAAAGGCGCGGGTGAAGTTCTTAACCCTTACACCTTGTCTCTTGGTCTGTGAACGGCTAAAATCCGGCTGTGGATAGGAGAATTACACAATGGCTAGAATGAAGGACTACTACAAGGAAACCGTAGCTCCCGCATTGTTCAAGAAGTACGGCTACAAGTCTGTTATGCAGACCCCGAAGCTTGACAAGATCGTGGTGAACGTAGGATGCGGCGAGGCTAAGGAAAACGCGAAGATCATAGAAAACGTAATGGCGGAGGTTGCGGCTATCACAGGTCAGAAGCCGGTAGCGTGCAAGTCCAGAAAGGCTGTTGCGAACTTCAAGCTCAGAGAAGGTCAGGTAATCGGTGTTAAGGTTACACTGCGCGGCGATATTATGTATGAGTTCCTCGACAGGCTCTTCAACGTGGCTCTTCCCCGTGTAAGAGACTTCAGAGGTATCAACCCCAACTCTTTCGATGGCAGAGGCAACTACTCCTTCGGTCTGAAGGAACAGCTCATCTTCCCGGAGATCGAGTACGATAAGATCGACGCCGTACGCGGTATGGACATCAACTTCATCACCACCGCCAAGACCGATGAGGAAGCAAGAGAACTCCTCACACTCATGGGCGCACCCTTTGAGAAGTAATCAGAACGGGAGGATACTATGGCAAAAACGTCATTAAAGATGAAGCAGCGGAGAACACCTAAGTTCTCCACACGCGCCTACAACAGATGCAAGATCTGCGGCAGACCGCACGCATATCTGCGTAAGTTCGGCATTTGCAGAATTTGCTTCAGAGAGCTGGCTTACAAGGGACAGATCCCCGGTGTTAAGAAGGCAAGCTGGTAAGAAGAGGCTCGATCGCGGGGAGTTATCCTCGCGATGAGATAAACTGCAATCCTCGCCGAGATATGAAACCGGACTCGGTAGGAAAATTCAAAGCTAGTACGACGGATCATATGGGATCCGTAACGGCTAATCTTTCAGGAGGTAACAGAATGCAGATTACAGACACAATCGCGGATATGCTCACGAGAATTCGCAACGCTAACTCCGCAAAGCACCCCACTGTTGACATTCCCGCTTCCAACCTCAAGAAACAGATCGCTCAGATCCTTGTTGACGAGGGTTACGTCAAGAGCTTTAAGGTGATTGACGACGGCAAGCAGGGTGTTATCAGGGTAACACTCAAGTACACCGACAGCAGAGGTCAGGTTATTACCGGTCTGCGCCGCGTGTCTAAGCCGGGTCTCAGAATTTACTCGAACTGCAAGGATATGCCCAAGGTAATGAAGGGTCTCGGTATCGCTATCGTTTCCACTTCCAAGGGCATTATGACCGATAAGAAGGCTCGCGAAATGAACGTCGGCGGCGAAGTACTCGCCTTCGTATGGTAATAGGAGGAATGGTAATATGTCAAGAATAGGAAGAATGCCTGTTACTGTTCCCGCGGGCGTTGACGTAAAGGTTGACGGTTCGGTCGTTACAGTAAAGGGACCTAAAGGAACTCTTACCAAGGAGTTCAATCATCTTATGAAAATAAAGAACGAGGGCGGAGCAATCATTGTTGAGCGCCCCGACGATGAGAGCCTCTCCAAGTCGCTTCACGGACTTACGAGAACGCTTATCCACAATATGGTGATCGGCGTTACGGAGGGCTTCAAGAAGGAGCTTGAGATAAACGGCGTCGGCTTCAGATGTGAGAAGCAGGGCAAGAAGGTCGTTATGAATCTCGGCTTCTCTCACAAGGTCGAGGTTTCGGATACCGACGACATCAAGCTCGAGGTACCCGCTCCCAACAAGATCGTTGTTACCGGCATTGACAAGCAGAAGGTAGGACAGATGGCTTCCGAGATTAGAAGCAAGCGTCCTCCGGAGCCTTACAAGGGCAAGGGTATCAAGTATGATTACGAGACTATCCGCCGCAAGGAAGGCAAAGCCGGTAAGGGCAAGAAGTAAGAGGGAAAGGATCGAAACGATATGGTTAAGACTATTGATAAGAACAAGAGCAGAGTTCGCCGCCATAAGCGCGTTCGCTCGAAGATCTCCGGCACAGCGCAGTGCCCCAGACTCAATGTTTTCCGCTCTTCTATGCATATCTACGCTCAGATCATTGACGATGTAAGCGGCAAGACTCTCGCTGCGGCTTCCTCCACAGAGAAGGGCTTCGGAATGTACGGCGGAAATAAAGAAGCCGCTAAGAAGGTCGGACAGATGATCGCTGAGAAGGCAAAGGCTGCCGGGATCACCGACGTTGTTTTCGACAGAGGCGGCTATGTATACCACGGTCGCGTGGCGGCTCTCGCAGAGGGCGCTCGCGAAGGCGGACTTAATTTCTGATAAGGAGGGAAACGAACTTGGCTAACTCAAATGTAAATACCGCAGAGGAAAAAGAGTATCTTGAAAAGGTTGTAGCGATAAACCGCGTATCCAAGACCGTAAAGGGCGGACGTATTATGAAGTTCTCCGCGCTGGTCGTTGTAGGCGACGGCAAGGGTACCGTAGGCTTCGGAATGGGTAAATCCAACGAGGTTCCCGACGCTATCCGTAAGGGAATCGACGACGCTAAGAAAAATCTGCACAAGATCGCTCTCAAGGGCACGACTATTCCCCACGAGATCACCGGAAAATTCGGCGCAGGCGCTGTTCTTATGCGTCCCGCTCCCGAAGGTACGGGCGTTATCGCGGGCGGTCCCGTCCGTGCGGTGATCGAGATGGCGGGTATCAAGAATATCCGTACAAAGTCTCTGCGCAGCAATAATCCCTGCAACGTGGTTCGCGCTACAATGGCGGGTCTTACCGCGCTTCGCACTGCGGAAGAGGTTGCGGCTCTCAGAGGCAAGAGCGTTAAAGAGCTTTAATAGGAGGAATTCATAATGGCACAGCTTAAGATCACTCTTGTACGCTCTTTAAACAGCTGCAAGAAGAACCAGATCGCCACTGCCGAGGCGCTCGGACTGCACAAGATCAACTCTGTTACCACCCAGCCCGACAACGCCGCTACCAGAGGCAAGATCAAAACTATCGCTCACCTTGTAAAGGTAGAGGAAGTTTAATTTATCACGAAATACTATCTACTAATACAATTGGGGGTGTAAAGCATATATGAAGCTTCACGAATTACAGCCCGCTGCGGGTTCGGTAAAGGACGTAAAGCGCATTGGACGCGGACACGGTTCCGGACAGGGCAAAACTGCCGGCAAGGGACACAAGGGTCAGAAGGCGCGTTCCGGCGGATCCATCAGACCGGGTTTTGAAGGCGGTCAGATGCCGCTTCAGAGAAGAATGCCTAAGCGCGGCTTCAACAACATCTTCGCTAAGGAGTACGCTGAGATAAATGTTTCGGCTCTTGAGGCAAGATTTGAGGACGGCGCGGTCGTTGACGCACAGGCTCTTCTGGATGCCGGCGCGATCAAGGACGCAAAGGACGGCATTAAGGTTCTCGGCAGCGGAGAAATCACCAAAAAGCTCACGGTAAAGGCTGCTAAGTTTACCGCTTCCGCTCAGGAGAAAATTGAAAAGGCAGGCGGAAAGGCTGAGGTGATGTAATGAACGGAATGTTGACGGTCTTTCGCAACGCTTGGGTAGATACTCAGCTGCGCAAAAAGATTTTGTACACACTGTTTATTCTCGTCCTGTTCCGTTTAGGCTCATGCATCTTTGTTCCGTTTCTGGACAACGAGGCAATTTCCACAATGATCTCGGGAGCGTCGCTGCTCAATTACCTTGATGTAATGACGGGCGGCGCGCTAGGTCAGGGTACGCTGCTGGCGATGTCGATCACGCCGTATATCAACGCGTCGATCATTATCCAGCTCCTCACCGTGGCCATTCCGCCTCTTGAAAGGCTCTCCAAAGAGGGCGAGGAGGGACGGAAAAAGCTGAATACCATCACAAAGCTCGCGTCGCTGGGTATCGCGCTTTTGCAGGCGATCACGTTCTACTTTACGCTGCGCAAGGGTACGACAGACAGCTCGGGCAGCCATGTCGCGATTTTGAAATTCGGCGATGTTTATTCGGGAGACGGCGCGTCGTTTGAGGTCATACTCTCGGCGATCACCATCATCGGATGCTTTGTGGCGGGTGCTTCCGTTATCATCTGGCTCGGCGACAGAATTAACGAAAAGGGTATCGGAAACGGTATCTCTATGATACTCTTCGCGGGTATCGTGGCGCGTCTGCCCGAGACGATCTCGACCTTTATCGAGCTGTGCAAGGCGGATATGAAGAATATCATCTTTGTGTGCGTGGTAATCGTTGTGTTTGCGGCGATGATCTGGTTCGTCATCTTTATGACAAACGCGGAGCGCAGAATTCCTATCCAGTACGCAAAGCGCGTTGTAGGACGCAAGATGTACGGCGGTCAGTCCACGCATATCCCGATAAAGGTGGCGATGAGCGGCGTTATGCCGATAATCTTCGCAATGTCTCTTATGAGCCTCCCGCAGACGATACTGTACTTCTTCCAGATCACGGGTGACGGCACGAGCGGTCATACGTTCTGGGAAGGCGTGGCGAAATTCTTCGGAACGACCTCGCCCGGCTACGCGGCGATCTACTTCTTCCTGATCATCGCGTTTAACTACTTCTACGTTTCCATCACATACAATCCCGTTGAGATTGCGAATAACCTGAAGAAAAACAACGGTGCTATCCCCGGCTACAGACCCGGTAAGCCCACGTCGGACTTCATCTATAATTCGCTTAACAAGGTCACGCTTGTCGGCGCCATCTTCCTTGGTATAATCGCGATTTTCCCGATTATACTCTCATGGATAAATCCGAGCTTCTCGCAGCTGTCGCTGGGCGGTACTACAATGCTTATCATCGTAGGCGTTGCGCTTGAGACGGTTCGCACTCTTGAGAGCCAGATGATGATGCGCCACCATCCCGGCTTCCTCGACTGACGAGGTCATAACGGGCAGGAATTATCCCGCCGCTTGGTGCGGATAGTTCCGATCCCTTAATGGTAAGGACTAAGGAGAAAACGTATGAATATGATTTTTCTCGGCGCTCCGGGCGCCGGCAAAGGCACACAGGCTGAGGTAGTCTGCAAGGAGCTGAATATTCCCGCGATCTCTACGGGCAATATGCTCCGCGAGGCGGTCAGGAACGGCACTCAGTCCGGTCTTGCCGCCAAGAAATATATGGACGCGGGGGAGCTTGTTCCCGACGAGGTCGTAATCGGAATTCTCAAGGACAGGATAGCTCAGCCCGACGCAAAGAGCGGTTTTATACTCGATGGATTTCCGAGAACGGTAGCCCAGGCTGAGGCGCTCGACAAGATGGGCGTTCAGATCGACAAGGTTATCGAGATAAATGTTCCCGACGAGGCGATCATCGCTCGTATGAGCGGCAGACGTGTCTGCGAGGGATGCGGAAATTCCTACCACATCAAATTCAAGCCGACAAAGACCGAGGGCATATGCGACGCCTGCGGCGCAAAGGTCGTTCAGAGAGCCGACGACAAGCCGGAGACCGTTCTGGCTCGCCTGAAGACTTATCACGAGAAGACCGAGCCGCTTAAAGACTACTACGCGGCAAAGGGAAAGCTCAAAACCGTCGACGGAGAGAACGAGATCTCGGAGACTACCCGTCTCACCTTGGCGGCGATCAAGGGTCAATAACTGAAAAAATTGAAAGTGGATTTGAAATGATTCCAATTAAAAGCTCAACTGAGCTTAAAGCTATGATAAAGGCGGGAGAGCTTGCGGCGCAGGCGCTCGCGCTCGCGGGAAAGAACGTTGCTGCGGGAGTATCGACATGGGAGCTTGACAGAATTGTCGCGGACTACATCAAGTCGAAGGGCGGCAGCTGCCCGTGCAAGGGCTACGGCGGGTTTCCGGGGAATAATTGCTTTTCGGTAAACGAGACGCTTATCCACGGGATCCCCTCAAAAAGGAAGATCCTTAAAGAGGGCGACATCATCTCCTGCGATATTGTGGCAGAGCTTGACGGCTTTATGGGAGACAACACAAAGACCTTTAAGGTCGGCAAGGTCTCCGAGGAAGCCGAAAGGCTGATGAAGTTCACCGAAGAGGCGCTGTATAAGGGCATAGAGCAGGCTGTTGTGGGAAACCGCATAGGCGACATATCTCACGCGATCGAAGCTCACGTCAGGAGCGGGGGATATTGGTGCGCCGACCAGTTTATTGGTCACGGCGTGGGACGCGAAATGCACGAGGAACCCGAGGTTCCGAACACGGGCAAGGCGGGTCACGGTCCGAGACTTGCGGCGGGTATGACGATAGCGATCGAGCCGATGGTGAACACACGTACTTCACGAGTGTCCATTCTGGGCGACAAGTGGACGGTGGTTTGTACGGACGGAGGTCTTACCTGCCACTTTGAACACTCGGTCGCGATCACCAACGGCGATCCGCTTATCCTAACACTGGAGAGCCACTGATGATTATGGACAGCATAAAGGCGGGAAGCGTGGTAATAAGCTCTGCGGGTCACGACTGCGGCAGACCGATGGCGGTGACGGCAGTCGAGGGCGGCGTGGTTTACGTCGCGGACGGCAAGGAGCGGAAACTGAATTCCCCGAAAAAAAAGAACATTAAGCACGTCCGCCCGACCAAGAGCGTGATACAGCTCGAGGGACTGACGGACAAGAAATTGCGGCAGACGCTCAAGGCGTTCGTATTACAGGAGAGTGAATAGCTTGTCTAAAGACGATGTATTGGAAGTAGAAGGAACAATTCTGGAGGCGCTGCCAAACGCGCAGTTTAAGGTAGAGCTATCAAACGGTCACCAAATTCTCGCGCACATCAGCGGCAAGCTGCGAATGAACTACATTCGTATTCTGCCGGGCGACAGGGTGACGGTTGAGATGTCGCCGTACGATTTAACAAAGGGCAGAATTACCTGGCGCGCTAAGTAAGCGCGGGATTTTGCCGCAGCAACCTTTAAGGAGGTATTACAATGAAAGTCAGACCTTCGGTTAAGCCCATGTGCGACAAGTGCAAGGTCATCAAGCGCAAGGGCAAGGTAATGGTAATATGCGTAGAGCCGAAGCACAAGCAGAGACAGGGCTGATGCCCGGCACAGCACGAAATTAAGGAGGATTAAAGCTATGGCAAGAATTGCAGGCGTGGATCTGCCGAAGGAAAAGCGTGTAGAAATAGGACTCACCTATGTATACGGCATCGGCAGAAAGTCCGCAAATGATATTCTGGCAAAGGCGGGAGTAAATCCCGATACCCGCGTTAAGGATCTCACCGACGATGAGGAGACCAAGATCCGTGAAGTCATCGACAAGGACGGATATGTGGTAGAGGGCGACCTCAGAAGAACGGTTGCGCTCAACATCAAGCGTCTTGTAGAGATCAACTGCTATCGCGGAATACGTCACCGCAAGGGTCTCCCCGTTCGCGGTCAGCGCACAAAGACAAATGCCAGAACTCGCAAGGGTCCCAAGAAGACTATTGCGAATAAGAAGAAGTAATAGGAAAGGCGGTAATTAAATGGCACAGGCTAAGAAACAGGTTGTTCGCAGACGCCGTGAGCGCAAGAACGTTGAAAAGGGCGCAGCTCATATTCAGTCGTCGTTCAACAACACGATCGTCACCATCACCGACCTTCAGGGAAATGCCCTTTCGTGGGCATCCGCAGGCGGACTCGGCTTCAGAGGCTCTAAGAAGTCCACGCCCTTCGCGGCGCAGACCGCAGCGGACGTTGCCGCAAAGGCTGCTATGGAGCACGGTCTTAAGACGGTTGAAGTATTCGTAAAGGGACCCGGTCAGGGACGCGAGGCGGCTATAAGAGCGCTTCAGGCGGCAGGACTTGAGGTTACCCTCATCAAGGATGTAACCCCTATCCCCCATAACGGATGCAGACCCCCCAAGCGCAGACGTGTATGATCTGCTTACGGGATATAAGCGTATCACTACAACACAAGGAAGTACCCGAGCGCAACGTTTGCTCGGAGTCGGCAAAACGCCGATATTGATTAGATTAACGGAGGAAAATTATTATGGCAGTAAATCGCGATCCGATTTTGAAGAAGTGCAGAAGCCTTGACATCAGCCCCGCTGTTCTGGGTTATTCCGAGAATAAGAAGTCCAAAAGATTTCAGAAGGAAGGTCAGCGCCGCAAGAAGGTTTCCGAGTACGGACAGCAGCTTAAGGAGAAGCAGAAGCTCAAGTTCATCTACGGTGTGCTTGAGAAGCAGTTCTACCACTATTATGAGCTTGCTATCAAGGAAGAGGGTATCGCAGGCGAGAACCTCATCAGAATTCTTGAGAGCCGTCTCGACAATGTTGTATTCAGAATGGGTCTTGCAATTACCCGCCGTGAGGCTCGCCAGCTTGTCAGCCACGGTCATTTCTGTGTGAACGGTAAGAGAGTAGACATTCCTTCTTACAGGGTTAAGGTAGGCGACACCATCTCCCTTTGCGACAAGTCCAAGAAGTCCAAGAAGTTCGAGCAGATCGAAGAGGTTGCGGGCGGACGTCTTACTCCTATGTGGCTTGACGTTGATAAGGAGAAGAAGCAGGCTAAGGTTACGCGCCAGTTCCAGCGTGCCGAGGATCTCGACTACGAGATAGCGGAGCACTTGATTATCGAGCTGTATTCTAAATAATTGCTTTTCAGCATACAGATATTTAGTGCAGTTATTTTTAATTCACGCCTGCGGCGGTCTATCCGCCGCTGTGGATGCGCTTTTTCATCGATTAAGAGCAGGCGTTGCGGTCAATACTTAATACGCTTATAGGTGTGATTTAAAATTAACAGGAATACAGCGGGGTGGGTTTTCCTTTGGAGAACGTCGGGCGGAAAGTCCCGATTCACCGCCTCTTGTACAGGATAATTAACGAGAAGCAGTTTACGGAAGCTGCTGACGGAGAAGCTGGTGGGAGGAGTACCAAATGCTTGAAAAAATTGAAAAGCTCAATATCGAGACCTTCAAGTTAAGGTCAGACGGAACTTATGGAATGTTCGTTCTGGAGCCTCTTCAGAGCGGATACGGAAACACTCTGGGCAATAGTCTCAGAAGGGTTTTACTCTCCTCATTGCCGGGAGTCGCGGCGACGTCGGTGAAGATTGACGGCGTTCAGCACGAGTTTTCGACTGTTCCCGGAGTTAAAGAAGACGTTACGGAAATCATCCTCAATATCAAGGGTCTGAGAGCGAAGATGTATGGCGACGCTCCAAAGACCATCTACATTGAGGCTGAGGGCGAATGTGAAGTGACCGCCGGCGATATCAAGACGGACAGCGAGGTTGAGATCCTCGACCCCGGAATGCACATCGCTTCCCTCAGTGCGGGCGCAAAGCTGTTTATGGACATTACGCTCGACAGAGGCAGAGGATATGTTTCGGCGGAGCAGAACAAAAATCAGCTCCAGCCTGTAATAGGTGTAATTCCGATCGACAGTATCTATACACCCGTTCTTAAGTGTAATTACACAGTTGAGAATACCCGTGTGGGACAGCGCACCGACTATGAGAAGCTGGTTATCGAGATCTGGACCGATGGCACGATCTCCGCGAAGGAAGCCGTATCGTACGCGGCAAAGATCCTTATTGAGCGTCTTTCGCTGTTTGCGGACTTGTCAGACGAGACCAATCCTCAGGAGCTTATGGAGACAAAGGAAGAGAGCCGCAAGGACAAGGTTCTTGAGATGACTATCGAGGAGCTTGAGCTTTCGGTACGTTCCTTCAACTGTCTCAAGCGTGCGGGTATCAACACCGTGGAGGATCTGGTAAACAAGTCGCCCGAGGATATGATGAAGGTGAGAAATCTCGGAAAGAAGTCGTTTGACGAGGTCAAGGCAAAGCTCCAGTCCTTGGGCTGTGACCTTATGAGTTCCGACGACAACGGTTGATATGGTTTAATTTGAAATTTACGTTTAGAGCCTGTTCGGTATCTCGGCGTGCTTCGGACGGACAAGTTTGTCCTGATTTCAAGCACATTTTTGTCGAAAAGACGTGTGCGAAGATATTTTGAAAGGCTCTTAGGCAAAATTCCGCAGAAGGGAGAAAAGAAAATGCCGGGTTCAAGAAAATTGGGAAGAACCAGTGACCACAGAAAGGCTATGCTCAGAGGCATGGTAACATATCTGTTGGAGAATGGAAAGATTGAGACTACCGTTACTCGTGCGAAGGAAGTTCGTGCGGAGGCGGAGAAGATGATCACACTTGGTAAGGCTAACACACTGCACACTAAGCGTCAGGTGTTTTCCTACATCACCAAGGAGGCAGTCGCTAAGAAGCTGTTCGACGAGATAGCTCCTAAGTATGCCGAGAGAAGCGGTGGTTACACCAGGATCTACAAGCTGGGTCCGCGCCGCGGCGATGCAGCCGAAATGGCGATCATCGAGCTGGTATAACTTAGGCAAGATGTCCCCGCATATCTGAGGCGTCGGGGGGACATTTCCGGTCAGCGGGGGGGATACAACCCCCTACCGAACAGAGCGCGGCAGAGCCGCGTCTTGCCAAGTTAAATGACGGGGCAAGCCCCTTATTGAAGGAAAATGGCAGGATTTTCCTGCGACGCGCCCCGGGCATTATGCGCTCGGGGCGTTTTTCTTAAAGGGACAGTGTTCTCGATTTTGGGGGACTATGCGGCTTTCTCGAAAAAAATCGGGAATTAAGGTTGCAATCCCCCTTAAAACATGGTATAATAAACGCAGAGCGTTTATCATACCTTTATGTCCACGCACATACGCTCGCCTTCGGCTCGCTCCGTGCGGTTATGGACAACGCAGAGCGTTTATCATACCTTTATGTCCACGCACATACGCTCGCCTTCGGCTCGCTCCGTGCGGTTATGGACAACGCAGAGCGTTTATTATACCTTTATGTCCACGCACAATTAATTAATTATAAAAAATATCGTAAAAACAGATGAAAGGAGCCGCAATGTCACGTTTTAAAGGCTATATTTGTCCCGTGTGCAGAAAGAAATTTACCGATACGGATGATATAGTG
>CAYMTG010000047.1:0-9334 GCA_964393305.1 uncultured Ruminococcus sp.
GCGGCATCAAACAGTAGACTTTGTCTACTGTTTGATTGTAAAATGGTATAAGGGGTTATTAACAGGAATACCGAATTTTCACCGGAAACAACGACAAGGCTGTATTCCGAAGGATATGCCGAATTCGACATTGACAGCGGCTGTTTCCCGTTTAGGGGAGAGTTCCTGCCAACTGCCGAAAAAGCCGGGCCTATGAGCATATGCGTGGGCGATTTTCAGCATAATAAAGCCGTTTTAGCGGCATATAGCTTAGGCAGGATGTTCCCCGCCTCTGAGGCGGCAATGCTGTGAGTGCGCTTGACGAGAACAAGCGCGGAATAGGCATATACGATATAGACGAGGAGTTATCCGACGCTCTTTTCGATTTACGCGGTATCGGGGGAACTCGTACGGACGGTTGTGATTGCGGCTGATTTGGCTTACTTATCGCGAATTTGGGGATTTGTTCCCAAATTTTTGTTAAAGCGAGGTGTGGTTCTTGACAAAACTGGAAGTCCTGAGAAAGTATTTCGGACATAAAAGCTTCCGCGAAGCGCAGGAATCGCTTATCGACAGCATTCTTTCGGGGCGGGACTGCTTGGGCGTAATGCCCACGGGCGCGGGAAAATCCATATGCTTCCAGCTCCCCGCGCTTATGCTTCAGGGGACTACTATCGTGATCTCGCCGCTTATCTCGCTGATGAAGGATCAGGCGGAAGCACTCGTCCAGAACGGCGTCAGCGCCGCCTGCATCAACAGCTCGATCGACGATCGGGCGCTTGAGGATATCTTCCGCGCCGCTTATGACGGCGGGATAAAGATACTGTACGTCGCTCCCGAGCGGCTGAGTACGCCGCGTTTCACCTCGCTTGTCAATTCGCTGGAGATCCCGCTTGTCGCGGTGGACGAGGCGCATTGTGTCTCCCATTGGGGGCAGGACTTCCGACCGTCCTATCTCAAAATCGCCGATTTTGTGAGAAGCCTCCCCCGCCGTCCGGTAGTCGCCGCGTTCACCGCGACCGCGACCGAGCGCGTAAAGCGCGACATCGTGTCGATTTTGGCTCTGGAGAGCCAATTTGAGGTGACTACGGGATTTGATAGACCCAACCTCTTTTTTGACGTCAGACGACCCGAGGACAAGGACGAAGAGCTTTTGAAGATTCTCTCGAAACCTGCGAATGGCTCTGTTATCATATATTGCGCCACCCGAAAAAATGTTGCCGCCGTGTGTCATCTTCTCTGCAATCACGGATTTCGTGCGGGAATGTACCATGCGGGGCTTCCCGCCGAAGAAAGACGGCGGACTCAGGACGATTTTATCTGCGACAGATTGGACGTTATCGTTGCCACAAACGCCTTTGGAATGGGAATTGACAAGTCCAACGTGCGGCTTGTGATCCATTATAATTGCCCGAAGGATATGGAGAGCTACTATCAGGAGGCGGGGCGTGCGGGACGTGACGGCGGCGCGGCTGATTGTATTCTGCTCTACAGCGAGGGCGACAGGCGGCTCGCTGAGTTTATGATCGAGCGTTCTCACGAGGAGTCGGAGCTTTCCGAAAATGAGCAGGAATTGCTAAAAAATCGGGACTATCAGCGGCTTGACGCCATTGTAAGATATTGTAAAACCAAGACCTGCCTGCGCTCGTTTATATTGAATTATTTTGGCGAGGGGGTAAAGTCCGACTGCGGGTGGTGTTCCAACTGTATCAAGGGCTATTCGGTTACCGACATCACGGTTGAGGCGCAGAAGCTTTTATCCTGCATATTCCGCTTAAAGCAGCGAAATTTGGCGCTTCCGTTCAGTGAAGTTTGCGGCATCCTGCTGGGCGATTGCGCGGAGGAATACCGCAGCCTTTCTACATACGGGATAATGCGTGGCGACGACCCGAAGGTATTGGATGTGATCGGAGAATATCTCAAAAATGAGGGATATTTTGAGGAGTGCGGAGAGCGTAAAATCTGCGTCCTTACGCCAAAATCGGACGAAATGATGAGACTTCGTACACCCATTCGCATAAAGTCTAAGATCGCGGGATCGGGTGCGCCGGCTGTACCTAAAAAGACCTCGGATACGCTGCACCCCGAGCTGTTCGAGAAGCTCCGCGAGCTGCGAAAACGCTGTGCCGCAGCGCTTGGAGTGCCGCCTTATGTGGTGTTCAGCGACGCCACGCTGATCGATATGTGCAAGCTCCTTCCCACCAGTATGGATGACTTTTTGAAGGTGTCGGGCGTAGGTTCCCGAAAAGCGGAAAGGTATGGCAGGAGGTTTATTCCGGTTATTCGGGAATATGTAAGCAAGTGCAAGTAAAACCCGAGCGCAAAGAAGTTAACGTGAATAATTTGTTGAATATCACGAAAAAGCGGAAAACCCATTGACGAGGTTGGGAAACTGTGGTATAATAATCGTTAAGCACTATTGATTGTGTTTGCTTTAGCCGAGAGCAGCATATTTTGTTGTTTGCGCTCTAAAGGCTGAATTTAAATTTTGTAAAAGGGAAGTCTTGCTGTAATGATCAGGGTTATTAAAAAGGACAACACAAAAGAGGAATTCAACGTTCAGAAGGTCGTAAACGCCGTGAATAAGTCAGCGGCGAGAGCGATGTACAAATTTACTCCGGACGAGCTGAATTTCATCTGCAAGTACGTCACGGATAAAACCATTGAAACGGGAAAGGACGAGATCTGTATCGCCGAGATGCACAATATCGTTGAAAGCGCGCTTGAAAAGACCAATCCCGCTGTTGCCAAGAGCTACAAGGACTACCGCAACTACAAACAGGATTTCGTTCATATGCTTGACGAGGTATATGTCAAGAGCCAGTCCATTATGTATATAGGCGACAAGGAGAATTCCAACTCCGACTCGGCGCTGGTCTCCACCAAGCGTTCGCTTATTCTTAACGAGCTGAACAAGGAGCTGTACAAGAAGTTCTTTATGACTGCGGAGGAGCTTCAGGCTTGCCGCGACGGATATATCTATGTTCATGATATGAGCGCCCGCCGCGACACCATGAACTGCTGCCTCTTCGATATGAAGAGCGTTATGGAGGGCGGCTTCGAGATGGGAAATCTCTGGTATAACGAGCCGAAAACTCTTGCCGTTGCGTTCGACGTGATCGGCGACGTTACGCTGGCGGCGGCTTCGCAGCAGTACGGCGGATTTACCGTGGCAAGCGTGGACGAGCTGCTCGAGCCGTATGCCGAAAAGACCTACAAGAAGCAGTACGACCGCTACTTGTCGCTCGGCTTGTCCGAGGAAGTCGCCGACAGGGAGGCTATGAAGGACGTTCAGGTAGACTTTGAGCAGGGCTTCCAAGGTTGGGAGTACAAGTTCAACTCCGTTTCGTCCAGCCGCGGTGACTACCCGTTCATCACGATGACTGCGGGCGTGGGCAGAGGAAAATTCGCCAAGATGGCGGCAATCACCATGCTTCGGGTGCGTATGAACGGTCAGGGTAAGAAGTCCTGCAAGAAGCCGGTTCTTTTCCCGAAAATCGTGTTCCTTTATGACGAAAACCTCCACTGTGAGGGCGGCGAGCTTGAGGAAGTATTCGAGGCGGGAATTGCCTGCTCCCAGAAGGCTATGTACCCCGACTGGCTGTCGCTCACGGGCGACGGTTATGTCGCGGATATTTACAAGAAGTACGGCAGGATCATCAGTCCGATGGGATGCAGAGCGTTCCTGTCGCCGTGGTTCGAGCGCGGGGGAGCGGAGCCTGCCGACGCCGACGATAAGCCCGTTTTTGTGGGACGCTTCAATATCGGAGCTGTGTCGCTGCATCTGCCGATGATCTACGCGAAATCGGTCCAGGAAGGCAAGGACTTCTTCGAGGTGCTTGACTATTATCTTAATCTTATTCGTAAAATACATATCAAGACATACGATTATTTGGGTGAGATGCGCGCTTCCACCAACCCGCTGGCTTACTGCGAGGGCGGATTTTTAGGCGGACATCTCGGCTTCCACGACAAGATAAAGCCGCTGCTGAAATACGCGACCGCGTCATTTGGCATTACCGCTCTTAACGAGCTGGAGCAGCTTGTGGACAAGAAGTCCATTGCGGAGGACGGCAGCTTCGCGCTGAAAACAATGGAGTACATCAACAAGCGCGTTGCGGAGTTCAAGAAAGAGGACGGTCACTTATACGCGATCTACGGCACTCCCGCCGAAAATCTGTGCGGCTTGCAGGTCAAGCAGTTCCGCAAGAAATACGGTATTGTGGAGAACGTTTCGGACAGAGAGTACGTTTCCAATTCCTTCCACTGTCACGTCAGCGAGGATCTTACCCCGATCGAGAAGCAGAACCGCGAGGAACGCTTCTGGAATCTCTTCAACGGAGGAAAGATCCAGTATGTGCGCTATCCGATCGATTACAACAAGGGTGCTGTCAAGAGCCTTGTGCGCCGCGCTATGAAGAAGGGCTTTTACGAGGGCGTTAATCTCTCGCTCGCGTACTGCGACGACTGCGGCTATCAGCAGTTGGAGATGGATGTATGCCCGAAGTGCGGCTCTAAAAATCTCACCAAGATCGACCGTATGAACGGGTATTTAAGCTACTCAAGAGTCAAGGGAGATACGAGACTTAACGCCGCAAAGATGGCGGAAATTGCCGACAGGAAGAGTATGTGACGCTCTTTCGGGCGTATAACGTACCCGTGAGCGGTTCATCCGTAGGGGTAAATTTGAATGTCAGGACGTGAAATAATGCGTTACCATAATATTACTACGGATGATATGCTTAACGGAGACGGTCTGCGTACAGTGCTGTGGGTGGCGGGCTGCGACCATCATTGCGAGGGCTGCCATAATCCGATCACATGGGATATCGAGGGCGGTATACCGTTTGACGAGGCGGCGGAGAACGAGCTGTTCGAGAAGCTTTCGCCCGACTATATCAGCGGCGTCACCTTCAGCGGCGGCGACCCGCTTCATCCGGATAATCGTTCGGAAATTGCGCGCCTGTGCGGGAAATTCCGCGAGACGTTCCCCCGAAAGAGCATATGGCTGTATACGGGGTATCTTTTTTCCGAGATTGCGAAGCTTGAAATGATCCCGCTTATTGATGTGATCGTAGATGGAAGGTTTGAAAAAACGCTTGCCGACCCCAAGCTTCATTGGAAGGGAAGTTCTAATCAGCGTGTTATTGATGTCAAGGAAACACTCAAATTGAGTAAAATTGTTCTTTTTGACGAATAATCTAAAATGTAATCGATTGTATTTGGCTATTTTAACCAATGAAAATGATTGACATTTTACAAAATTAGATATATAATAGTAGTGTGAGTGACTTTTTGTCATTCGGGCGAATTATTTGCAGAACAAAGAACACTTTTGAAGGAGAGGATATCTGTCTATGGGCGAGATTAATGCTCGGCATGATTTAGACAAGAGAGTTATCCGAACGAAGAAAGCGATTAAGGCGGCTCTTTTTAAGATTATGGAGGAAAAAGATATATCCTCCATCACGATCAGCGAGTTAACTCAGAAAGCAAACGTGAACCGCAGAACCTTTTATACGCATTATCGCAATATCTCGGATATTCTCAGCGAGATTGAGGGAGATCTTGTACTGGCTCTCACGGAGCTTATGCAAAGCTTTGACGTAAACGAATACAGGACAAGCTCCTATAACCTGTTTATGGGATTGAACGATTTGATTTCGGGCGAGTTTGACTATTATTTCCACTTGGTGCGTGTGGATATGCGCGGGATGCTTATGTCGCGGCTGAAAAACGTCATCAAGGAGACGACGGACAAGCTTTTAGCGCAAATCTGCAGGAGAACGGACGACATTTCCGTGATTTCCTCATTTATCGTGGGGGGATTCTTCAATTCCTATCTTGAGTGGCACAACCACCCCGAAAAGCTGACGGCGGAGCAGGCGGCGGAGCTGGCGAGCTGCATGGTCGCCTTCTGCATTGATAGGATCTCCAAGAGGGAATGAACGGCTGATCGGGCAAGTACGCGGAAACGCGAACACGCAAACACGCGAACACGCGCTGTGTGATTTTATCAAATGAAAAACCGTCCGATTGGGCGGTTTTTTTAAAAGGAGGAGCGTATGGATTTTCTGGTAAACACGGCTCAGATGAAGGAAGCCGAGAAGCTCTGTGACGAGCGTTACATCTCGTTTTCCGAGATGATGGAGAACGCGGGAAACGCCGTTGCCGCACGTATCCGCAAGGCTGAAAAGCCCTGCCTTGCCGCGATATTGTGCGGCTCGGGGAACAACGGCGGCGACGGCTTCGTAATCGCGGCGCGGCTGCTGGAGAACGGCTTCAAGGTGCGCGTTATTTTGGTGAACGGAGAGCCTAAGACCGACTGCGCCCGCGAGTATTTTGAGAAGCTCCCGAAAGAGATAATTCACAACTTCGCCGAAAATGAGAAGGAATGTGTGACTTATGTGCAGAACGCCGAGATCGTCGTGGAATGTGTGTTCGGGACGGGATTTCACGGGGCGCTGCCCGATGGCGCGGCGCGGCTGTTTGACGCGGCGAACCGCCGTCCCGTGCGGTACGCGGCGGACGTTCCGGGCGGGGTCAATTCCGATACGGGCGAATTTGACTCTCGGTGTTTTCGCCCGACTCGGACGTTTATGCTCGCGGCAATGAAGAAGTGCGTTCTTGTGCCGGAGTGCCGCGATATTCTCGGAGAGCTGGATGTTCTTGACATCGGTATCCCCGGCGGCTGCTTCGTTAAGGATTTCACCGCGATGACGCTTGGCTCGGGCTGCCGCGAATGTCTGCCGAGACGTTCTCCGAGTTCTCATAAGGGAACGTTCGGGCGGCTGCTGAATATCGCCGGCAGTCTGCGTTACAGCGGCGCGGCGGTAATGAGTATGCGTGCGGCGCTCAGGACGGGTGCGGGACTTACCACGCTTGCCGCGCCGATTTCCGTGGTGAAGGCGCTTTGTGGGGCGATCCCCGAGAGTACGTTTCTTCCGCTCCCCGAAACAGAGGACGGTTTTGTGGGAGAAGCCGAGTCGGCGATCGCCGAAATCCTCCCCAAAATGACTGCCGTATGTATCGGGTGCGGCTTGGGAAACAGCGAAAATTCCCGAAAGCTCGCGGAGTATGTCATAAAAAACGCGGCGTGTCCGATTGTTATTGACGCGGACGGCATAAATTCTATTTCCCCAAATATAAATGTATTGAAGGAACGGACAGGCGCGACGATCATCACGCCGCACCCTATGGAGTTTTCGCGGATAAGCGGACTTTCCGTGGAGGAGATCGGGCGCGACCGCATAGGCGCGGCGGTGAATTTCTCGCGTGAATACGGCGTGATAGTCGTACTGAAGGGCGCGAACACCGTGATAACCGACGGGGATCACGTCTTTGTGAATACCTCGGGAAATCCCGCGCTTGCTAAGGGCGGCAGCGGAGACGTGCTGTGCGGTATGATAGGCGGTCTGCTGGCTCAGACCCCCGACGACCCGACGGGAGCGGCGGCAAACGCCGTGTATTGTCACGGTTACGCGGCGGAGCTTGTCTCAAGCGGTATGCCGCAGGCGTGCGTGCTTGCGAGCGACATCATCGAGGCGCTGCCGGAGGTGTATCTGACCGATTCCTTCAAATAAAAAATATAATATTTGGAGGAATTTGACGTGTTCAGATTTATGAAGAGAACGGCGCTCGCGGTAATCGCGGCGGTTTCTGCAATAGCTCTAAGCGGGTGTAACGGGAAGATCCCGTTCACGGAAAAGAAGCTCGATTTCAACAAGAGCTACACGGTTTGCGCGGAGATCAATTGCGACCGCTTGAAGGCGAAGGCTGACGTTACCCGCGCCGCTGCGAATGATTGGCAGTTTGTGTTCACCGAGCCAAAGGAGCTTCAGGGGGTGACCTTGTGTTACGGGACGAGCGGATTGTCCGCCTCGCTTGGGGATTTGTCGTTCAGCGCGGATGAGAACGCCGAGTACGCAATGCTCCCCGAGATAATCGCCGCGTCTATCGACACCTTGTCGGCACTGCCGACGGAGAGCCTTGTCGAGGAGGACGGCACGGTAGTCGCCGATTCCACATTTGACGGAGAGAAGGTCACCGTCTCCGTAGACGAGAAAACCGGCAATCTGCTCTCGCTGAAATGTCCGCACTATCAGCTGGCGGTGACGTTCTCCGACCAGAAGCCTTACGTCTCCGGTCTCCCCGATGAGGGCGGTGCTGAGAATTAAATCAATTTTGCGCCAAAATGTAAAAAATTCTACTTGAAAAATACTTTGAAATATGTTAAAATATAAAATAACTAGTTATTTTGGAGTGTTTTTATGAATTTATCGGTTTTGGTTTCTGAGGCTGCACCCACGGTTTTGGAGAGGCTCACAAAGATTAACGGTGATATAAACAGCTTCGTCTGGACGAATATGGGACTTGTGCTGCTTATCGGCGCGGGAGTTATCCTCACCGTGGCTACCAAGTTCTTCCAGGTGTCCCACATCAAGGAATGGTGGATGAACACCGTCGGCGGTATGTTTTCCCGCAAGAGCAACGTCCGCAAGAACAAGGAACAAGGCTCGGTATCGCAGTTTCAGGCGCTTTGTACGGCGCTTGCCGCGACGATAGGCACGGGAAATATTGCAGGCGTCGCGTCGGCTATATGCGTTGGAGGACCGGGCGCGGTGTTCTGGATGTGGCTTGCGGCATTCTTCGGCATGATGACGAATTTCAGCGAGAACGTCCTCGGCATTTACTACCGCCGCAAGAACTCCGAGGGGGAATGGAGCGGCGGCGCGATGTACTATCTGCGCGACGGTCTGGGCGGCTACAAGGGCTGCAAGTACATAGGCAGAGTGCTGGCGGCAATCTTCTCGGTGTTCGCGGTGCTTGCGAGCTTCGGTATCGGCAATATGGGTCAGATCAACAAAATAGTCATCAATCTTGACAATGCGATTTTGAAAAATGTGAATTTGGGTTACGCTTTCGGCGAGGTCAAGTGGACTTCCCTTGTTCTGGGAATCGTACTTATGGTTCTGGGCGGATTGATTATTCTCGGCGGACTTAAGCGTATCGCTTCCTTTGCGGAGAAGGTCGTACCGTTTATGGCGGCAGCGTACGTGCTGGGCTGCCTTATCATTATCTTCGCGAATATCACTCAGATCGGTTCATACTTCGCGGCGATCTTCAAGTTCGCGTTCGGTATCAAGGCGGTTGTCGGCGGCGCGGCGGGCGTGGCAATCAAGACGGTTATCACGCAAGGCTGCAAGCGCGGCGTGTTCTCAAACGAGGCGGGTCTCGGCTCATCCGTAATGGTACACAGCGCGTCCAACGTCCGCGAGCCGGTAAAGCAGGGAATGTGGGGCATTTTCGAGGTTTTCGCCGATACTATGATAGTCTGCACCATGACTGCGCTGGT
>CAYMTG010000047.1:9434-13049 GCA_964393305.1 uncultured Ruminococcus sp.
CGCTGGTTGCGGATGCGTTCAGCAACGTGTTCGGCTCGTTCGGAAGCATTTTCGTATCTATCGCGATCCTGCTGTTCGCTTTTACGACGGTTGTCGGCTGGTCGCATTACGGCTCAAAGTCGTTCGAGTACCTTTTCGGGGTAAAGGCGGCAAAGGGCTACAGAGTGTTCTTTGTTCTGATGATTATTTCGGGCGCGATTATGACCTCGTCGCTTGCATGGGATATTTCCGATACATTCAACGGTCTGATGATGGTGCCGAACCTTATCGGTGTGCTGGCGCTGCTGCCTGTTGTCGTTAAGATCACCAAGAACTACGTAGACAGGCGGATCCGTCACCTTGACGTTGCGCCAATGCTCTCCTACAACAGAAAGATCGAGAAAGCGCACGCGGAGGATATCAAGAACGGCATAGAGGGCAGCGCAGAATAAAGGTCACCTCTAAAATCGCAGGTTTTGGGAGAAAATCGGTTTCTAGAGGCTCCCGTAAATTATTAAGGGGGAAAAGTACTATGTGCGGAATAGTTGGTTATATAGGCGACAGGGAATGCTCCGACGTTCTGATGGACGGATTGGAGAAGCTGGAGTACCGCGGTTACGACAGCGCGGGTATCGCCGTTTTTGAGGATAACGTCATTAAGACGGTCAAGACGCGTGGCAAGCTGAAGGCAATGTCGGAGAAGCTGCAAGCCGAGGGCAAGCCTCACGGCTTCTGCGGGATAGGGCATACACGTTGGGCTACTCACGGCGAACCGTCCGACGTAAACTCCCACCCGCACTCCAACGGGCGGGTCACCATCGTTCACAACGGCATTATCGAGAACTACGCGGAGCTTAAGGAGTTTCTCACCGAGAAAGGGTATAAATTCCTCAGCCAGACGGACAGCGAGGTCGTGGCGTGTCTTCTGGACTATTACTATTCCGAGCGCAATCCCCTCAGGGCGATTATGGAGACCGCCAAGGAGCTGCGCGGGAGCTATGCGCTTGGTATCCTTTTCAAGGATTTCCCCGAAAGAGTGTACGCGGTGAGAAACGGCTCTCCGCTTATCGTGGGCTGCGGCGAGAACGAGTATTTTATTGCCAGCGATATTCCCGCCTTTTTGAAATACACGAAGAATTACATAGTCCTTGATGATAACGAGATCGTCTGCATGGATAAGTCGGACGATCGCGGACTGCGGATTTTTGACGTTCACGGTATCGAGATAAGAAAGCAAATCCAGACCGCCGAATGGGATGTGGAGCAGGCGCAGAAGTGCGGCTACGAGCATTATATGCTCAAGGAGATCCACGAGCAGCCTGCCGTTGTGAAGAAGATGCTCGACGACCTGACGAAGGACGGCGTTCCCGATTTTTCGGAGATCGGACTTACCGACGAGATGTTCCGCAGATTTTCGCGGGTGTTCGTGGTGGCTTGCGGAACGGCGATGCACGCGGGGATAGTGGGACGTTACGCTATCGAGAAGCTCGCCCGCGTCCCCGTGACCGTTGAGGTAGCGAGCGAATTCCGCTATATGGATCCGATCGTCGGGAAGAACGATCTGGTGATCGTGGTTTCCCAGTCGGGCGAGACCGCCGACACCAAGGCGGGTCTGGAGCTTGCGAAGTCCCGGGGTGCGACCACCCTTGCGGTGGTGAACGTGAAGTATTCGGCAATCGCTCGTGAAGCGGATATGTGCATTCATACCACGGCGGGTCCCGAGATAGCGGTAGCGTCCACGAAGGCGTATTCCGTGCAGATCGCGGCGCTGTATATGCTGGCGTTCCGTTTCGCGTTCGCGAAGGGGAACATCACTGAGGGCGAGATGAGGAGCTTTACCGAGCAAATCTACCGGACTCCTGCGGCGATCGAGGCTATTCTCCGCCGCAAGAACGAGTGCCAGTTCATCGCGTCCCAGCTCGTGAACGTTGACACGATGTTTTTCATCGGCAGAGGCTTTGACTACGCGCTGTCGCTGGAGGCTTCTCTTAAGCTCAAGGAGATCACCTACATACATTCCGAGGCATATGCGGCGGGTGAGCTTAAGCACGGCACTATCTCGCTTATTGAGGACAATATCCCCGTGATAACCGTGGCAACTCAGCGGAATATTCTCGCGAAGACCGTCTCCAATATGGAGGAGGTCAAGGCTCGCGGCGCGAAGATAATCGCCGTATGCAGGCGCGGCGCGGAGTTTGCGGATGGTACGGTAGATATTACTCTGCCGATTGACGCGGATATGGACGATATGCTGATACCTCTGCCGACGATGTGCGCGCTTCAGCTTATCGCGTATTACACGAGCGTTCTCCGCGGTATTGACCCCGATAAACCCAGAAATTTAGCAAAATCCGTGACTACCGAATAATTCTGCCCCTCCCACTCGGGAGGGGTTTTGCACAATTCCCCCTATTTCGCATATAATACTAATAACCAAGCCAGAAAGGGGCGATTTTATGTGTGGAATTGCGGGGGAAATTAATTTTAAGAATTCGATTGATCCCGAGACGTTAAGGAAAATGAGCGCGGTACTCACTCCCCGAGGGCCTGACGCGGAGGGCTTTTTCGAGGATGAGTACGTTTGCTTTGCGCACAGAAGGCTTATCGTTATCGATCCCGAAAACGGCAGACAGCCGATGATTTTCGGGAACCTCACGCTCGTCTACAACGGCGAGCTTTACAATACCGAAGAGCTGCGTACGGATCTGCTGTCCAAGGGCTACGAGTTTGACGGACATTCCGATACTGAGGTAGTGCTGAAATGCTTCGCGGAGTATGGCGAGAAGTGCGTTGAGCTGTTCAACGGAATTTTCGCGTTCGCCGTATGGGACAAAGTCACCAAGCGGCTGTTCCTCGCACGTGACAGGATAGGCGTGAAGCCGCTGTTTTATGCGGAAACGTCGGGAGGACTGGTATTCGCGAGTGAGATAAAGGCTCTGCTGCTGCACCCGGACGTGAAACCTGTGGTAACACGCGAGGGCGCTATGCAGATAATGCTGGTAGGACCCGCCCGCGAGGTGGGAAACGGCGTATTCCGCGATATTCATGATATTCCCGCCGCGCATTGCGCGAGGTTTGACAAAAACGGCTTGAAGATCCGCCGCTATTGGCGGCTTAAGGCTGAGAACCACACCGAGGACTTTGAAACATCAGCCGCGCACGTGCGCGAGCTTATCTTTGACGCGGTGAAGCGGCAATTAGTCAGCGACGTAGGCATCTGTACCTTCCTGTCGGGAGGACTTGACAGTTCCGTCATCTCGGCGATAGCGGCGCAGGAGTTCAAGCAGCGCGGAGAACGCCTTCACACATTCTCCATAGACTACGTGAACAATCATCGGAACTTCCATGCAACCGAGTTCCAGCCGGACGAGGACGCGCCGTATGTCGCGAAAATGGCGGACTTTATCGGCTCGGAGCATATCAACGTGGAGCTTGATACCCCGCAGCTTGCCGATGCGCTGAATGACGCGGTTTGCGCCCGCGATCTGCCCGGTATGGCGGACGTGGACAGCTCGCTGTACCTGTTCTGCCGCGAGATCAAGAAGCATTTCTCGGTTGCTGTTTCGGGAGAGTGCGCGGACGAAATAGAACGTACCTGTTATCATACAATTTCACAAAACTACTCGCCGCATTTCG
>CAYMTG010000048.1:0-12787 GCA_964393305.1 uncultured Ruminococcus sp.
CTCTAAAAATCTCTTTTCAGTCTGCCTGTGTCCCGCTGCGCGGGGGAAATGCAGACATCGAAACGATTATTTTTTAGAAATCCCCAATAAATCTATTTCAGGAGGATATTTCAATATGAAAACAGTATTTCTTTTTTCCGGACAAGGCTCTCAATACCCGGGTATGGGTGTGGAGCTCGCGGAGAGGTATCCCACAACCAAGCGGATCCTTGAGTGCGGCTCGGACATTATGGGCTTCGACCTGCTGAAGAAGCTCACCGACTCCACGCCCGAGGAGCTTGCGCAGACCCGCCTGTCCCAACCCGCTATCTTCACCGTGTCTCTGCTTGCGCTTACCGCAGTCAGAGAGAACGGTATTGACAACGTCGCCGTCGCGGGTCACTCGCTCGGAGAATACGCGGCGATGTACGCATCGGGCATTCTCCCTATGGAGGACGCATTCAGGGCAATCAAGCTCCGCAGCGAGGCTATGGCTAAAGCGGCTGAGAACTCAAAGGGCGCTATGGCGGCGATCATCGGCTGTGAAAACAGCGTTATCGAAGAGGTCTGCGCGGGTGTGAACGGCTTCTGCGCTCCCGCAAACTACAACTCCCCTGTCCAGACCGTTATCGCGGGAGAAGCGGCGGCAATCGACGAGGCGATCGCGAAATTCTCCGAAATGGGCAAGCGTAGCGTGAAGCTGGCGGTTTCCGCAGCGTTCCACACCAAGCTGATGAAGCCCGCCGCGGATGAGTTCAAGGAAGCGATCTCCGAATTCACATTCAGCGAGCCGCAGTGCGGGTTCTACTCCAACCTCTACGGCAAAAGGATGGACACGCTCCCCAATATGCCCGAGTACCTTGCGGCACATATCTGCTCCCCCGTTAAGTTCGTGGACGAGCTTAACGCAATGAACGAGGCGGGTATCGACTGCTTTATTGAACTCGGTCCGAACAAGGTTCTCACGGGACTTGTAAAAAAGACGCTCAAGGGAGTAATTAACGTTAATATAGAAAACAACGAAACGCTTGACAAGGCGCTTGCCGCCCTCAAGAGATAAGGAGATCACAATGGATAAATACTGTTTGATAGGACACCCTCTGGGTCACTCAATGTCGCCGCAAATTCACGCGAGACTGTTCGAGCTTTCGGGGAAAACCGTGGAGTACACGCTTCAGGACGTCGCTCCCGAGGAACTGGAGAGCAAGAAGGACTTTCTCACTGGGTTTAAGGGCTTCAACATCACTATTCCCCATAAAGTCGCGATCATCGACTACTGCGACGAGCTTGACGCGAGCGCAAAACGCTACAACTCCGTCAACTGCGTAAAGAACGGCGACAAAAAGGTTGGCTACAACACCGACTGCGTAGGTTTCGTAAAGTCGATTGAAATGATGGGCGCTTCGCTTAACTCCAAGGTGCTGACTATCGGCTGCGGCGGCGTAGGGCGCATGATAGCGATTGAGACGGCGTTATCGGGCGGAAATTTGTCGATCGCCGCGCTAAAAAGCGATTTGCCGCTTGCCGAAAAGGTTATTGAAGAGATATACGCGCAAAAGCCCGACGCGCACGTGCGTGTGGTTATTATCGGCGAGAGGGGGCTTTCCGCCGACGATCTGCACGGCGAGACCTTTGATCTGCTGATAAATGCCTGCCCCGTGGGAATGTTCCCCAAGAGCGACAGAATGCCCTGCTCCGAGGACGTTGTGGACAAGGCGTCCGCTGTATTCGACGTGATCTACAACCCCAAAGAAACGCTTCTCGCCAAGACCGCTCGCGAGAAAGGCAAAAAATCGCTCTGCGGAATGGCAATGCTGGTTCTTCAGGCAGTAGCGGCGCATGAGATCTGGTACGGCGCGTCCTTCAACAAGGACGACATCGCCAAGCTTATCAGGGATATGGAGAACGCTTTATGAACGGCAATCGGATAAGCATATATCTTTGCGGTTTTATGGGCTGCGGAAAAAGCCATGTGGGAAAAATCCTCGCTTCGGAGCTGGATATGCCGCTTGTGGATCTTGACAAGTATATCGTTAATGCCGAGAAAATGTCCATCCCCGAGATTTTCCGGAAGTTTGGCGAGCCGCACTTCCGCACTCTTGAGGCAAAGTATATCCGCGAGCTTTCGGGAGGAAACGTCGTCGCAACGGGGGGCGGCGCGCTTATCAACGACGAAACAGCGTTATTCGCTCGGGAAAGCGGTATCTCGGTCTACATCAACGCCTCGTTCGAGCTGTGCTACAAGCGCATAAAGGGCGATAAGAACCGTCCGCTCGTGGTGAACAACACTCCGGAGCAGCTAGAGGAGCTGTACAACAAGCGCGACGTTATCTACCGCAGAAACAGTATGTTTATGGTAAACGGAAACGCACGTGATACGGTCATCGCGGGCGAGATCATAAAGCTTGCCCATTACGCGGCAAATTCTGAGAGGTAATATGGTAGTAATAAACGTTAAAATCAATTCCATGGCGGGTAAGGACTTTGATAACGGCTTTGTCCGCATAAACGGCGGAAAGTTCTCCGAAATCGGCGATATGGGAGATTACTCTCCCGCCGATGAAGAAATTATCGACGGAAAGGGCGCGCAGATGTACCCCGGCTTTATCGACGCGCATTGTCACCTCGGAATGTGGGACGACGCGCTCTGCTTCGAGGGCGACGACGGCAACGAGGACACCGACCCCTCCACCCCGCACCTTCGTGCGATCGACAGCATTAACGCGATGGACAGATGCTTCGGAGATGCGGCAAGAGCAGGAGTTACCGCCGTCTGCACGGGAGTAGGCAGTGCCAACCCGATAGGCGGGAGCTTCGCGCTTCTCAAAACCTACGGCTCAAAGCGCGTGGACAAGCTGATCGTAAAGGATCCCATAGCCATAAAATTTGCTTTGGGGGAAAATCCCAAAAGCACCTACAACGACCGCGACGAAACCCCCGTTACCCGTATGGCGACCGCCGCGATAATCCGCGAACAGCTCCACAAGACGCTCCGCTACAAAGAGGATCTGGACGAATACCTCCGCGCCAAGGGTACGGACGACGAGGTCTCCCGCCCCGATTTTGACGCAAAATGCGAGGCGCTTCTCCCGCTATTTAATAAGGAAGGCAAGCTGAAAGCACACTTCCATTGTCACCGTGCCGACGATATTTTCACGGCTATCCGCATTTCCAAGGAGTTTAAACTTGATTATGTAATTATCCACTGCACGGACGGCGGCATTATCGCCGACGAGCTTGCCGAGGACAACCCGCAGGTCGTACTCGGGCCTCTGTTCGGAGATCGAGGCAAGCCGGAGCTTGCCCACCACGACATCACCACGCCGCACATTCTCCATGAAAACGGAATAAAATTCGCAATATGCAGCGACCACCCCGAAAACCCCATACAGTACCTGCCTCTCACAGCGGGGCTTGCCGTAAGGGGCGGACTTTCAAGAGACGAGGCGCTTCGTGCGATCACCATCAACGCTGCGGAAATACTCGGCACCGCCGACAGGATCGGCTCGATCGAGGCGGGAAAGGACGCGGACTTCTCGCTGTTTAACGAGGACCCGCTGAGTGTCACAGCAGTTCCCGCGCTGGTCTGCGTCTCGGGAAAAATCGTGAAATAAAGGAGTAATTATGCGAGAAATTGACTGCAAACTGATAACCGATACAATAGCCGAGCTTTGCGTTGAAGCAAACCTTCATCTCCCCTGCGGAATGCGCGAATGCATTGAAAACGCGGCAAAATCCGAAAAGAGCGAGCTGTGCCGAAGCGTTCTCGGCGACATTACTGCAAATCTGGACGCGGCGAACGAGCTGTCAGTGCCGATTTGTCAGGACACCGGTATGGCGGTGGTTTTCGCCGAGATCGGACAGGACGTTCACATCTCGAACGGATTGTTTGAGGACGCGGTAAACGAAGGCGTAGCACACGGTTACGTTGACGGTAAGCTTCGACTCAGCATTGTGCGCGACCCGCTTGACCGCGTCAACACGAACAACAACACTCCCGCCATTATCCACACCCGCATCGTAAGCGGCGACAAGATAAAGCTCACCGTTGCGCCTAAGGGCTTCGGCAGCGAGAATATGAGCCGCCTTAAGATGTTCACGCCATCCGCAGCCAAGGAAGATATAATCAGATTTGTCGTGGAGACCGTCTCTGTCGCGGGAAGCAACCCCTGTCCCCCAATAGTAGTTGGCGTGGGAATAGGCGGCGACTTTGAGTACAGCGCGCTGCTGGCGAAAAAGGCGCTCTGCCGCGATCTTAACACCCGAAATCCCGATCCGCTTTATAACGAGATGGAAAAGACCATGCTCGCCGAGATAAACAAGCTCGGGATCGGTTCTCAGGGCTTCGGCGGCACGGTGACCGCGCTCTGCGTCAATATTGAGAAAGCGCCCACCCACATCGCGGGACTGCCTGTAGCCGTAAATATGGGCTGCCACGTGACACGTCACGCTGAAAAAATGATCTGACTAAGAAATCTGCAACATTTTTATAAGTCGTTTGGTATTATTATCAGAACGGGGAGTTATTATGGAATTATCGCTTGTCACCGCCGAAAGCTTTGACGAGGTTATGCGGCATTATACGCCGACTGTGTACCGCATCGCATTTACTCGACTAAAAAATCCTTCCGATTGCGAGGACATAACCCAAGACGTATTTTTACGTTACTTTAAAGCAAACATCACATTTGAGAGCGAGGATCACCGCAAGGCATGGCTTATCCGCTGTACTGTAAACTGCGTTAATACATTTGCGTCCTCGGCATGGTTCCGCCATAGAGGCGAAACCGAGGATCTCGAAAACATAGCTGAGAGCGAACCACTCACCGAAAACACCACCGAATACGCTGCGGAGAAGAAAGAGCTTCGCCAAACAGTTCTTGACGCAGTTATGAAGCTGCCTGAAAAGTACCGTATACCCGTTCACCTGTTTTACTTTGAGGATATGCCTACCGCGCAAATCGCCAAGGTCACCGGCACACGTGAGAATACGGTACGTTCACAGCTTGCTCGCGCAAGGAAAATGCTGGAAAAACTTTTGAAAGGGGTTGAGTTTTAATGGATTTCAAACAGCAGTATAAAGCCGAAATGCAGAACATCTCCCCCTCCGAGGAACAATGCGAGAGAATTCGCGCAAAGGTTTATGAGGAAATAAAAAATCCTCAGAGCGTTCAAAATGCGCCAAAACGCAGAAAGCCGCTTCCGATTAAAGCAATTGCAATCACGGGCGCGTCCGCAGCCTGCCTGGTCCTGGTATCGGCTTTGACACTGCAAATGACGCAAAAAATGGATGGTGTCTTAGAGGATGTATGCAGCGCTGCGCCAAACGAACTATACGCAATGGAAGAATCAGACGGACGCAGCACCGATGATGATATGAGCGTGGGTTCGGAGATCGGGCAGCAGGCATACGACAATGATTTACTAAGCCCGACAGCGGACGGGAACTCCATATCAAATTCAAAGGATTCTTTTAGCGAACAAACCGACTCTGCCAAATCCGCATATGCCTCTTCATTAATTATAAAGATAATATTCTCCGAGGATATGTCCAAGTGCGAGGTAGAGGGATTAAAGTCGCAAAATTACGCGATCTCCAACGAAGCGCCGCTCACTCTCGATAACGAGGAACTGCTCGAAGAGTTTCCCGCTATCCAGAGCAATATCGGGGAAACGCTCTTTATATACGCTAACGGCGATAAGTTGTGGGTCTACGATGAAAACAAGCAGTTTATCGGCTGTTTTATTCAAACTTCATAAAAGACAAGCGGAACACAATATGTTCCGCTTCTTTTTTGTGTTTCTGCCGCATAGAATAGAAATTGTGTTGATTGTATGAATTATTCAAAAAATTTGGTGATTTTTGCAAAAAACCACTTGCAATGTTGAAAATTTTGTGCTATAATTTATATAAAGACAATGATAAGTACCATTGTGTGAATTTGTTGAAACTGATATTCGCGATACATCTTATCTACCTACAAGACAATCAACTCCGGGGGATTTCCGAATACCCCCAAAAATATCGTTTCGACATCTGCTGTGTCTCGCTGAGCGGGGCACAGCAGACTAAAAGAGGATTTTAGGGGTTTCCTCTAACAACATACATCTCTTAAAGGAGTGATTTTGATGCCGGGACTTGAAAAGGCTGTTATTAATAGTGGTAATTTCGCTTTTGCTATGCAGTATAAACCCGATTTTCCAATCAACTTTTTCTGCGGAGACAATCCGTTTTCAGAAAGTAACATCGTGTCGCTCGGAAACATCATTCACCCCGATGACTTTCAGCCATTCTGCGACGTAATCAGCGACATTATCGGAAGACACAGCGAAGATCTCAAGGTTCACGTCAGGCTGAAAACTCACGAGCATTATCGCTGGTACTATGTAAGCGCCGCGCCCGAATTCAGCGAAAGCGGCGGCATTGTGGGCTTAAGCGGTATGATGTTCGATGTTACCGAGTACCTTGACTGCGAGGGCGAAGACGCTGTTATGAGCAGTTTCCGCAAAAAAATAGAAGGATCTATGCGTTCAGCAAAGAATATGCCAAAGCTCCTTGAGCTTCTGGGGTTGGACTATCTCCAGCGTATTCAACAGCCCTTTTCACATATTGACGGACTGTTTTCCGCTATCGTAGATGAAAAAGGCGAGATCATTGCCACCGCACCTGGTCAGGACAAGAAACTCAACCTTAACAAGATGAGTTATCAACGCAAGAAGAATATCCGTATCAAGCATCAGACAGCCGGCACTTGGATCATTGCGGGCGAGTCTATTGACGGGGTAAATAAAGCTGCCGATCTGCTCGAAACCATGGTGCAAACCATATCCGAGATCGCAAACTCTTACATTATGATTTACGAGGAGATGGAAAACTCCCGCAACGCAAATAAACTTCTGGGTCAGAATTTCGAGGATCAGATCCTTGTCAACAACATCTATTCGATGATCCTGCACAATGAAAGCACATCATCCGCGTTCGGTCAGGTCATTCCGCTTATCAAGGAATATTTTTCGCTGGACGAGATCCGTTTCTTTGACGAAAGCACCGATCCGATAAAAATGTTCCAGTGTCAGGACGACGGCGGAATCGTTCCGCTATCCTCAACGGTGCCGTTCAACGAATATGTCGATAATGAATTCAAGGCAAACGACGTGCTTTGCATGAAGGAGGACGGCGTAATTCACAACGGCGGCGAAAGAAGCTGCGCTCTGTCCCGCGTGTACGAAAACGGCAAATCACGCGGCGTACTGATGTTTATCTCCGGAGAAAACGACAAGAGCTGGACAAACCGCGACAGAAAGGTGCTTAAAAGCATCACTCAGATAATCTCGACGGTTATCTACCGTATCTTTATGGAGAACGAGCTTGCCGCTTCTCAGGAACACCTCAGACGGCTCGCGTATTACACCCCAAACACAGGTATCCCCAACGTCAGCGCATTTGAGCGCGACTTTACCGAGGCTGTGGAAAATCTGCAAAGCGGCGCGGTTATTTCCGTGGAAATATCCAATCTGAAAAAGCTCTCCGAGATCTACAACGCGCAATATGCCAATCAGGTTATAAGCAGTATCGCAGAGTATATTTCAGCTATCCCCACCAGCGGCACAAAGACCGTATACCAATTCTCAAACGATATACTGTTCATACTTATAATCGGAGCTACACGCCAATCGGCGGGGGCGTTTGCTCACACGATTTTGTCAAAATTCTGTTCACCTTGGTTCCTTAACGATACCGAGAACAAGATAGATATTTTCGCGGGACTCACTATGTTCCCGGAACACGTTGACGATGTTGCGGAGTGCGTGCGTGCCGCGACCCGGACGCTTCGTCTCGCTAAAGACCGCAATTTTCGCGATGTCGTGAACTATTCCGACGATCTTGAGGAAAAGCTGAACGACTATCTCCACATCAAGCAGATGATCTCTGTCTCCGCAGAGAACGACTTCACCAACTTCTATTTCTTATACACGCCTATCGTGGATTCCGCTACCGGAGAGTTGGTTTGCTGTGAAGCACATCTGTTCTGGGGAAACGGCGATATGATTGTACCGCGTGACCGTTTTCTCCCAATTGTCGATAGAATGGGAATGTCGGAGGAGATTTACAATTTCGTTCTGGAGAAGATCTGCGAATTCTGTTCGGCCGTTCGGGAATGCGGACTTCCTAAGTTCTTTGTAAGCTTTGCGGCTCCGGAGAAAATACTGGCTCTCGACGAAAGCGTTATCGCGGTAAGGCGTTCATTGCTGGAATACTCGCTCTCGCCGGACGCACTGAGCATTTGCGTATCCAGCTCGAACGGTATGCTTGCCAACCACAATGTTAAACAACTGGCGGCATTGGGCGTACACATCGTTGTGGACGATAAGGATGGCAGCTTCTTCACTGACGCTCCGATTGAAAACCCCAATGTCAATATGATAAAGCTAAGATGCAGCCGCCTGTCGGACGACCCCGTATCGGAAGCGTTCGTGAAATCGCTGATAGAGCGCGCTCATGAAAAGAACATCCGTGTCTGCATTAACGGCGTTGACAACGCCGACGACCTCAAGAACGCCGCCGCGTTCAATGCCGATCTGGTTCAGGGTATTATCAACGGACGACCGCTCCGCATGACAGAATTCATAAAAAAGATGGTTATGAACCATACGGTAAGGTAAGACCCCGGCGCAAACAAGTTTTACCACTTAAAATATTTTTATACTAATGTTACTTTGTTCAAAAAGCCGAAGTTTTTTCAAAAAAACTCGGCTTTTTATATTTTTCAGCGGAATTTAAGATTTTCTTTACAATAAACGAAAATTCTATTGCAAACCGCGAAAAAAAGTTATATAATAATAGAGGTGGCTGTTTTGGGTCACATTTGGAAAATATTGGGTGTACAATGAAAGAAATATTAAATTATCTGCGAAACTATTTTAAACACGTTGACAAGATACTCCCGCTTATCTGCATCGGACTGACGGTTTTCGATCTGTTTCTGGTCAAAACAATGACCGTCACAGGTCATGTCTACAATGGATACTATGAGCACTTCCTAAACGAGGATACCTTTAAGACTCAGGTTGTAGCCGCAATCCTGGGTATAGGCGCTTCGTTCGTTGTGAGCCTCTTCGACTACAAGTTTTTGTCAAAGTACTGGTATCTATATACGCCGATCGCGGTGATACTTCAGCTGCTGCTGTTTACTCCGCTGGCAGTCAAGCGTGACGACGACGCTGCCTGGCTGGATCTCGGATTTATGACTATCCAGCCCTCGGAAATTCTGAAATTCGTCTTTATCATCACGCTGGCAACGCATATTTCACACCTGGGAGATAAGATCAACTCGCTTCCTCACCTGCTGCTTGTCTGCGTACACGGATTGGCGCCTGTCGCAATTATCATTAAACAGGGCGATGCCGGCTCGGCTCTGGTATTCCTGTTCATATTCATCTGTATGCTGTTTATGGGCGGGCTGTCATGGAAATATATTGTCGCGGGAATAGCGTGTGTTCCTCCCGTATTACTTGTTGCTTGGAACTTCATCATGCAATCCCACCATAAAAAACGAATTCTTGTACTATTCGACAAGGAGATGCAGGAAGAGGAACGACTGGATATCTATTTGCAGCAATACAACGGCACAATTGCGCTCGGCTCGGGACAGCTTAAGGGGCTTGGCTTCGACGAGGAGATCTACACCTACACGCCCGAAATCTACAACGACTTCATCTTCTCGTATATCGGAATGACGCTGGGATTTATCGGGTGTATGTGCGTGGTGATCGCTTTGGCTGTGCTGTGCCTTAAACTGCTCTCAAATGTTTCGGTAGCGCAGGATAAGCTTGGTAAATTGATATGCGTGGGAGTGTTTGCTATGGTGTTCTTCCACTGCGTGGTAAATATCGGAATGGTACTGTCGGTAGTGCCGGTTATAGGTATTCCCCTGCCGTTCATCAGCACAGGCGGTACGGCGATGGTCATGATGCACGCCTGCATGGGTTTGGTGCTGTCCACATCAGCACACCGTGAGAAACCAAAGCATTTATTCTATACAGAGAAATAAAATTTTAAGGAGAAATCAGACATAATGAGACCCGTTGTTAAAGAACTGAAAGACCTCTGTTCCACTTCCCAATTTCCGGCGCAAGCCGCTCGCTATACTGCACTGCGCGAGGGATTTTGCGGATATTTTAACGGAATATCCGACCACGCACGATATTTCTCCGCCCCCGCGAGCACCGAGATTTGCGGAAATCAGACGGTCCACAACAACGGAAAGGTCTTTGCCGCAGGTGTGGACTCGGATATTATCGCCATTGCTGAGACCTTTGAGGACAACTTCGTCATCATAAAGCCGGATAGCTCCGATGAAATTAAAATCGACATCAACGATACCGAAAAACGCGACGACGAAATGGGCAGCTCGACTGCGATCGTCCGAGGGATACTCCATTTCTTTAAGGAAAACGGCTTAAAGGTCGGCGGAATGCGCGCCTTCGTAACCGCATCTGCGGTAAAAGGCGTGGGACTTTCGGTTGCGGCTCCTTTTGAGGTGCTGCTGGTGAGAATATTCTCATCCCTGTTTAATGACGATATAGTTTCTCCGGGGAAAACTGCCAATATAGCGTTCTCAGCCGAGAAGGAGTTCTTCGGGAAAATAACTAATCTCACCAATCAGACAGCCTGTACGACGGGCGGATTTGTGGCTATTGATTTTAAGGACGATGATACTCCTATTGTTGAAGATATCCCCGTTGATTTCAGCCGCTACGATCACGCTTTGTGTATAGTAAACCTCGGTACGGTGCCAATCTACGACAATGAGATCAAGGCGATCGAGAAGGAAATGAAGGATATTGCGGCTTTCTTCGACTGCGCTACTCTCCGTTCCCTGTCGATTTCGGATATTATGTTGAATATCAACGAGCTTCGCCGCAATTTCGGAGACAGGGCGGTACTCCGAGCTATTCACTTTTTTCGTGAGAACGGAAGAGTCGAGCGGCTGGTTCACGCTCTTAAAAAGGACAATTTCGATGACTTTCTCAACGCGGTAACGGAGAGCGGAAACTCTTCTTACAAATATTTACAGAACGTTTACTCGGTAGAGGACGTTCGCCATCAGGATATGTCGATTGCCCTCAACACAGCGGAATACGCCCTCCATAGGAAGGGCGCATGCAGAATATGCAGCGATGGCTTTTCCGGCTGTATTCAGGCGTTTGTTCCGCTTGATGCGCTTGTCCAGTTCAAAATGAATATGGAGCGCACCTTCGGCGCGGGAACCTGCCATGCCCTGTCGGTAAGGAACGTGGGTGTGTGCGAGGTACTGTTGTGATCATCGCTCCACAGCGTATCCGCTAAGTCGGGAAATCAGCGTTACATCAACCAGCGCATCAAGGAGAACTCCGTTCTCGGTGTACTCCTCGCTGAACACCCTGCCGTTTTCGCGGATCTGCGCGGACAAACCCGCCTTATCGTACGGCAGCAGAAGCGTCATGCGTTTTGAGGTTTGCGGGAGATTGCGCGAGATAGCTCTGAGAAGCTCGTCTATTCCCTCGTTTTTGAGCGCGGAGATCTTGACGGTCTTGTCGTCTGTGGGAATGTTCTGCGAGATTTTATCGCACTTGTTGAGAACTGTCACAACAGGTATCTCAGACGCACCCAGCTCCGCCAGGGTCTTTAGCGTAACATCCGACTTCTCGGCAGCATCGGGGTCTGAAATATCACAAACGTGAATTATGATGTCCGCACAAGCGGCTTCTTCAAGCGTTGACTTGAACGCCTCTACCAGATGATGCGGCAGTCTGCGGATAAGTCCGACGGTGTCTACCAGCAAAAGGCTTCGCCCGTCGGGAAGCTCGATAGAGCGCGAGGTAGGGTCAAGGGTTGCAAACAGCTTGTCCTCCGCGAGAACGTCCGCTCCCGTCAACAGGTTGAGGAGCGTGGATTTCCCCGCGTTGGTGTAGCCGACGATAGCGCCCACCTGAACGTTGTCCTTCTTGCGGCGGGTACGGGAATAGCCTCGGCGCAGCTCCAGCTCCTTCAGCTCGGCGGCGAGCTTGTCAATACGTCGGCGAATGTGCCGCCTGTCGGTTTCGAGCTGCGTTTCACCGGGTCCTCGTGTACCTATGCCGCCTCCCAGACGGGACATTGACGTACCTAGCCCCATAAGCCGAGGGAGTCTGTAACGCAATTGCGCCAGCTCAACTTGAAGCTTACCTTCAGCGGAGACCGCCCTTCCCGCGAAAATATCCAGAATAAGCATGGTGCGGTCGATAACGCGGACGTTTGTTTCGTCCTCAACGTTGCGTATCTGAGAAGCGGTAAGCTCACAATCGAAAATGAGCAGCGTCGCGCCGAGCTTCTCGCAAAGCTCCTTGACCTCGTCAAGCTTGCCCTCTCCGATAACGGTCGCGGAATCGTATGCTTCGCGCTTCTGGATAACGCGGGCCGTCTCCTCCGCTCCGGCAGTTTGCGCAAGCTCCGATAACTCGTCCATTGAGACGTCGGGATCGTATTCTCCGATGTCCGCAGAGACAAGGATAGCTTTTTCGATTTGTTTTTCTTTAAAATTATCCTGCATATAAATTCTCCTTTCAGAAAAAAGCCGGAGAATGAGTAACCTATATATTATAGCAGATTATTTGGAATTTGTCAAGAATTTGCTCTAAAATCTTATTGGAGGATCTAATATGGATAGTGTAAAGAAAGTACTCGCAGCGTTGTCTGTGGGTGCGGCGTTTTCCCTATTTAACAGGAACGATACGTACGAATTTGCCGGTGGTTTTTCACCGTACGGAAAGGACGGCACATCCGAGA
>CAYMTG010000049.1:0-12578 GCA_964393305.1 uncultured Ruminococcus sp.
GTCCCGAAAGCGCAACTCTCATTCTCGCTCCCGGCGGCTCGTTCATCTGACCGTAAACCAACGCGGTCTTGTTGATAACGCCGGACTCCATCATCTCGCGGTAGAGGTCGTTACCCTCACGGGTACGCTCGCCTACGCCTGTAAATACGGAGATACCGCCGTGCTGCTTTGCGACGTTATTGATAAGCTCCATGATAAGTACGGTCTTACCAACGCCCGCGCCGCCAAACAAGCCGATCTTGCCGCCCTTGAGGTAAGGCGCGATAAGGTCAACGACCTTAATGCCTGTTTCGAGAACCTCGTTAGAAGCCTCCTGCTCCTCAAACGTAGGAGCGGGACGGTGGATCTCCCACTTCTCCTCTGTTTCGGGCTGCGGCTTGTTATCAACCGCTTCACCCAGAAGATTAAAGATACGTCCAAGCGTCTGCTCGCCCACGGGAACCTTGATGGACGAACCCGTATCGACTGCTTCCATACCGCGGACAAGACCGTCCGTGCTGCCCATTGAAATGCAGCGGACGATGTCGTCGCCTATATGCTGCGCCACCTCGACAGTCAGCTTCTTGCCGTTGTTGTCGATTTCGATGGCGTTAAGCAGATCGGGCAGACTATCCGGCGCGAAACGGATATCCAGAACCGCGCCGATTACCTGAACGATAGTGCCTATGTTCTGATTTGACATAATCTGCTAAATCCTTTCTGTAAGGTTTAGAACTGTGCTTATGAACCGATTAGGACTGTGCCGACGCGCCCGAAACTATATCGATAATTTCGTTGGTAATGCTTGCCTGACGCGCTCTGTTGTACAGCAGCGAGAGGCTTTCCGTCATAGCGTCGGCGTTGTCGGTCGCGCTTTCCATTGCCGTGCGGCGTGCGCCAAGCTCTGACGCATAGCTCTCGACTACCGCGCACTGGATAAGGCTCGCCGTAAATCTCGGCACGATACGGTTGAACACCGCCTCGGGAGACGGGTCGTAATTCATCGTGCCGTAACCATCCAGCTTCACCGTGTCCATGGGGAGTACACGCATACTCTCCGCCTGCTGCGACATCGACGATACGAACATGGTGTAGAACACCTGCACCTCGTCTGCCTCGCCGCGTGCGAACATCTCGATCGCTATATCCGCGATATCCTGCGCCGTGTTGGGCTTGATGTCCTCGGCAATATTCGTGTAGGAAGCTACGACCTCGTAGCCGCGTTTCTCAAAAAACTCGCCGGACTTTCTGCCGATAGCGATTATTTTCGGCTTTACCGCGTCTCCGGCGTGCGCGGACACCGCCATTTTCAGGACGTTGGAGTTGTAGCCGCCCGCCAGACCTCTGTCACCCGCAACAACGATGAACAGCTTGTTTTTCACTTCGCGTTTCTCGGTGTAAATGGTGGAAAAATCGACGTTCGCGGAGGCTATCTCGCACATCGTCTTGTACAGCTCGTTGAAGTAGGGACGAGCAAGCTCTGCGCGAGCCTTTGCCCTGCGGAGTTTACTGGACGCTACCAGCTCCATCGCCTTGGTGATCTGCCGTGTGGAGCTTACGGACTTGATGCGGCGTTTGATCGCCTTCATATTTCCGCTTGCCAAAAAATATCACCCCTTCTTATTGCGTATTAAACGTAGATCAGATATCATCCGCCGTAGTGATATATTTGACCTTCTTCTCAATATAAAGCCACGTTACCGCCAGCGCCGTTACAACCGCGATCGACAGCGCTACTATGCTCATTACAAAAGAAGCCTGCTTCATAAATACTCCTTTCGGTCAGCCCGCATACGACGCGGCAAAGCTCTCGAGGACGCTCTTAAGCTCGTTCTCATTTTCGGGAGTGATCACCTTCTCGGTCTTTATGCCGCTGAGGATCTCGGGCTTGGTGTTCTTGATATGCTCAAGCAGATCATTCTGGTACTGCTTGATCTTCTCAACCGGAATGGACGAGAGGTAGTTGTTGATTACCGCGTAGATAACCACGACCTGCTCCTCAACCTCGAGAGGCGAATTCTGATCCTGCTTGAGGACCTCAACGATACGCTCGCCCTTCGCCAGACGGTTCTTCGTGTCTTGGTCGAGGTCGGAACCGAACTGCGAGAAGGATTGAAGCTCACGATACTGCGAGTAGTCGAGCTTCAGGGTACCCGAAACCTTCTTCATCGCCTTGATCTGCGCGTTGCCGCCGACACGGGAAACCGAGATACCGGGGTTGACAGCGGGACGAACGCCCGAGTTGAACAGCTCCGTTTCGAGGAATATCTGTCCGTCGGTGATGGAGATAACGTTTGTAGGAATATACGCGGAAACGTCACCCGCCTGCGTCTCGATAATCGGGAGCGCGGTAAGCGAGCCGCCGCCGTATTCGTCGTTAAGGCGAGCCGCACGCTCAAGAAGTCTTGAGTGGAGGTAGAATACATCGCCCGGGTACGCCTCACGTCCCGGCGGGCGCTTAAGCAGCAGGGAGAGCGCACGGTAAGCGACCGCGTGCTTGGACAGATCGTCGTATACGATGAGAACGTCCTTTCCCTTCTCCATAAAGTATTCACCCATAGTGCAGCCCGAATACGGAGCAATGTACTGCAAGGGCGCAAGCTCGGACGCGGTGGAAGATACCACGATAGTGTAATCCATAGCGCCGTTGGTGGTAAGCGTATCCACAACGCCGGCTACGGTAGAGTTCTTCTGACCGATAGCGACGTAGATGCAGATCACGTCCTTGCCCTTCTGATTGATGATAGTATCAATAGCGATAGCGGTCTTGCCCGTCTGTCTGTCGCCGATGATAAGCTCACGCTGACCTCTTCCGATCGGGATCATGGAGTCGATTGCCTTGATACCGGTCTGGAGCGGAACGTTTACAGGCTCTCTGGTGATGATACCGGACGCTATCTTCTCAATAGGTCGGGTTTCCTTCGCCAAGATGTCGCCCTTGCCGTCAAGCGGCTGTCCGAGAGAGTTTACAACACGTCCGAGAAGTTCTTCTCCGACAGGCACGGACACAATGGAGTTCGTGCGCTTTACGGTGTCGCCCTCTTTAATTCCCGAGTCGGAACCCAACATTACCGCACCTACAAAGTCCTGTTCGAGGTTGAGCGCCATACACTGAACGCCGTTCTCGAACTCCAGAAGCTCGTTAAGCATACACTTTTCGAGTCCGTGAATACGCACGATACCGTCGCCGACGGTAACGACCGTGCCCACGTCTCCGAGCTGGATCTTAGCATTGTAGTTTTTAATGCGGGCTTTGATAAGGCCCGTTATTTCATCGGGGCGTAAATCCATTATAACATACATCCCTTCTATAAGTTAATGAAAACGAACTTTCTCAGATGATCGAAGCAAGCTCGTTTTTAAGCGCGTTAAGCCTGGACTTAACGCTTCCGTCGTAACGACGGCTGCCGTAGTCGATAATGACGCCGCCGATAAGGTTTTCGTCCACCTTTTCGATGATTGTGACCTTCTTACCGATGATCTGCGACATCTTTGCGGCAATTTGCTCTTTAAGAGCGTCAGTCAACGGCTGGGCGCTTGTTACTGTGATATCCGCAAGCTTGAACCGCTCGTTGTACTCCGCACGGAAATACTTGATGATCCCGGAGAGGCAGCCGAAGCGGTTCTTCTCCGCCAACAGGCAAAGGAGATTTGTCGTAAGCTCGCTTATTCCGCCGGACTTTGACATCTCATCTACCATGGATATCTTTTCTTCAACCGCAACTGTGGGTGTACCCATAAGCTTCACGAACTCGGGATTTTCCTTAAAGATCCCGTCGAGTACGGTAAGCTCCTCGAGTATATCCTTCATAACGGCGTCGCCCCGTTCCTCGCAAAGCTCGAAGAACGCTTCGCCGTATACCTTTTCAGCCTTGTCGTTCATAGCAAATTCCTTTCTTCAGCGGGTTTCGTCTTAAACCGACTCAACCTCGTTCAAGAACTTCGAGATAAGCGCCTCGTTGTCCTTAGCGGATATTTCCTTCTCAACGACCTTGCTTGCAGCCATAACTACCATCTCGGAGATTTCGTCCTTGATCTCGTTTACTGCCTTCTGTCTTTCGCGCTCAATATTCTCCTCCGCCTTGGCGCGGATATCCGCCGCCTTTTTAGCTGCCTCGGAGACGATCTCCTCCTCGCGCTTCTGCGCTCTGAGCGTAGCCTGCTTTACGATTTCGGCAGCCTCGTTCTTAGCGTCGGCAAGACGCGCAGTGTATTCCTCTTCCGCCTTCTGAGCCGCTTCCTTGGCCTTCTGAGCCTCGGAGATCTCGGACGCCGCCATCTCCTTGCGCTTGTCAAGGATCTTGCAGACCGGCTTATACAGGAAAATTCTGAAAATCAGGAAGATGATGAGCGTATTTATCAGCGTGAAAACGATTGTGGCAGGATTTATGGATACGAGCGCTTCATACCAATCTCTGCTTTCCGCTGCTTCACTTATGCTGCTGAGAATATTCAGCATTACCATTTCCTCCTCCCAAATAAACTAATCCGTTTGCTCTCTTAATCAAAGCTTGCCGATAAGCGGGTTAGCGTACATGAGAAGAAGCGCGATAACGAGCGCATACAGACCTGTTGTCTCCGCGAGCGCGTCGCCGATGATCATAGTTCTGGTAATCGCGCCGGAAGCCTCGGGCTGTCTTCCGATAGCGGCAACTGCCTGTCCGCCGCAGTAACCCTCGCCGATACCGGGGCCAAGACCCGCGATCATCGCGGTACCCGCGCCCAATGCCGAAAGGCCGAGAACGATTGCTCTAGCTAAAGTTTCCATAATGTGTTTTCCTCCATTAAGTTAAAATATAGCACATTGTGCCTTGTATCCCACGCGGGATATATTTTGGGACTTGTTTTCCTCCGCGTTACTCACATTCCGCAGATGAGATGTAGGACATACTCAGCATGATAAAGATGTATGCCTGCATTACCGCTGAGAAGACGTCGAAGTAGAGAGACGTTACCGCCGGAATAAGAACCGCGAAATTCCCGAGAGCAAAATAAATCAGCGCGCCGATTACGGTACCCGCAGTCATATTGCCGAACAAACGCAGTGCCAATGCAAGCGGGTTCGCGAACTCACCGATTATGTTAAAGGGCAGCATAAACGGGAGCGGCTCGATAAAGCTCTTAAAATACCCCTTGAACTTGCCGGTTTTCGCACGATTATACTGAACCAAGAAAAATGTTATAATCGCAAGCGTTCCGGTAACCGAGACGTCCGCTGTCGGGTTGCGCAGTCCCAGAAGTCCCATCAGGTTGCTTATCATAATGTAGCACAGGAGCGTCATTATGTATGGCGTATACGCGCCATACTTTTTGCCCATAGTGCCGTCGACCGTGTCGCGGACAAACTCAACAAGCATCTCAGCGGCTGCCTGTCGCTTTGTCTCCGGAACCGGCTTCATATTATGAGTGAGGATCAGTATGACAGCCAGCAGTATGAGTATTACAAACCACTGAACTATCACACTCTCAGTCAGCCAGAATTCCGTGCCGTTTATCTCAAAGAGCTTAACGACCTTTAACGCGCCGTTGACTTCGAGCGATCTCTCAGAAGCGGCGGAGGCTAGCATTAACGCATTTGGCATATTGCATCATTCCTCCTTTCTTATGATTGTTCTTATCAGTATGGCGATTTTCGGGAAGAATAAGGGTATGATCGCCGTGAGAAGATTTATAAACGGCGCCAGCGCGCCGAGAGTCAGCACTGCAAACAGACCGAGATAGCGGAGCGCGTACATCGTGCTCATATAAGTGTTGGCGGACTTCTCCGTGCGTTTTCGCAGCGCCTTCTGGGCTGTCTTTCCCAGAAGCAGGAAATTTACTGCCGCTGTCATCATACCGTATACCGCGCCAACGGGGAGCGTGTAATCAAAATCCATAGCGAAACACAGCGCTGTCGTCACCGCAAGGTACACCCCGCTGACAATTAGGAAATACGGCGCTAAAGAACGCATTTCCTGATAAATCGGCTCGTTTTTCTTCATAGCGTCAAAAGGTCACCTCTAAAGACCTTGCTTGGGATAAAATCAACATAGCACACCGTCTGCCGATTTTCTCTTTTCAAATCCGTTTTTGGAGGTTCCCAAAACTCATAGGCTACTTCTTCCTGAGATTTTGGCAGTCGTCATAGTAATCATTGTCGCGGCGGGAGCTTGTGAACGCCATAGGCACCTTCTTGTCCTTGTCACGGTGTTCGTAGTAACGAACGATCTGCATAACGTAGTTTATCGCGCCGCACAGCATAAACAATATCGCCAGTCCAACGAAAATCAGCATTACCCAGTCGGGGAGTTCAAAGCGTTTTACAATGTAACTGCCGCCCAGCAAAAACAACAGCAGCGGAGCGACAATGACAAACGCCAGCTGACTCACCTTCGCGTATATCGAAAAGGGGGTTTCTTTCTTGCCCATAGTATGCCCCTCGCTTCAGCCTTATTTTAACATCGCGGACATCAGCCACTTGCCGTCCTGCTTTACCATCTTGGCGGTAAGCACAGACTCCGGGTGGGAGTTTGCCTCTTCCTCGGTATAGCCGTCCGCGATAACGGTAAGCTCGCACTCCGTCTCGCTTTTGGGGGAAACAGTAATTCTGCACTTCGACCAGTCGCGGGAATACTCGCTGTCGGGTTTGAAGCCCTCGATTATTCCCAGACAATCCGAGCCGTCAACCGGATCTTTATGCTCCTTGTAAACCTGGACCTCCTCGGTTCCGACCTCCGTATTTATGGGATACCGAAAGAGAACACGCTCCGCCTCATCCGCCGTATACACGCTCCTTACCAGCTCCTCTATCTGCGAGAAATCGGTATAATCCGCGTCATCGACCGTATAGTAACCGTCCTCGGAGCTGTTGCCGTATACCGTCTTATAGGGAAGTCCCTCGATCACGTACAGCTTAAGTATCGTGTAGTTCTTCTGAACCAGCTCGTTCGCCGCTTCGGCGCACTCGTCCGCCAAAGCCTCCGAAACGGAGACGCTCCCGTCCGATACATCCGGCTCGTCCTTTTTATTCATCATAATAATGCCCACAGCTACTGCCGCGATCGCCGCCAGTGCCACAAGGACGGTGATAATTGTAGCCGCAAGCGACTTCTGCTTATTATCGTTGCTCATTCGCAAAATTACCTCTCGCTAATAATCAGGTGTTGGGACCGACAGGGCTGACGGAATTATCCGTATTCCCCATATTCCCTGTATTCCGATTTCCCACGGGGTTCGCGCCTGCCGACTGCTTCTGCTCCTCAATGGAGATCGCGTCGGGGAATACGTTGCGGCTGTCGTCCTTGGAGAGGAACGTCGTATTGACGTAACCCTGAATAATCGCGCCGTCCGTCACCGCAATCGTGGATGCGTTGATGTCGCCGAACACTATCGCGTCGCGTTTAAGCTCCGCCTTGCCCACAATATCGAGCTTGCCGCGGATCCTTCCGTTTATGTCCGCATACTGCGAAGACAAATCCCCGATAAGAATCGTGTCGCGATCCATCTTCATTCTGCCCTTAAGGGAAATGTTGCCCTGCATAGCCGCAGAGTTCAGGGCGGCGTTATTCGCGATAATATCGCCCACTATCTTACCCGTCATATCCACGTTGCGGGTGGTTTCAACGTTGCCCTTGATATTGCCGTCTACCGTCATATTGGCGAGAGAGCGTATATTACCCTCGATCTGGGTATTCTTGGAAATAACGGTGGTTTCCTCGACCTCGCCGCCCATGCCTCCCATAGGAGCGGGGCTGCCGCCGCTGCCCTGAGGGGTCGTAAATCTTCCGTTCAGATTGCCGCCATCGGGATTGCCGCTAAAGCCGTTATTATTCCCGCTGTAACCATTGTTATTCCCGCCGTAGCCGCTGTTATTCCCGCCGTAGCTTGCAGCGGCGCTGTTCTGTCCGTAGTTGCCGCCTGATGAAGCATTCCGGTTGTATCCGTTATCGACCGGCTGCTGCGCCTGAGGATCGGGAGCGGAAACCGACGCATTTGCCGAAGGTCTGTCAACCGGCTGCTCGGGAGCCGCGCCCACGGAACCGGTCGGCTGCGCGGACTGCTGCGGCTTTACAGATTCTCCCGTATTATTCGGAAAATAAGGAGTTTCGAGTGGAACTCCGCCGGTGCCCATCTCTCCGCCTGCGGCAGACTGCCCTTGCTCGTTCTGACCACGAAGATATTTATCAAGCTCGCTGGGTTCCTTTGCGCCGGACTGAGCAGGCTCGCCATCTTGTCCGTCCTTTTTCCACAACTCTTTTACAGCCTGCGAAAAATTATCCTTGAGTCCCATAGTCAAATTCCTTTCAAATCCCCAATACTTCAGATGTTCTCCGAAAACTCCGAAAGATACCGTTTCGACGTCCGCACGCGTCCCGCTGCGCGGGGTACGGACAGGCTAAAAAGAGGTTTTCAGAGATTCCTTTAATTATTCTTCAAAAGCTACGCAAACGGTCCTATAAACTGAGCGGGCTGCGTATCGTCGTTTATCTTGTCGAACTTGTACCCCTCATTCTGGAGAACGGCGATCACATCGTCCAGCACATACGTCGTACTTACCTTATCGTGCATCAGTACGAAGGAACGGTACATATTCCCGATGTCGCTCGGAATAGAGTTGTGCATCTGCGTCCAGGTTGCGCCCGCCGCGTCGCCGCTGTCCACGTTCCAGTCGTAGTACCTGAAGCCGCGCCTCGTCATTTCCTCGATGATTGCGTCCCTTGTCGCTTCGTTATAATCGTTCTTGCTGCCGCCCGGGAACCGGAAAATCTGCGTTTTCACGCCGGTAGCGTCATATATCGTATCCCATGCCTCGTAGAAATCGTCAAGAAACGCTTCAACCGAGGCGTATATCTTCTCGTAATCGTGCGAGGCGCTGTGAACGCCTATTGCGTGACCGTCCGCCACTATCTGCTTCAGCAGCTGCGTACAAGTCTCGCTTCTGTCGGGAACGACGAAGAACGTCGCCTTTACCCCACGGCTGCGTAATATGTAGAGCTTATCCGCAGTATTCTCGTTAGGTCCGTCGTCAAACGTGAGATATACGGTACCCTTCTCGCGGACGTATGAGGACGGAGCCGTTACATACATATCGGGATAGAGACTTGCATACGGACTGTCCCCGGTGGGGGCAGCGGGTTCGGAGTTCGTGTCCGAGGAAGCGGGAACGCTCTCCCCTGTCGACCCGCCGGAATTCTCCGCACTGCTTGTCCCTGACGGCGATTGAACGCTGCCGGAAAGCTCCGCAAGCTCCTTGATGTCGCTGTCGCTCATCCCGCACTGCTTGAGCAGATCGTACAGATTTTGCGCGGACGCCTGATTATTGAGAACGGCGGTCATCAGATCCTCATCGGTAATGCCGTTTTTCGTCATTATGCTATAAAACTCCGCTCCGCTTACCGTCTTGTTGGCGGCTGCCAGCTCTATAATATTCGCGTCGGAAATTCCCGCCTTGGAGAGTACGGCGTAGAACTCCTGAGCGTCCATCTTGCCGCTGCGGTTGACAAGCGCGATAAACTCCTCGTACGGTATACCGCTCATTTCAAAAATATTGTAGAAATCCTCGGCCGTACCCGCCTTCTCGCGGACAAGCACGTCCGCCACCGTCTGTATGGCGACGTTCTTCTTCTGAACCTCTTTCAGCTCGGCGTTTTTGGTCACGAAAAGCACGCCGAACACCACAGCGAGTATCAGCGGAACAAAAAACAATATTACAAGCACCGTTCTGATCAGTACTTTAAAAAACTCCACGCTGCCAAAACGCATTTTAAACCTCTACATTTTATAGAATTCGGAAAGTCATATTTGGGTACAAACCCCCTATTATTTAATTTTACTATAAAAAAAGGGATTTGTCAATAGCAAGTATCAACAAATCCGCCTTAATCGCAAAAAACAAGGGAAGAACTCACAAAACCATCCCCTCTTTTTTGTAAAATATGCACAAGCAAAAACTGCTTACAGGACATATTTTTCCCAAGGCAGCCTTAGGTCTAGGCAAATCATTTCTTATTGCCAAGCTCGTATGCCCGTTTCGTGCAAGCCTCGCACGCCTTTACCACCGTATCGGTGAGCTTGCCGTTATACAGCTCGTCTAACCCCGCGAGAGTAGTGCCTCCGGGGGAGGATACCTGCTTTATCAGCTCGTCAACGGTCATTCCGCTTTCGGTGAGCATTTTTGCCGAGCCGATAAGCGACTGCGCGAACAAGCGAAGCGCCGCGCCCTCATCGATCCCCGCCTTTCCGGCATAATCAACAAACCCCTTTGCGTAGAGGTAGATAAACGCGGGAGATGAGCCGTTTATCGCGATGACCTCCTTCATCTTGTCCTCGGGGATAGTCTCGGTGATACCGCACGAGCCGATTATCTTCTTGGCGAACGCGAATTCCTTCTCGGAGACGTTGTCGCACTGCGCCATAGCCGACGCGCCAAAGCCCAGCATCATCGGGGTATTCGGCATTACAAGGACGATTTTCGCCTTATCAAAGGTGCGTTCCCTGATGTACTCAGCCGAAATTCCCGCGCAGATCGAAATAATCACTATGTCGTGATTGTCCGCCCTCTTAATCTCCTCAAGCACCCCGTCAAGCTGCTGCGGCTTTACCGCGAGCAGCAGATAGTCGCATCTCTTAGCAAGCTCGAAAACGGACGCCGCCGCAGTAGCGCCGTAGTTGGAAATGCCGTCAAGCTTTTTCGTGTCCTTGTCGTACACGAAAACAGCCGTGTTGCCCAGCTTGTTGTTCACGCCGCGCACGATAGCGCCGCCCATATTGCCAAATCCAATAAATCCCAGTTTGTTCATTTCACGTTTCTCCGAATTGTTTGTTGTTATTATTGTTATTGCCCTTAAAAACCATATAATACGCCGTCGCCACCATCGGCAGCACCAGCATAAGCATAACGCAGTCCACGGGGTACTGAATGGCGTTCTTCAGAAGCCGCTTCGGGTATCCCATAAGCACCGAACCGTACACGAACTCCCCCGCCTCCATAGAATAGGTAGCTATCAGCGCGAGCGGTGTGTAGAACAGGTTGATACCGACGGTCACCGCGAGCTTTCCAAGTACGATGCGCGCAATCTGCTTGCCGTTCTCCTTAAAGCTCTTTTTAAAGAGCGCCTTATCATGAAGCTCCATGCGCGACATCCTCAGCTTGTAGAGGAACAGTCCGTAGAGCATTCCCGCAAATCCCTCCTGCAGAGTAAACAGCGGCGAAAACGTACCCGACGGCTTGATCAGAAAACTGATAAGATCGGACGCCAGACCCGACAGAAACGACACGGTCGGTCCGTACAGCATACCTATCGAAGCCTTCGCCAGAAACGCGAACGAGATCTTAAGGTCGGGCGTTATCTTTATCGTGAACTGCTTTATTATCAGCTCCAGCGCGATAAGAAGCGCGGTCACCACGAGACAGCGAATGTTTTTCAGCTCCAGTGCCGATTTTTTAAAAATAGCCATTGTCTTATCCTCCTTTTCGTTATACACAAAGAAATAAATAAGCCAACGGCCATTATTCGGTTATGTACAGCGAGATGCGAGCCTTACACCGCAAGCCGTCCGGGGGCTTTTCGTCCGCTTGACAACTCTCCGTTCAAAGCGACACTTAACGCGTAAGACTCTACTCTGTTTTGATATTTTCATGATTTTTTAGAAATTGATCTCGTTGCAGATCTTGTAACGGCGCTCGTTAAAGGGTTTCTTCATCAAGAGCGCTTCTTGGATATCAACGTCGTATACCTTGCCGTCCTTGTAGCCGACAACGCGGTTCCCAATGCCCTTTTCGAGAAGCTCCACCGCGTAGTAACCCATCTCGGACGCCATTACTCTGTCGCGTACCGTAGGGGAGCCGCCGCGCTGAACATGACCAAACACGGTCGCTCTCGATTCGATGCCGGTAGCCTCCTGTATCTCCTTAGCGATCTGATCAACGCCGCCTACGCCCTCCGCGACAACGATGATGAACTGCTTCTTGCCCATCTTGCGGACTTCCTTGATACGAGCGATGATCGCGTCCATATCGTGCGGCATTTCGGGAACGATAACAGCGGTAGCGCCGCACGCAAGACCGGTAGACAGCGCGATATGTCCCGCGTGTCTGCCCATTACCTCGACAACGGCGCAGCGCTCGTGCGACTGGCTTGTGTCGCGGATCTTGTCTATCATCTCGACGACGGTATTCATAGCCGTGTCGTAGCCTATCGTATATTCTGAGCATTGAATATCGTTGTCGATAGTGCCGGGAATTCCGATACACGGAACACCCGCTTTCGACAGATCCGCCGCGCCCCTGAACGTGCCGTCGCCGCCGATCGTGACGATGCCGCACATATTCTCACGCTCGCAGATCTCCTTTGCTCTCATGATGTTTTCCCACTCTTTAAACTCGGGACATCTCGCGGTGTAGATCATAGTGCCGCCGCGCTGGATAATATCGGAAACAGAGCCTCTTGTAAGGCTTCTGAATTCACTGTTAAGCAGTCCGTTGTATCCGCGAAGGATACCAACCACCTCAAATCCCTTGTAAATAGCGGTTCTGGTGACAGCTCTTACCGCCGCGTTCATACCGGGAGCGTCGCCGCCGCTTGTCAATACGCCGATTTTCTTCTGCATTGTCGTTATCC
>CAYMTG010000050.1:0-12436 GCA_964393305.1 uncultured Ruminococcus sp.
GCCTGCGGCGGATAATGCTGCCGACGAAGCAAGGCTTGTATGCCCGCGTTATGCCTTCGGCAAAACGCTGCGAGGAGGCTTGACGCAGCAGACGGTGTGCTATGGCGATTTTATCTCAAACAAGGTTTTTAGAGGTGACCTTTTGTTTATGGTTATATTATACCATATTTTCGGGAAAATTGCAAATGGTAATTCTCCACAAACTTATTCAACTTCTGAATTTGTTCTTTTTCCAAATTCCCACGAACATTATCACAGCTATCACAGCCGTGAGTATCTCGGCGATGGGGAATGTCAGCCAGATAAGCCAATTCATCTGCGGATCGGACTTCGCGATCCCCGCAAATATAAGCGCAAACGGGAAGATAAACAGTATCTGTCTGCACACGGAAACAACGAGCGACTGGACCCCGCCCCTCATCGCCTGAAACAGTCCCTGAAAGGCGATATTCACGCCCGCGAATACGAAGCAGGTCGAAACGATCCGCATTGCGCTGATACAAAGCTCCTGCGTCTCGCCCGAAAGGTCGAAGATCCCCGAGAACGGCACCGCGAAGATCTCCAGCGCGATAAATCCCACAAGCATAATAACAGCCGTGTAGATGTGACCGTACTTCACGCAGTTCTTCATTCGCTGACGGTCAGACATTCCGAAAGCAAAGGCGGTTATCGGCGTGATAGCGTCTCTCATTCCGAACGCTGCAAACAGCAGAAACTGCTGGATCTGTAGTACAGGCCATACGCCGTTACCATCGTTTCGCTGATCCCTCCCAGAATGATATTCAAGCCGTAGGTCATAACGGAGATCAGCGCCTGCGAGATGATAGCGGGCAGACCGATCGAGTAAATATCCCGAATCATTTTCAGCGACGGCTTGAAATACGCGAGCTTGTGTTTCAGCGCGGTGTTTACCCTTATGTGGAATACGAGCGCCAAGACAAAGGATACGATCTGCCCGATCACCGTGGCGTATGCCGCGCCTTTAACGCCCATTTCGGGCAGCCCCAGCCAGCCATAGATCAGAATAGGGTCGAGGATTATATTTGTCACCGCGCCCGCGATCTGCGCGATAGTCGAGTAGACCGAATGACCCGTGGATTGCAGGAGCTTTTCGTACACCGCAAAAAACGACATTCCGAACGACAGCACGCAGCATATCCGAAGGTAGTCCGTACCCATTTCGGCGATCACGTCGTTGTCGGTTTGCGAGCAGATATACGTTTTTGTCCCGAATATGCCGAAAATCAGGAAGACGATATAAATCACCGCCGCGAGGAAAACAGCGTTCCCCGCCGCTTTTCCCGCACGCTCGCTGTCTTTCATGCCGAGGCACTGCGCCGCCAGAACGTTCGCTCCTACGCCTGTTCCTATCCCCACCGCGACCATGAGGATCTGCAGCGGGAACGCGAGCGTCAGCGCGTTGAGCGCGTCCTCGCCGCCCGTCTGCATTTTCGACACGAAGGCGCTGTCCACTATGTTGTATACCGCCTGCAGCACCATCGAAATTATCATGGGGACGCCCATTGAAAGCATGAGCTTTCCTACCGGCATAACCGCCATTTTGTTCTGTTTGATGTTCTCCATTCTATCAACCTCTCAAAATAAAAATAGCGTGCAGCCGCAAGCCGCACGCTATCTTTAATTTTAAGAGAAAGTGCGGAATGCGATCGGACTTACGCATACGCTACACATCATATGTTTATTATAGCATTTTCTAAGCAGATTGTCAAAGGGGATTTTTCATAAATTTCCGACTTTCGTTCGGGGGAAAATCGGGAAATTTGCTTGGATAATCGTCGAGTTAGACAAAACTAACAGAAAAATCTTCTCCCGAATGTGCAATTCGCCGAAGTTTTGGAAATTCTCCCAAAACCCCCTTGACATTCTGCTGAAAAAGGTGTAGTATATATGTGGTTAGGAAATCCTAACTAAGATTTTAGCAAAAGTTATTAAGGGAGTGAAGCAATGATGCCGCTTACAATGGCGAATACCGGCGAGGAGATCATCATTAGGAAGGTCGGCGGTAATCCCGACACAAGGAAATTCCTTGAGAACCTTGGCTTCGTAGCGGGCAGCGCGGTCACGGTTATCAGCGAGATCGGCGGAAACGTTATCGTGAACGTCAAGGACTCAAGGGTTGCCGTTTCCAAGGAAATGGCTTGCAAAATCATGGTTTGATCAGGAGGTATTATATGTCAACGTTGAAAGAAGCAAAAATCGGCTCTACCGTCAAGGTGAAGCGTCTGAACGGAGAGGGCGCGGTCAAGCGCAGAATTATGGATATGGGTATAACCAAGGGCACGGAGATCTACATACGTAAGGTCGCGCCGCTCGGCGACCCGATCGAAGTCACTGTGCGCGGCTACGAGCTTTCTCTGCGCAAGGCTGACGCTGAGATGATCGAAACGGTTTAAAAGCCGGTAAAAATGAGCAAAAAAGGAAGACGGCGATCGATCGGCGCTTCCTTGGCTTCAAGTATAGGTTAGTTTGATCTAACATCAGAAAGGATTTTTTGTTATGGGAATAAGAATTGCGCTTGCGGGAAATCCGAACGCAGGCAAAACCACGCTGTTCAACGCGCTGACCGGCTCTAATCAGTTCGTCGGAAACTGGCCGGGCGTTACCGTTGAAAAGAAGGAGGGCAAGCTGAAGGGTCACAAGGACGTGATTATCACCGACTTGCCCGGAATTTACTCGCTCTCGCCGTACACGCTTGAGGAGGTCGTTGCGAGAAACTATCTTATCGGCGAGCGCCCCGACGCCGTTCTCAACATAATCGACGGCACAAATCTGGAGCGCAACCTCTACCTCACCACTCAGCTTGTGGAGCTGGGGATCCCCGTAGTATGCGCCGTCAATATGATGGACGTTGTACGCAAGAGCGGAGACAAAATCGATATAGCCCGCCTTTCCGAGGAGCTTGGCTGCAAGGTAGTCGAGATCTCCGCGCTTAAAGGCACGGGAATTACAGAAGCTGCCGACGCCGCCGTAGAAGCGGCAAAGTCCAAAGTCCCCGCCGTGCCGCGCCACGAATTCTGCGGCTGCGTGGAACACGCGATAGCGCATATCGAGGAGGCTGTACTTCACGACTCCCCCGAGGAGCAGCAGCGCTGGTACGCGATTAAGCTGTTTGAGCGCGACGACAAGGTTTATGAGGCGCTGGGTGTCTCCGAAGAGAAAAAAGAGCATATCGAATCCGACATCGTCGCCGCCGAAAAGGAAATGGACGACGACAGCGAGAGCATTATCACCAATGAGCGTTACATCTACATAGCGAACGTCATTAAGGGCTGCCTGAAGAAGAAAAACAAGGGACTTACCGTCTCCGATAAAATTGACAAGATCGTCACCAACCGTATACTCGCACTGCCGATTTTCGCTGTGGTTATGTTCATCGTGTATTTCATTTCCGTGACCACCGTGGGTACTTGGGTAACCGACTGGACGAACGACGGCTTGTTCGGCGACGGCTTCCATCTGTTCGGCATAGGCTCGGGAGAGTTTGATGAAGCTACCTCTGCGTATGCCGAGGAGAACATCTTCACCGAAGATGTAAAGGCAATGGCGCAGTCCGCTGTTGACGCGGGCATTATCGGCGCGGAGGATATTCTCGGCGCAATTGAAGACGCGGATTTCGGCGGCTTTGACGAAGCGTACGGCTCGTATGGAGACGCTCTAGCGGAGGGCGGATTCGATCTTGCTCCGCTCGTTGATGAGCCTATGGAGGGACTTCCCGCGCCCGAGGATTACGGTGTGTGGGTTCCCGGTATCCCCGTTCTTCTCGGAAACGCGCTTGAAAGCGCAGGGTGCGCCGAGTGGCTTGAAAGTCTTATCATTGACGGTATCGTAGGCGGCGTGGGTGCTGTGCTCGGCTTCGTGCCGCAGATGCTGGTACTGTTCATCTTCCTGGCGTTCCTTGAGTCGTGCGGCTATATGGCTCGTATCGCGTTTGTTATGGACAGAATTTTCCGCAAGTTCGGTCTTTCGGGCAAGTCGTTTATCCCTATGCTTATCGGTACGGGCTGCGGAGTTCCCGGAGTAATGGCTTCCCGTACGATCGAGAACGAGCGCGACCGCCGTATGACAATTATGACTACCACCTTCATCCCGTGCGGCGCGAAAATGCCTATCATCGCGCTTATTGCGGGCGCGCTTTTCGGTAATGCGTGGTGGGTAGCGCCCAGCGCGTACTTCATCGGCGTTGCGGCAATTATCGTATCGGGCATTATGCTTAAGAAAACCAAGATGTTTGCGGGAGAACCCGCGCCCTTCGTAATGGAGCTTCCCGCCTACCATCTTCCCACTGTCGGCAACATTCTCCGTTCTATGTGGGAGCGCGGCTGGTCGTTCATCAAGAAGGCGGGAACTATCATTCTTCTCTCGTCCGTTATCATCTGGGCAGGCTCGGTATTCGGAAAACTCCCCGAGGGCGGCTTCGGATTCAGCGCGGATATGGAGCTTGCTGACAGCGTTCTCGGCATTATCGGAAACGCGCTCTGCTGGATCTTCGCGCCTCTCGGCTTCGGCGAGGCAACCGCGACGATCGCGACTGTTATGGGACTTGTCGCAAAGGAAGAGGTCGTCGGCGTATTCGGCGTTCTCGACTTTATGGGAATGACCGCGCTTGCGGGATATTCGTTCCTTGTATTCAATCTGCTCTGCGCGCCTTGCTTCGCAGCGATTGGCGCTATCAGACGCGAGATGAACAATCCCAAGTGGACGGCGTTCGCGATTTTGTATCAGTGCCTGTTCGCGTACGCGATCTCGCTCATCATCTACCAGTTCGGACTGCTGTTCACGGGTGCTGTCAACGTGATAGGTCTTATCTTTGCGGTACTTGTGCTCGCGTTTATGATCTATATGCTGGTAAGACCGTATAAGGAGAGCCAGAAGCTCACAGAAAAGGTCAAGGTCAAGAGTTAACGCATAATCTCACTAGTCCATAATACAATTCGCCGCGCCCTTGCGGAATGCGGGCGCGGCGATATTCTTCGGAAAGGAAGGAAAGTATGTCTACAGTAATTATCGGATTAATAGTTGGCGCGGCGCTGTTTTTCGCGGGAAGAAGCCTATGGAAGGACAAGAAGGCGGGTAAATCCTCCTGCGGAGGAAACTGCGCAAGCTGCGGCGGCTGCTGCAATAAGGGAAAAGAAAAATGAGTAAAACGGGCGATCTTACATACGCGCAGAAGAAATACCTTTTCGCGATTTACAAGCTGAGCCGGAACGGCAGCGAGGTCAAGTCCTCCGACATAGCAAGGCTTGTGGGAGTGAGCAAAGCCAGTACCGCGATTATGACCGAGCGGCTTGTGGAGGGCGGTTTTATCGAGAAGGAATACTACGGCAAAATCACGCTCACCGAAAGCGGAATAAATGTCGCAAATCCGATTTACACGAACTTTGTAGTCATTCACAATTTCCTTGAAAACGTACTCGGACTTGATGAAAAAACCGCCGACTGCGACGCGGTGCAGATTTCCGTCCATGCGTCGGAAAAAACGGTCAGCCGTCTCTCCGAGCATATCCTGAAGGGCGTGAACGTATGACCGTTGCTATAATTGCAGTGCTTGCGCTGATATGCTTTTTTGCGGCGAGAAGCTATTTTAAAAAGCTCGCTCACGGCTGCTGCGGCGCAGGCGGCGACAGCGAACAGCGGCTGCGTGCCGCCGACTTGTCGGGCTATGCGTTCCGCTATTCCGTGAGAATAGGCGGTATGACCTGCAAGAACTGCGCTCTCCGCATAGAGAATGCGTTCAACCGTCAGGAGGGGATAGCCGCCCGCACCGACTTAGGGGCGGGACTTGCCGAGGTCGCTTCCAACGCGCCGGTTTCCGAGCTTACCCTGCGGAAAACCGTAGTCGAGCTGGGCTATTCAGTCGTGGAAATCACGCGGCTAAAGCCGTAGTTATTTGAGCATATCCTTTTTCCTGTGACGCGCCTCGCCGATTTCATCGTACATATTCGATATGGCGGTATAAACGCCAATCAGGCTGTGGGTGAATGTCGAAGCCGCAGAGTTAAGCAGTCTCTTCGCCTCTTTGCGGGCGCGCCGCGTCCCCTGTTTTTCAGCGGTTATTAACAAGCTCCGGATTCATATCGTGGTGAGAAAGCCGTTCCCATGCGAGCGTCTCCCATTTTGTCCCGGGAATTCCGTAGTTGCAGTACGGGTCAATTGAAATACCGCCGCGTGGAAGGAATTTTCCCCACACCTCGATATATTTCGGCTCCATCAGCTTGATGAGATCCTTCATAATGATGTTTACGCAGTCCTCGTGGAAATCGCCGTGGTTGCGGAAGCTGAAAAGATACAGCTTCAGCGACTTGCTCTCCACCATTTTTTCTCCGGGAATATACGAGATATAAATTGTCGCGAAATCCGGCTGACCGGTGATAGGGCAAAGGGCGGTAAACTCGGGACAGTTGAATTTTACGAAATAATCATTATCCGGGTGCTTGTTCGGGAAGGTCTCAAGCACCCCGGGATCGTAATCCGTGGAGTATACAGTGTGCCGATTGCCAAGCAGACTTATCGAGCCTTTTTCGTTTTCCGTTCTTCCGGTCATTTTATTTGTCTCCTTTCAGCGCGGGATCGGTAATGCCGTTTGCCTCAAAGGCGGCGCGTCTGTCGCGGCAGGTACCGCAAACGCCGCACGGGGAGTCCCCGCCCTCGTAGCAGCTCCATGTGAGCTTGTAGGGGACGCCGATACGAAGTCCCTCGCGCACCACCTCGGCTTTAGTCATTCCCACGAACGGCGCTTTTACCTCAAGCCGGTTTCCGCTGCCAAGATAAATTGCGCGGCTTATTGCGTCGTTGAATTCGGCGCTGCAATCGGGGTAGGCGTTTCCCGCCGCGTCGTCGCTGTGAGCGCCGTAGCAGATCTCCGTGCAGCCGTTCGAGAGAGCGATGCTTGCCGCCGATGAGAGGAAAAGACCGTTCCGGAACGGCACATAGGTGGACACAGGATCACCATTGGTGCGCGTCAACTGTTCGGCATAGCTTTCCTTTGGAATATCCGCGTCCGAGCCTTTAAGCAGCGAACAGTCGGAATTTGCGAAAATAAGCGCGAGGTCGAGTGTCTGATGCTTTACACCGTAGTAAGCGGCGATTTTCTCAGCCGCCTCAAGCTCCTTGCTGTGCTTCTGCCCATAGTAAACCGACAGCGCGAGAACGTTTTCCGCGCTGTATTTTTCAACAGCGAGACCCAGACAGGTGGTGCTGTCAACGCCGCCGCTGAAAAGGACGAGTGCTTTCATAGTAATGCTCCTTTCGTTCGTCGTTTTTTTCTTTAAGAATTTTTATTCCACCAGTGCTTTTAGCTGGGGGTCGGTTTTAAAATTCCCCATAAAGGTTTTTGTGACTGTCTGCGCGGAAGAGTTTCTGATTCCGCGAGCCGTCATACAACTGTGACTTCCCTTGATAAGCACCCCGACGTGCGGAGAGCCTGTCGCTTCCGAGATTATCTCGGCAATGTCCTTGCCGAGCCGCTCCTGAAGCTGAAGCCGCTTTGCCGCCATATCGCAGATACGTGCGATCTTGCTGAGTCCGAGAACCTTTCCGCACGGGATATACGCCACGTTCACCGTCATATCGTACATCAGCGCCATATGGTGTTCGCAGAAGCTGAACACCGTGATGTCCTTCATAACAACGGCGGTCTCGGTATCGCCGCTCTCGGAGCTGAATGTTTTGCCAAACATCTCCGCGATCTCGTGATTGGTATACCCTATGCCCTCGAAGACCTCCTCGTACATACGGGCGACACGCTCGGGAGTTTCGCGAAGTCCCTCTCTGTCGGGATCTTCCCCGAGAGCCTCCAGAATACCCCGTATATGGTACGCAATTTTTTCTTTATCCATTTTGGCTCTCCTTTCAGACTCCCTTTTTATCGGGATCCCAGATAAACTTGTGCAGCTGTAACTGCAAACGTGCGCCGTTAAGCCTGCGCCGCTTCATAAAATCCACGATCTCAGCCGGCTCTATGCTGCCGAATACCGGACTGAAATAGACGTGACAGCGTTCGGTAAGCGCGTATTCCTCGATAACCTCCGCCGCTCTTTCGAGGTCGGAAATACTCCCAGAAACAAACTTCACCGTGTCCCGCTCCTCCAGATATTGGAAATTTTCAAAACACATATAGTCTTCCATTCCGCTGGTCGGCAGCTTGTAGTCCATGGTGAAAATGGGGCGGTATTCTTTTCGGGAAAGCACTCCGATCGGGACGCTGCCGTTTGTCTCGATCTCGACGCTTCTGCCGTTTTTCATCAGCATTTCGATAAGCGCGTACAACTCCTTTTGGAGAAGCGGCTCGCCGCCGGTTAGCGTGACGTTTGCCACTCCCGAATTCTCCACAAATTCGCAGATCTCCTCGGCGGTCTCCGACAAGGCGGGGGTATCGGCTCGGTTTGCCCACTTGGTGTCGCAGTAGCCGCAGCTCAGATTACATCCCTTAAACCGTATGAATACGGCAAGCTCGCCTGCGCGGGTACCCTCGCCGTTAATGCTTACAAATTTTTCCGCAACAGGATAAGCGATCATGGGTTCACCTCGTAAACGGCGCAGTTTTCGGGGGTCTCATAGACCGCGACGCTTTTTACCGGGAGATTTTTTTCGTGAAGCAGCGTGTAGAAATGCTCGGCAAAATTCTCCGCGGTGGGTCTGAACGGCACCTCGATAAGCGCGAAGCCCTCGTCCCGCAAAGCCGCGAGAGTTGCAGACTTCAGGGAGCCGTTTTCGCAGATGAGTGCGTGGTCGAAGCTGTCGGCGATGGCGCGTACCTCGCGCTTAACGTCGCCGAAGTCGATAAGCATTCCGCGCTTGGAGCCGGAGGCGCGCAGTTCCTCGCCGCTGAACGTCGCCTCGATAACCCAGCGGTGACCGTGGATATTAGCGCATTTGCCCTCGTACCCCGCCAGAAAATGCGCGCTGTCAAAGGCGGCGGATGTTTTAAGACTATACATAATAATTCTCCTAAAAAATGCGCCCATCATTGACGGGCGCATCCAAAATATCGCAGCAAGATATAATGCCGATAAGGATGCCCGGGTGTTTTTTTAACGACAGGATGGCGCAAACGAACTGTCGGGGTATTCAATAAGGGACTAGCGGTATATTATTCGCGGCGTCGCTTTCAGACTGTGTCTGTTTTTACCGGTTCGGTAATTTATCCCTTGTCGTTCTTGGAGAACAACATTCTGTCGTTGTTCAGTTTAGTACCCGCCGCCTCCTCAAACTTAACAAGCAGGTCGTCCACCGTCAGACGTTTCTTCTCCTCGCCCTTTACGTCATAGATTATCCTGCCGTCGTTCATCATAATAAGGCGGTTTCCGTAGGTGATGGCGTGCGCCATATTGTGCGTTACCATCATTGCGGTGAGGTGGTTCTCGGAGATTATCCTATCGGAAAGCTCCAGCACCTTTGCCGCCGTTTTCGGGTCGAGTGCGGCAGTATGCTCATCGAGAAGCAGCAGTTCGGGATTTTTGAGCGTCGCCATCAGCAGCGTGAGCGCCTGCCTCTGTCCGCCCGAGAGCAGTCCCACCTTCGAGGTCATTCTGTCCTCAAGTCCCAGTCCGAGAGTTTTGAGAAGCTCGTGGTACTCCTCGCGCTCCTTTTTGGTAACGCCCCAGCGCAGAGTGCGGACTTTGCCGCGCCGCGCCGCAAGAGCCAGATTTTCCTGGATCTCCATAGTCGCCGCCGTGCCGGTCATCGGGTCTTGGAAAACTCGCCCGATAAACTTCGCGCGCTTATGTTCGGGAAGTCCCGTAACGTTCTGCCCGTTGATGATGATAGAGCCGCTGTCCACAGGCCACACGCCCGCGACCGCGTTGAGGGTAGTGGACTTTCCCGCGCCGTTGCCGCCGATTATCGTGACGAAATCGCCGTCCTCCAGCGTAATGGAAACGCCGTTAAGCGCCTTCTTCTCGTTAATCGTACCAAGGTTGAAGGTTTTCTGTACGTCGATCAGTTCAAGCATCGGTATTTGCTCCTTTCTTCTGCGATTTCAAGGAGTTTTTGGCAGTCCGCTTATAGGAGGTCTTGATGGACTTTCGGATATACGGTACTGCAAGGAATACGGCAACAACAATAGCGGAGAACAAATTGTTGAAGAAGGTCGGAAGCCCTGTCATCATTACAAGGGATCTTACCACAAAATATATTATTGCGCCAAGCGCCGTAAAAGCAAGCTTTGCAACAAAATTGAAATGCCTGCGGAGAATGACCGAACCCAGCACGTCGCCAATAATTACGGCAGCCAATCCGATAACGATAGCGCCTCTGCCCGTCTGAACGTCGTTGTTTCCCGAGTACTGCGCAAGCAGCGCGCCCGAAAGTCCCACAAGACCATTGGACAGTACAAGCGCAATAACCGTAGACTTTTTGGTGTTGATACCCTCTGCACGCGCCATATTGCTGTTGCAGCCGGTAGCGCGGATAGTGAAGCCGTACTCCGTACCAAAGAACCAATAAAGCACTGCGATAATCAGCGCAACAACGATCACGATTTTGGAAACCTCCAAAGCGATGGTTAAAAAGTCATTGCCATATGCCGTATATCTTTGCGAAATAAATAGCGGAAACTGATCAATGCTTATTGAGACCTGAGATTTCCCCATTATAGCAAAATTCGCAGTGTAAAGCGCGATCTGAGTAAGTATTCCCGCGAGAATTCCGGGAATGCCAAGCAGCGTATTCAGCAATCCCGTAACAAGTCCCGCCAGACAGCCCGCAATAAACGCGCACAGCATAGCCACAGGGACAGGCACACCGTGCAGCGTCAGCACTATCATAACAGCGCCGCCCGTGCTTAACGAACCGTCTACCGTAAGATCGGCAAAATCCAAAATTTTGTAGGTAATAAATACGCCGATCGCCATAACGCCCCAGATAAGCCCCTGAGAAACGCTCCCCGGCAGTGAATTAATAAAACCTCTAAGTATTTCCATTTAGTTCTCCGTTCGTATTTGCAAAAAGCAGGGAAAGTATTTTTCTCCGTTCCCTGCTTCAAATTTGAATTCAAATCAGAATTTAAATCGCCTCGTAGCCCTCAGGCGCTGTAATTTCAAAAGCTTCGCACATTTCCTTGTTGTACTTTTTGGTAACCTCGGGCGCATAACCGATCTCGATATCGCCGGGGTTCTTGCCGTTTACAAGGATATCGTAAGCCATTTCGCCCGCCATAACGCCGATGTCATAGTAGCTGATAGAGAGCGTAGCCACACCGCAGCCGCGGCAAATGCCTTCTTCACCGGCGATTACAGGGATCTTCGCGGGAAGAACGATGTTCTTAACAGTCTCGGTATGATCCGCAAAAGTATTATCGGTCGGGATATACAGAACGTCGCACTCTGCGATAGCAGCCGAAGTAACAGTGGCGATCTCATTGGAATCAGCCGCGGTAAATTCCTTAAACTCAATGTTATCAGCCTTAAGCGCTTCTTCAAAGAGGTTAGCCTGATATTGTGAGTTAGGTTCCGCCGAACAGTAAAGAATGCCAACCTTCTTCACATCGGGGAACAACTCGACCAGAAGATCCTCCTGCTGGTCGATAGGCGCGAGATCGGACGTACCGGTGATGTTCTTTCCGCTCTTGCCTGTCCAACCCGATTCAATACCAAGCGCGGTTGCATAATCGGTGATCGACGTTCCGACGATCGGAATGGTGCTTGTCGCTGACGCTGCTGTAGTAAGAGGAGTTGTTGCATTAGCGAGTATAAGATCAACGTCGGACGCAATAAAGTTATTTACGATCGTTGTGCAGTTGGTCTGCTCGCCTTGTGCGGTCTGTACGTTGATTTTCACTTTATCCTCTCCGAGAAGCTCGGTAAGCTTATCGGAAAAGCCTTTTGTTGCCGCGCCGAGAGCCTCGTGCTCCATAAGCTGACATACACCTATGTTGTAGGTCTTGTTTGCGTCGTTGCTGTTGTTGCCCGAATTCTCGTTACAGCCTGCCATTGTAAGCATCATCGCGGCTGCGGCGAAAATTGACGCGATCTTCTTTGATGTTCTCATTGTAATATCTCCTTTAATTTTCTGAAATCGCGGGACTGTGCCTCCGAATTAAGGCGTGTCCCGCTTATGTGTGTTCTGCATTAAATCAGCATACTCTTAAAGTATAGCACATCTTGTCCGAAAACTCAACATCTTAAGGCAATTATTCGGGTTTATCGGAGATTTTTTGTTGATTTTGCCTTAAAATCAGCTCCTGTTTTTTATAAATACTATTAAATATACCATTTTATCTGTCCGATGGCGTAATCCGTTACATATGGTAAATATTCACAAAAAAATATATTTAAAGTTAACAAAATTTTAACAAATCCCTTGACAAACCTTACTTCACGCATTTATAATGAAAACGGTATACTTTTTTACCAAAATTTATGAGGAGGGTTAGATATGCTTTTCGGAAAAAAGGCAAACAAGGTCGCCGCTGTGATAA
>CAYMTG010000051.1:0-12256 GCA_964393305.1 uncultured Ruminococcus sp.
TCCACCTCTGACCCGCGCAGCGGGGCGGAAGCGAATATCGAAACGATATTTTGGGTATTGGCAGAGATCCCCTGAAGAGGGACAACCACTGATGTTTGAATTAAAGAAAACCGAGGGACTTGCGCGACGCGGAATTTTCCACACTGTTCACGGCGATATTGAAACGCCTTTTTTTATGAACGTCGGAACAGCCGCCGCCATCAAGGGCGCGGTCTCCTCCATCGACCTGCTCGGACTCAAGACACGCGTCGAGCTGTGCAACACCTACCACCTGCATTTGCGCCCCGGCGAGGACGTGGTGTACGAGATGGGCGGTCTCCACAAGTTTATGAACTGGCATAAGCCTATACTCACCGACTCGGGCGGGTTTCAGGTATTTTCCCTTGCCAAGCTGCGTAAGATTAAGGAAGAGGGCGTGTACTTTTCTTCCCACATCGACGGCAGGCGGCTGTTTATCGGTCCGGAGGAGAGTATGCGGATACAGTCGAAGCTCGCGTCCACCATCGCTATGGCGTTCGACGAGTGCATAGAAAACCCCGCTCCCAAGGACTACGTGATAAACTCCGTAGCGCGTACCACCCGCTGGCTTGAGCGATGCAAAGCCGAGATGGAGCGTCTGAACTCGCTTGAGGATACTATTAACCGGCATCAATTGCTCTTCGCCATAAATCAGGGCGGTACTTACGACGATATCCGCGTCGACCATATGAAGCGGATATCGGAAATTGGCTGCGACGGCTGCGCCGTGGGCGGTCTGGCGGTGGGCGAGCCTACCGAGGTGATGTACCATATTCTGGATGAAGTCCTGCCTTTCGCGCCCGTTGACAAACCGCGCTACCTGATGGGAGTGGGTACTCCGTCCAACATCATCGAGGGCGTACGGCGCGGTGTGGATATGTTCGACTGCGTAATGCCGAGCCGCAACGCACGTCACGGTACGCTGTTCACCTGGAACGGCATAATCCACATCAAGAACGAGCGATACAGAACCGACCCGCGCCCCGTGGACGAGAACTGCGGCTGCCCGTGCTGCCGCAATTTCTCCAGAGGGTATCTTCGCCATCTGTTCAAGGCGGAGGAGCAGCTCAGCGGACGGCTCGCCGTTCTCCACAATCTGTACTTCTACAACGAGCTTATGGACAGGATCTGCGAGGAGCTGGACAACGGCACGTTCGAGCAATTCGCCAATAAGTACTCTGCGCTTTTGCAGGAGAAGGCGGAGGATTAATACCGGTCTCCTATTTCTTTGAAGAAAAATCTCAAAAAAAACAAAGGACTTTAAAAATCTCATCAAAAACTCTCAAAAACTCTCAAAATCGAGGTATTTCTATGTCCTTTATCGAGCTTTTTCTTATAGCGGCGGGTCTTTCCGCAGACGCGTTCGCGGCGGCCGTCGCCGACGGACTGAATATCACGCGGCGGCGCAAGGCCGTGCTTATCGCTTTTATGTTCGGGCTGTTCCAAGCGCTGATGCCGCTGCTGGGATACGCGCTGGGAATAGGCTTTGCGCGGTATATCAACGCGATCGATCATTTCCTGGCGCTGGGTGTGCTGGGTTTTATCGGCGGGAAGATGATAGTCGAGAGCATAGGCGAGCTTCGGAGCGGCGAGAAGCCTGATCCCGAGTTACGCGATATTCCCTTTCACACTCTCTTGGCGCAGTCGGCGGCTACCGCGATTGACGCGCTGATGGTGGGGGTGAGCTTCGCCGCGATAGGCGTTAAGATTCTTCCCGCAACGGCGTTTATAGGTCTGGTGACCTTCTGTATAAGCCTCGGCGGAGCGCTGGGAGGCCGGCGGCTCGGAATGAAGCTCGGCATCGGCGCGGGCGCGGAGCTTGCGGGCGGGATCGTCCTTGCGGCAATAGGTATAAAAACCTTTCTTACACACATATTGGGAGGATAACTATGATACGATACGCGATATTCGACATTGACGGTACGGTGCTTGACACCTCCGTAATGTGGGAGACGCTCCCCGTGCGCTACCTCAAAATGCTGGATATCCGCTGCGAGGACGCGGAGCTTTCCGAGCGGCTCCGCTCCAAATCGCTCCTTGAGAGCGCGGCATATCTGCGGGGTCACTACGATATTCCCTATTCGGTGGATGAGATCATCCGGCAGATCACCCGAATGACAGAGCGTTTCTACAATCAGGAGGCTGCGCTCCGCGACGGGATACCGAGGCTGCTGGCGGGACTTCGCTCTTACTGCGTCCGTATGAGCATAGCTACCTCGGGCGACAGAGAGCTGTGTATGTCGGCGCTCACCAGACACGGCATAGACGGCTTTTTCGAGGGGATAGCGTCCTGCTCCGACTACGGCGCAAAGACCTCGCCGGAGGTGTTCCTTGCGGCGGCGGACATCGTCTGCGCTATTCCCGGAGAGACGCTTGTTTTTGAGGATTCGCTGTTTGCGGTGAGAACGGCGAAAAACGCAGGCTTCTTTACGGCGGCGGTGCGGGACGTCAGCGAGGGCGACCAGACCGCTCTGCGCGAAACGGCGACATATTACGCGCTCTCTCCGGGAGATTATTGCGAGCGGCTGCCGGAAATACTGAACGTCACCCCTAAAAAACTTGTTTGAGATAAAATCGCCATAGCACACCGTCTGCCGATTTTCTCTTTTCAAACCGGATTTCCATAAGTCTTAGCAAACGGAGGACTATTAAAATGAAAAGGCTCTTTTCAACGCTGCTTGTTACCTTTATACTTTTTACATTTTCAGCGGTCGGCGTTGAGCTTCAGATAACAGGGACAAGCCTTACGGTCTTTGCGGCGTCCGCTGTCCCGAACGTGATAACCGAGGACGCTGTTCATTTGGAATATACGCGGGTAACGTATACCGGCGGCAAATGCGCTCCCGCAGTCATTGTTAAAATGGGCGGCGCTGTACTTGCCGCCGACGTTGACTACACGGTAAAATATCCCGACGACTGCATAAACGCGGGTGATAAGACCGTGACCGTTACCGGAACGGGGAATTATACGGGCGAGGTGAGCGTCAGCTACACGATAACTCCCGTAAGCTGCACGGACAACCCCGACGTTTCCGTCGCCGCGTCGGACTGCTTCTATAACGGTCTGCCGCAGTCTCCCGAGCTTACCGTGAAATATGGGGATTTAGCCGTACCGGAGTCCGACTATACCATTACTCTTTCCGATAATGTCGACGTCGGCGCTAAGGCTGTGTGTACCGTGAGGTTTCGGGGCAACTACAGCGGCGAGCGCACGGTCTCCTTCAGCATACTCAAGCGCCGTATGGACGATTTTGGAATAGACCTTGTCGTAAAGGCGGGACAAACTGTTTCTTTTGACCTTACGCCGCTGAAGCCTGCGGGCGCGATCTTCGGAACTCCGATTTTCTCAGAGGAGGATTTTACGGAGGACGGTCAGCCGAAGGCGGCGTTCAATGTGCTGAGCTTCACGTTAAGTCCCGATGTCGGGAGGTACAGCTACATAGCCGTTCCCATGACCAATATTCCGAGCTGCGAGAACTACCGGCTTGAATTTTACATAGAGGTCACCGACAAGGAGATCCCCAGCCTCACGCTGAAGTCCGTCACAAAGGAGTATGACGGAACCTCGGTAAAGCTCGCCGACCTGCTTGACGCGGGATGCCGCGCTTTCCTTGACGGAAAGGATGTGGAGGGCGTGTGGGAGTTCGCGTTCTGGACTACGCCGCCCACGCTCCCCTGTGAGCAGGAGTATTTCGAGGTGAAATTCACCCCGAACGATCCCGCTTACTCCTACGTCTACGGTCTTGTCCCCATCACAGTCACGAGGAAGAGCGTCCCCGATTTTAACGCGAAAGCGTCCAAGAGGATAGATCCGGGCGGGACGCTTGAGGTCGCCGTAACGGGTATTCCCGAGGATTTTGACGGCACGGTGACGGTCACGGGAAACGAGGATGACGGCATTGTCGTTCTGAGCGAGGAGGATACCGACGACGGCAAGGTCTTCACGCTGGGATTTCCCTTTGAGGAAGCGCGCTTCACCATCACGGCAAGGCTTGAGGGAAGTCCTTCCTACGCGGACAGCGCCGTCACCTTTGAGGTGACCGTGGGCGAGCCGGAGGAGGAAGCCGCCGTCACCACCGCCGAGGCACTCTCCGAGCTTATCGAACAGGCGCAGGAGGGCGGCACGGTAAAGGCGAACAAAACTCCGTTTCTAACCGCCGACATACTGAGAGCGGCTCTCGCGAAGCATCTCACCATCGAGGTCAAGGCAAACGACACGATCACATACGTTATCGAGCCGGATAAGATGAAATCTATTATGCCGCTGGATCTCACCGCAGCGCCCGCCGTTATCCCGCAGGCTTTGCTGGACGAGACCGGAGACACTGTTGTCGCGGCGTTTACCACCAACGCCTATAATAACGGCGGGGTATCCGTAAAAACCACGATAGCTTCAAAGCAGCCGATAACGTGCTTGTATCTTTACAACACCTCGGGCGAGCTGGAGCATATCGCCAGCGTACCGCTCAATGGTCAGACGGTGAAGCTCGGGTTTACCGTCTCGGGGAAATATGTGATAACCACGAGCGGCGTAAGCCATATCGTCTGCGATTTCGATAATAACTGCCGTATCACCGTCAGCGATATTACCGCAGCGATCGCGATCTATATGAACGCCTCGGGCGGGCTTACCGAGGATGAGGGCAGGGCGATCGATTTCGACGGCGACGGCAGAGGCACGGTGTCGGATATTACCGCGCTGATAGCCTATTATATGGGGTCGTGACCGCTAAAAAGGAGCTGTTATGTCCAAAATAAAGGAGTATTTTTTAAAGTGTCTGCCAATGCTTATAGTGCTGGCGTCGACGGGCGTTTTTATGTTCGCGATAAAGCTCGTGATAGGGATCTTCTACGAGCCGAAGGACACGGTTTACGAAAAGACCTATGGCGAGGAAAGCTTCGTGGTGGTGCAGTGCTATCAGAACCCCTCGTCCATGTTCTACGTGTATGACGGGGATTTCGAGTTTGACGGGACGCGCCTCAACAACAAGGCGACCGAGCATAACAGCGTCCATATAAAGGACGCTCCTCGCGCCCTGTTCACGCTTAACGAGCCTGCGCCCGATATGGAGGAGACTACCGTCAAGACACTGTTCACGGCTAACGGACTGGACGTTATCCAGTTCGGGGAGTTCGTGATATATAAGCTCGAAGGAGAATACGGCGTGTTCGCGCCGCTCCGCGAGTACAAGGAGAGCGCCACCAACCGCAAGAACGACCTGTATGTTGTCCGTCAGCTCATGAAGAACGACCGATGGACGGCGTTCGAGCTTCCCGCGTGGGAATCCGCCGAGGAATTTTACGAGCAGCTCGAGCATATAGAGTGGTACCTCGACGCGGAATATGAGGAGGATAATTAGTAATGACCGACAAGACAATCAAAAGAATAACTGACGTAGGCACGAAGCTGGTAATTTTCGTGCTGAGCGGCTCTGTCATACTCGCGATGACCTATTTCGGGGTGTTTTTTCTGAGGGTAATGATCAAGGACTTACTGATAAGGCGGATACTCAACTGCGTCCTGTACGTCGCGATGGGGGGATGCGCGCTTATCGCGATGAAGCTGAGCGGCTATAAGCTCAAGGGGGAGCTTGGTTTCAGCGATCCCCGCCAATATTTATGGGGAGCGGCGGTATTCGCGCCGCTGTGCGCCGCCCTTGTGGTGATACCGATGCTGCTGGGCGGAAGCATTGTAGGCGGGCATATGAATCTCTCTTTCGGGGATATGGTATTTTACCCGATATTTTATCTCGTGTTTGTCGGACCGGTGGAGGAGCTGATATTCAGGCAGTACATTCAGGGACTGCTGGAGGATATACTGCCGTGCTGGAAATGGCTGGGCGCGGTGATCGCGGCGGCGGTGTTCGGGGTATGGCATTTGGTGAACGGCTCGGGGTATCAAGCGCTGTTTTCGGGCGCGATAGGGCTGACGCTGGGACTTGCGAAATACTTCATAAAGAAATGCACGCTGCTTTCCACCGCGCTCGCGCACGGTCTGTACGATCTCTCCATAATCGTGTTCAGGGCGACGCTGATATAACTTAGAGGTGACCTTAGGCAAAGATATCCCCCGCCTCTCGATTTGAGCAGGAAATCCCCCGGCATTATTCACAAGGAGCAGTAAATTATATGGAAAATAACGATACGATGGAATATTTTGAACCGACCGGACGGAATACGCCGGATTATCTCGATAAAATACGGAACTTCTGCATTATCGCGCATATCGACCACGGCAAGTCCACCCTCGCGGACAGAATTCTGGAGCAGACGGAGACTGTGGCTCTCCGCGATATGGAGGAGCAGCTTCTCGATAATATGGACATTGAGCGCGAGCGCGGCATTACTATAAAAGCGCGTGCCGTTCGCCTGAAATACCACGCGGACGACGGCGAGGACTATGTCTTTAACCTTATCGACACCCCCGGACACGTCGATTTCAATTACGAGGTGTCCCGTTCGCTGGTCGCGTGCGAGGGCGCTATTCTTATCGTGGACGCGTCTCAGGGTATCGAGGCTCAGACCCTCGCCAATACCTATCTCGCGGTGGAAAACGACCTTGAGGTAGTCCCCGTGATAAACAAGATAGATCTGCCCTCGGCACAGCCGGAGGTCGTCAAGCGCGAGATAGAGGACGTTATCGGCATTGAGGCGATGGACGCGCCCGAGATCTCCGCTAAGATGGGTACAAATATCCGGGCGGTAATGGAGGAGATCGTCCACAAGATCCCCGCGCCTAAGGGCGACCCCGCCGCGCCGCTCAGGGCGCTTATCTTCGACAGCTATTACGACAGCTATAAGGGAGTGATCGTGTATGTCCGCGTCAAGGAAGGCACGGTCAAGCCGGGGTCTAAGATACGTATGATGGCTACCAACGCCGAGTTTACCGTTGTGGAGACCGGGTATATGGGCGCTGTCGAGCTTGTTCCCGCTTCCGCGCTCTCCGCCGGAGAGGTCGGCTATATCGCCGCTTCTATCAAGTCGATAGGCGATACGAAGGTCGGAGACACGGTGACCGACGCCGCTGACCCCGCCGCCGAGCCGCTTGCGGGTTACCGCGAGGTGAACCCCATGGTGTTCAGCGGTATCTACCCCGCCGACGGCGCGAAGTATCCCGATCTGCGGGACGCGCTGGACAAGCTGAGCCTTAACGACGCGTCCCTTGCGTTCGAGCCGGAAAGCTCGGTCGCGCTCGGCTTCGGCTTCCGATGCGGATTTCTGGGACTTCTCCATATGGAGATCATTCAGGAGCGCATAGAGCGCGAGTACAACCTTGACATCATCACCACCGCGCCGTCGGTAGTCTACAAGATCGAGATGACGGACGGCACGGTAAGGATGATCGACAACCCCACCAACTACCCCGACACCACCCTTATCGCGCAAAGCTACGAGCCTATGGTGAACGCGCATATCTACGCGCCCTCCGATTATGTGGGGGGAATAATGGAGCTTTGCCAGAACAGGCGCGGAATTTACAAGGATATGAAGTATATCGACGAAAAACGTGTCGATCTGCACTACGAGCTGCCGCTAAACGAGATAGTTTACGACTTTTTCGACGCGCTGAAGTCCCGCACACGCGGCTACGCAAGCTACGACTACGAGATGATGGGATTTGCGCCGTCCAAGCTCGTCAAGCTCGATATTATGCTGAACGGCGAGGTGATAGACGCGCTGTCGTTTATCGTACACGCGGACAGTGCCTACGCCCGCGCCCGCAAGATGGCTGAAAAGCTCAAGGAGCATATCCCGCGCCAGCTTTTCGAGATCCCGATACAGGCGTGCATTGGCGGCAAGATCATCGCTCGCGAGACGATAAAGGCTCTCCGCAAGGACGTTCTCGCCAAGTGCTACGGCGGCGATATTACCCGAAAGAAGAAGCTTCTCGAAAAGCAGAAGGAGGGCAAGAAGCGTATGCGCCGCTTCGGTACGGTGGAAGTGCCGCAGGAGGCGTTTATGGCGGTCTTGAAGCTTGACGATGAGTAACGTAGGTCTGTATATCCACGTGCCGTTCTGCGTGAGGAAATGCCCGTACTGCGATTTCTATTCGGTCGGGTTCAACCCCTACCTTAACCCCGGCTATAGCCGCGATTTAGCCGAAAAATACGCCGACGCGGTGCTGAGAAATATCCGACATTACAACGAGCGTTACGACACCGTGTATTTCGGCGGCGGAACTCCGATACTGTTAGCGCGGCAGATCCCGCGTATCCTCGCCGAGGTACACCGCACAGCGAGCGCCGAGGTCACGGTCGAATGCAACCCGCTCGAAATGGACGAGGAAACACTGAAAATACTGTACGGCTGCGGCGTGAACAGGCTCTCCGTCGGAGTGCAGTCCGCAGTGAGCCGCGATCTTCGCTTACTCGGGAGAACGCACACGTTCGAGCAGGCGCGGCAGGCTATACTGACGGCAAATAAGGTCGGATTCTTTGATATCTCGATAGATTTAATGCTGGGACTTCCCGGACAGGATCACTCCACGATCGCGTATACGATCTTACAGCTCCGTGACCTGCCGATCACGCACGTTTCTGCGTATCTGCTCAAGCTCGAACCGAATACCGCGTTCGGAAAGAACCCTCCCCCGCTTCCAAGCGAGGACGAAGCGGCGACCTCTTATCTGACAATGGCAAGAATGTTGGACGGGAGCGGCTTTATGCAGTACGAGATAAGCAATTTCGCCAAGCCCGGTTATGAGAGCCGCCACAATCTCAAGTATTGGCGGTGTGAGGAGTATGTGGGTATCGGCGCGGCGGCGCACTCGTATTTCGGGGGGAAACGGTATGCCGTTCCCCGCAGCCTCGCGCAGTTTCTCGAAAACGAGGTTCAGCCGGAGGAGATCACCGACGACGCGCCCGATTTGACCGAGGAGCGGATCATGCTCGGACTGCGGCTCACCGAGGGGATACCCCTGACAGGCGACCTCTCCGAGCGGCTTGCGCTTATCCCCAAGGATCTCTATAGGACGGAAAACGGAAGATTGTCGCTTACGCCGAAGGGATTTCTGGTTTCCAATGAGATAATATCGCTGCTCATTTAAAAAGGGGGGGGGCTGTCGCTTGCCCCCCTTTCTTTATTTATTTGTTCTTGTTTTCGGAGTTTATCCCCAGTACAGTCCCGGTGAACCACAATATCGTTGTCGCGCAGATGAAGATAAGTACCATATAATTGATCTCCTCATGCCACCGCATTGACAGCACCAACGCATCTCCGAACAGCGCGACAAGGAACGGCAGGTGTGAGAAGCCGCACTCCGCGTTTTCCGAGTAAAATGTGACCAGCATCAGCGTGAACATAGTCACCATGCCGAGACTTACTACGATCTCGATCGGAATAAACAGGAACGCCAGATCTATGTTGGTGTGATATACCACCGGTATCGCCATCGAGTACGATACGATATACGCGAACGACAGCCATTTCCTGTCCGCGTACCCCGCCTTTTTCGCGTTCTGCGCCGTGTGAATAGCCATAGACGCCAGTATAAAGCCGTAGGACGCGAACTGTACGGGCGGTATCGAGCCGTGAGTATGCAGCATACCGCTCACAAGGAGAATTCCCGCCGAGACGGACAGTATCTTGTAGTTGTCGGGGGAGGAGATCGGCACAAGGGAGCGTTTTCCGTCTTTTCCTTTAAACAGGGAGGACTTGCCTTTTACCGCGAGGAACACGTACGCTCCCACCAGCGACAGCACCGTCATAGCCGTCATATAGTAGTCAAGAGCGTTGTACGTGGAAAAATCCCCCGTAAACACCACGCAAAGACTGATTATCCGCTCGACCGTGAGAATTAGAAAATATGCCAGCAGGAACAGCATCTTCAGCAAGTCCAAAGAAATCTTCATTTTTTTCTTCTGTATCCTTTTTGTCTTTTCCATCAAATCCATCAAACAAGCCTCCAATCGCAAAACAGCTTAGTCAAGATGTTCCCCGCCTTGCCGCGTTAAATGACGGGGCAAGCCGCTTATTGAACAGCGGTCCGGCATTCAAGCCGAACCGCAAATAATACATAATCTTGTAGACATTCTGCCTACTGTTTGATTGTAAAATGGTATAAGTAATATCCGCTTCACACCGCGATAAATTCGCCGTCCGTTGTGACCGGCGCGACCGAGAGCGTATAGTCCCGTTCCATACGGAAACCCGCTGCTTTCAGCTCTCTCTTTGTGCAGTTCAGGGCGGTCGCGGGGGAGTTGTTCTCCTGAGAGAGGTGCGCCAGCACGAGGTGCTTCGTCCCTCGCCGAACCAGCTCAACGGCAAACGCCGCGCACAGCTCGTTGGAGAGATGTCCGCGATCTCCCAGAATACGCCGCTTCAGATCTGCGGAGTAATTGGGATTTCGCCTGAGCATATCCACATCGTGGTTGCTTTCGAGATACACCGTCCGACAGCCGTCAAGCGCAGCCCTTGCCTCGTCGGTGACTACTCCCGTATCGGTGCATACTCCGAACGTTTCGCCGCGAAACTCTATCCTGTACCCGACGCTCTCCGCCGCGTCGTGCGAGGTATTAAAGCAGGACACTTTAAATGCCGCGCTTTGGTAGCCGTCTCGGGCATTGTAAATTACCGCGTTTGCGGGGATCTTCTCGCGTTCCTTTAAGGCATACTCCGTCCCCTTTGTGGAGAAAACGGGGATCTTGGTATTTTTCAGAAGCATCGCCAATCCCGCGATATGGTCGGAATGTTCGTGTGTAACAAACACCGCCTCGATACCGCCGAGATCCGTGTCGATCAGCTCCAGCGCGTTCTTCAGCGCACGGAAGGAACACCCGGCATCTACCAATATTCCGTGTCCGCTTGTGCCGATGAACACACAATTTCCCTTGCTCGACGAGCAGATCGGATAAATTCTTGCCATTATACCACCGACTGTCTGTTGATCTCGGTCTCGGAGTCCGGCTCCGTTACCTTTTCGATTTCAGCGCCCAGCTCGCGGAGCTTGATCTCCATATTCTCATAGCCGCGCTCGACGTGGAAAATATCGTAGATCTCGCTGATCCCCTCCGCAGACAGTGCCGCTATGATAAGCGCCGCGCCCGCCCTGAGGTCGGTCGCCTTTACGGGAGCGCCCTTAAGACGCTCAACCCCCTCTATAACGGCAACTCTTCCCTCTACCGAGATATTAGCGCCCATTCTTCTAAGCTCATCCACATAGCGGAATCGGTTGTCGAATATGCTCTCGGTCACCATTGAAGCGCCCTTTGCGCAGGTCAGCACTGCGGAAAGCTGCGGCTGCATATCGGTCGGGAAACCCGGATGCGGGAGGGTCTTCACGGACGTTCCCACATAGTTGTCGCCTCCGATAACGCGCACAGCGTCGTCAAACTGCTCTACCTGGACGCCTATTTTAACGAGCTTGTTGGTGATAGGCTCGAGGTGCTTCGGGATAACGTTCTTGATGAGGACGTTTCCACGGGTAGCCGCAGCGGCGGTCATAAACGTTCCCGCTTCTATCTGATCGGGAATGACCGAGTAGGTAGTCCCGTGAAGGTGCTTTACGCCGCGTATTTTGATAACGTCAGTCCCCGCGCCGATAATATCCGCGCCCATGGAGTTCAGACAGTTCGCGAGATCTACCACGTGCGGCTCTTTTGCGGCATTCTCGATAACGGTAAGACCCTCCGCCTTGACCGCCGCCATAATGCCGTTGATGGTTGCGCCGACCGAGTTTTTATCGAAGAAGATCTGACTGCCCACGAGCTTATCCGCCTTAAGGTGGATCATGCCGCCCTCAAGCTCGCACTCGGCGCCCAGCGCCGTGAAGCACTTGAGGTGCTGGTCTATCGGTCTGTCGCCCAGATTGCAGCCGCCGGGCATAGAGACGTGCGCGGAATGGAAGCGCCCGAGCAGCGTTCCCAGAAAGTAGGTAGTAGCGCGCATACGCTTTGCTTTATCGTAAGGAATTGAGACATTCTGAAGACCGCGTGTATCTATTTCATAGGTGCTCTTATTGATCATACGAATTTTAGCGCCCATCTCCGCCATGATCTGAAAGCATATAGTTACGTCGCTGATATTCGGGATGTTTTCTATAACACAAGGCTCCTCTGACAGAATAACAGCCGGGAGGATAGCTACAATGGCGTTTTTCGCGCCGCTGACAGTGACCTCTCCGGACAGCTTCCTGCCGCCTCTGATAACGTATTTTTCCATAAAATTTCCCCCTGTTCCCCTGTTGGGAACATCTCTTCAAGTATATGTAAGCCGAAAAACGGCATTAATATTAAAATAA
>CAYMTG010000052.1:0-12178 GCA_964393305.1 uncultured Ruminococcus sp.
CGAAGGCATAACGCGGGCATACAAGCCTTGCTTCGTCGGCAGCGTTTTCCGCCGCAGGCGGATAATGCGTCCTTTGCATACGGCGCACTCTGCCGATTTTCTCTTTTCAAACCGGTTTCTAGAGGTTCCCTAAGTTATAACTCCTCGCTGTCGTCCTCGTCGCCAAGCTCGAAAACAAGACGCTTGCCGCAGTTCGGGCAATCCATACCGCCCTTGTTTGCCTGCTCGTAGTCGAAGCGGATAGAGTTGCCGCAGTTCGGACAGACGGTTTCATACACATCGTCAATATCGTCGAGATCGTCATAGTCGCCGATATCAGCATCGTCGTCCTCGTCCTCGTAAAGATCGTCCTCGATGTCGGCAACAGCCCCCTCAAGATCGGTCATTACGGACGCCACGTCATCCAGCTCCTCGTCAACCTCACGAAGATTATCCGCGATATCCGTCAGCACGTCAAGAATAGCGCTGAGGATCTTGTCCTCCTTGTTCATGCCCTCGCAAAGACCTTTGATATAAGAAACCTTTTCACCGATAGTCATAGTGACTTCCTCCTTAATATGAAATCGAAACCCTCGATTGAGCGGCTGTCCGCATCCGGGCAGACCCAAACGCGGGTTTTCAGAGATTGCCGGAATTACTTAACTCTCTCCATATATTCGCCGGTGCGGGTATCGATCCTGATAACCTCGCCCTCGTTGATAAACAGAGGAACGCGGATCTCAGCGCCCGTCTCAAGCGTAGCGGGTTTAGTAGCGTTGGTAGCGGTATTGCCCGCAAAGCCGGGTTCGGTCTGAGTGACCTGAAGCTCAACGAAGTTAGGCGGCTCCACGCCGAAAACCTTGCCCTTGTAGGACATAACCTTGCAGATCATATTCTCCTTAACGAACTTGAAATTGTCGCCGAGATCGGAAGCGTTTACGGGAACATCCTCGTAGGTCTCCTGATCCATAAAATGATAAAGCTCGCCGTCGGAATAGGTGTACTCCATATCTCTTCTCTCTACATAAGCGGTAGGGAACTTTGCAGAGGGGTTGTAGGACTTTTCAACTACCGCGCCTGTAATAACGTTCTTGATCTTGGTGCGAACGAACGCGGCGCCCTTACCGGGCTTTACGTGCTGGAACTCAATGATCTGGAGTACGTTGCCGTCCTCCTCAAATGTCATGCCGTTTCTGAAATCTCCCGCTGTAATCATAGCGAACCTCCAAAATTAATATTCTATACGATTATTTTCTTGAACCGGGCGTGTCCGAATAACGCTCAGCGCACGTTCGGCGTTTAACGCGAACAAACCCTAAATATACGAAATCCAAGAATTGCAAACCTCATTCTATATTGTATCAAATTTTAACGAATTTTGCAAGGGCTTTTTAAAATTTTTTTAAAAAAACCCACAAATATCGCGTCTTTTCTCCGTGAACACGCATCACAAATGCACCAGACTCTTTGTCGCCTTAGTGTAATCTATGCATCCTTCCTCGGTGAGAGCCGCCATATCGCCGATTTTAACGCCATACTTTCCGCCCACGACAATGGCGCACTGTACCGCGAGCACGGTATTCTCCCTGAGAAGCGCGCTGCTGTCCTTTGAAACAAAGGGCGGCTCCAAAGGCTCAAGACCTATCCCGTGCGCAAAATCGGAGGCGCAGTACTTATCCGCGTCCCATGCCGACAGCGTGCTTCTCGCCACACTGTCCGCGACCTTGCCGCCGATCCCCGCCCTGAGCGAACGCAGTCCGTCCGCAATTCCGCAGGATACCGCGTTGTAGGCGTTCTCACGGTTAAGAGCGATCTCGCCCACGGCTATTGTGCGGGACATTTTAGCGCAGTACCCCGAAAACGTCGCCCCGAACTCCAGCACCACAAAATCTCCCTCGCGCAGCTGCCTGTCGGACGGTCTGAGGCAGAGCTTCGCCGTATTTTCGCCCGAAAGCACCATCGTCGGGAACGGGATACCCTCGCTCCCGTAATCTGTGAGGTAGAACTCCAGCAGCGCCATGATCTGCCGCTCGGTCATCCCTGTTCGGATGTTGCTCAACAGCCGCTCATATGCCTTGTCGCATATCCTTTGGGCGATCTCTATGGCGTTAAGCTCCGTCTCGGTCTTGATCGACCGCTGCTTTAAAATCTGTGCCGAGAGCGCGTCAGAGGTGTCAAATTCCGCATAGTGAAGCTGTTCCTTGTAGAGATCATATTCGGCAACAGACATCTTGTCCGCTTCAACGTACAGGCGTTTAGCACCGTACTTTATCAGATGATCGAGAATTTGCTTCTCGGTTTTCATCTCTTTTACGGAGAAATCCGTCGTTCTCTTTGGAAACCGTTCCAGCAGCTTCTCCAGAATTTTCGGAGGCAGGCTTTTCAGGACGTTCCCCCTGAGGAACAGAAAGTTCTCCTCCTTAGTGATAAGCAGCGCCCCGTTATCCAGCGAAAACCCGCATAAATATCTAAGCGAGATCGGCGAGGTGATAAGCGCCGCGTGCCGCTCGTCAGGGAGCCATTCGGCAAGCTCAGTAACTCCGCTCACTTCTTACCACCGACCATATAGTCAAGCGCGGAAAGCGCCAGCAGATAGCTGTACTTCCCAAACCCCGCAATAGAGCCGCTGCACACCGGCGCGATAACGCTGGTTTTGCGGAACTCGTCGCGGTTGTTGACGTTGCTTAGATGAACCTCGATCACGGGGATTTTAATCGCCGCGATCGCGTCGCGGACAGCATAGCTGTAGTGGGTATATGCCCCCGCGTTGAGTATCACCCCGTCAAAGCTCAGTCTGGCGGCGTGCAGCTCGTCGATCAGAGCGCCCTCGCTGTTCGACTGAAAAAAGGACGTCTCGTGTCCCAGCTTTTCCGCCGCTGCGGCAATCTCCCCGTTGATCGACTGAAGCGTGTCCTCGCCGTAAATATTCGGCTCCCGCTCTCCCAACAAATTGAGATTGGGGCCGTTCATAACCAGAATTTTCATATCACTTTACCGATCCTTCAAAATATTTCTTCATAACCGCCGCGTCCTCCGCCTGAGTTCCGTCGCTCTCGCATATTATCGAGGGAGAGAGAGCGCGCTTTGCGATCTCCTCAAGCAGCGGCTCGAAATCGGGACCATACGTCGTATCGGCGAAGGTCAAATGCCGCTTCTCGCCGCCGCTTGTGTACTCGATCTTGCTGAAATGGACGTGCATATTTGCCAGACGCTCGTGACCGAGCCTGTCCTCGATTTTATCCAGCATTGCGGCATAATCCGCACGGGTCTTTATCCCGCCGAGCGTCCGTGCGTTGAGATGTCCGAAGTCCACGGTCGGCAGGAAACGCTCGTCCACGCCGCACAGCTCGATAACCTCCTCAAGCGTACCCAACTGATTTATCTTGCCCATCGTCTCGGGACATATGATAATATCCGACAGTCCGTTATCGTCGAGCGCCTTCTGAGCATCCTTGAGAGTACCCTTCGCGAGATACAGCGCCTCGGCGCGTGTCATCTTCGAGCAGCTCCCCGAATGGACTACGATCTTCCTTGCCCCGACGGACTTTGCCGCCTTTGCGGACTCAAGGATATAATTCACGCTGTTGCGTCGCTTTTCCTCCTCAACCGAAGAAAGCGAGATAAAATACGGCGCGTGAAGCGTAACGTATATCCCGTGCTTCTCGGCAAGCTCGGGGAGCCTTTGCGCCGTCGCGTCGGAGATCCTCACGCCGCGTCCGCATTCTATTTCGTAGCCGTTAAGCCCGAATTCCGCTAAATACTGCGGCAGATCGTCGGGGAATTTTCGTTTTCCCCAGCTTATCGAATTTCCTCCCGGACCGAATGTTATCATACTCCAAACCTCATTCAATAAGGGACTTTGCCCCATTATTATCAACCCTTGTATCGGACGTTTTTCAATTCAAGATTGCTGTAATCCCTGTGGAAAACAAGCGCCTCCACCCGCCTTTTCAAGCGGAACGTCCACGTATTCTCCAGATGAAACGGCTCCACCAGCAGCGTGCGTATCCCCGCGAGATTTCCCGCCAGAATGTCCGTGAAGATCTGGTCGCCCACTACCAGCGTCTTACTCGGCTGTACGCGCATCGCCCTGATCGCACGGAATATCCCGAACGCCAGCGGCTTCGCGCCGTTCGCGGTACATTCCAGACCCATCTTTGCGGCGAGCGGCACGACGCGGCTCGGCACATTGTTGGAAACAACGCGCATCTTTATTCCTAATGCCCGCATTTCATCAAGCCATTCCATAACGCCTTCCTCGGCGTCGGGACTGCCATGCATAGACAGCGTGTTGTCCATATCCAGAATAAGCGCACGGACGTTGTTTTCCCTAAGAAATTTCTCATCGATCTCCAGAACGCTTTTCAGCCAGTATGTCGGTCTAAAAATCATCTTATACTAATCTCCCCACAAATTAAAGCGGACAATAGTTTGCCCGCTTCAACCGTTGTTCTGTTCGAATCAGAAAATCAATACTTGCGCTTGCGAGCGGCTTCGGACTTCTTCTTACGTTTTACCGAAGGCTTTTCGTAATGCTCTCTTTTACGAACCTCAGCAAGAACGCCGTCCCTTGCGCATGAACGCTTGAAACGCTTGAGCGCGGTATCAAGAGATTCATTCTTTCCAAGACGAATTTCTGCCATCTATATTTCCCTCCCTTTGCCAAACGGCATAGGTTCTATGATTATTCAATCGTAGTTATACATAATAGTATATGAAATATTATACACCACAAACACAAATTTGTCAAGCGATAATTCAACTTTTTTCGGACAAAATATTTTTTTGGTAATATTAGCCAAAATTTATTAACTTTAGCCGGAGATTATGTCGGAAATATCAATCTTCTCTCCGTCGGCCCAAAGCCGTTCAAGCTGGTAGAAGTCCCGCGCCTCCTTGTGGAACACGTGAACCACAACGTCAATGTAATCCAGCACGATCCAGTCCCGCGCCTGAACGCCCTCAATGCTCTTAGGCGTGATACCCGCCTGCTGCATCCGGTACTCCACCTCGTCCGCGAGCGCCTTCACCTGCGTGGTGCTTGCGGCGGACGCTATCACGAAATAGTTCGCCAGAATAGTCAGATCCCCGACCCTGAGGGCTGTTATCTCATCCGCTTTCTTGGAGTCCAATGCCTTTACCGCGATTTCAAGCTCTTCTCTGTCAGTCATAAATGCTCCTTATTCCCGTTGAATTTCAGATAATAGTTGTACGCCTCGAACGTCGATACGGGCAGGATCCCGCACTTCTCACAAACGGACGCTATCTGGTAACCCAGTGCCACCGACATTGCGAGGTCGATGTCCTTGTAGCAATACCCGCGCATCTTATCCACGTCCTTGTAGCTTCTGTCCTCGGAGATCATATCGCCAAGGAAAACAATCTTCTCAAGCAGCGTCATTCTGACGCACCCCACAGTATGGTAGCGTATGGCGCTTATTATTTCATCATCGTCTATTTTCAGCTTTTCGCGGACATAATATCCCCCCGCAATTGCATGCCAAAGAGATTTCGATCCCACCTCGGCGGGGTCGGGAGACAACCCGCTGTCCATCACGTACTGCTTCTGTTTTTCGGGAAGCTCCTCCTTCATCACGTCGTGAAGCAGTCCCGCGAGATAGCAGCGCTTCTTGTCCGCGCCGTGCGCCTCGGCAAGCTTGAAACACTCCTCCGCGACGTTCATACTGTGAGTAAAGCGCTTCTTGGACAGCAAGTCCTTTATCAGCTGCTCGTATTCGTCAAATTCCTCGTATTTGCTCAATGTTTATCCCTCGATCATTCAGACTTGTACAGTCCGTTTTCAGCGATATAATCGGAAACAGCCTTCGGCACAAGCGCTGAAATATCCCCGCCGTTCGCGGCGATCTCCCGCACCTGCGTGGAGCTTACGTCCACTATCTCCATCGGCAGCACCTTTATCCTGCCCATTTCGTTGGCGAATTCCAGCATATCCGCGTAGTTGTCGCCGCCGCGTGCCGCCGCGCATACCTCGGTTTCCTTCAGAATAGACTCGTACTTAAACCACGTGTCGAAGGAATACAGCATATCCCCGCCGATAAGCAGATAAAACCGGCTGTTCGGCTCCAGCTTTTGCAGCTCGCGGATAGTGTTTATCGTGTAGCTCACGCCGCCCATACGGCTTTCGATATCGGAGATCTCGGTTTTACAGATAATGCCGTTCCCAAGATCTATCTCTTTCGGGAACGCGCTCCCGCACATCTCCACTCTTCGCTCAAACGGCGCAAGCCTTGCGGATTTGTGAGGACTTTCAAACGTCGGAATGATTATCAGACGGCGGAGATTAAGCTGCTTTGCCGCCTCAACCGCAAGATTAACGTGACCGTTATGCGGAGGATTGAACGCTCCGCCAAAGATCCCCGTTTTTACAGATTTATCCAAATTAGCCAACGTCGATCACCCGCTTCTTAGGGTCGCGGCTCACTCTGAACAGCACGAACTTTCTTCCGATAACCGCCACCACATCGGCGTCCAGCTTCGGAGCGATAATATCCGCCGCCTCGCGGGCGGTGTACTCGCAGTTCTCCTGAACGCCGAGCTTTATCAGCTCCCGCGCATTTATCGCGTTCTCAAGCTGGTTTATCATCTCGTCGGAAATACCCTGTTTTCCGATGTAAAATATGGGACTCATAGACTGAGCCATAGAGCGCAGCGACGCTCTTTGCTTACCGGTCAGCATTTACGCAAATTTCTCCTTCAATATCTCTGAGAGCTTTTTGAACGCCATAGCGCGGTGAGAGATCTCGTTCTTCTCCGTCTCGCTTATGGTCGCCATGCTCTCGTCCTCGTTTATCATAAAAATCGGATCGTAGCCGAAGCCGTTCTCGCCTATGGGCTTGTCTCCGATATAGCCGCGAACCTCGCCGTTTACGGAATACTCATCGTCCTCGGCATAGATGAAGTAGATCGCGCAGACGAACCGCGCCTCGCGCAGCTCGTGCGCCACTCCGTGCATCTCGCTCAAGACCTTCATGCAGCGCTCCATGTCGGACGCGCCTTCTCCCGCGTATCTCGCGGAATACACGCCCGGAGCGCCGTCCAGAAAGTCGATCTCCAGACCGCTGTCGTCCGCGATAGTCGGCAGACCTATCGCGTCAAAGACCGCCCGCGCCTTGATGTGGGCGTTCTCCTCGAAGGTCTCTCCGTCCTCCACTATCTCGTCCGTGAAACCCGCCTCGCGCATAGACAAAACCTCAAATCCGTAGGGGCTTAAAAGCTCCTTGAACTCGCGGATCTTCCCCGCGTTGTTTGACGCGATAATCAGACGTTTTCGGGCAGGGGTACTGTCGCCGGGTATCTGTTGTGTTCCCATAAATATTCCTTTCAATATGTTTGTTATGTCGTATCCCCGCTCTTACGCGGAGAAGGTCACCTTAATTATAACACAATTTCGGAAAAAAGTCAATCACGAATTATTCAAACAACGCCTCGACATAATCCTCCGGATCGAACGGCTGAAGATCGTCTATTTTCTCGCCCACGCCAACAAGTTTTACCGAAAGTCCCAGCTCGTTCTTTATCGGGATAATAATGCCGCCCTTCGCCGTGCCGTCCAGCTTGGTGAGGACTATTCCCGTGATGTCCGCGCTCTCGTTGAAGAGCTTCGCCTGATTGACCGCGTTCTGACCCGTGGTCGCGTCCAGCACGAGCAGCGTTTCCACGCTCGCCTCGGGAAGCTCTCGGGCGATTATACGGGCGATTTTCTTAAGCTCCTCCATCAGGTTCTTCTTGTTGTGGAGACGCCCCGCCGTATCGCACAGCACTATGTCCGCGCCTCGCGCCTTCGCCGCCGAGATCGCGTCGAATACCACCGCTGCGGGATCCGCGCCCTCGGAGTGCTTGACTATATCCACGCCGGCGCGATCCGTCCAGACGTTGAGCTGGTCTATCGCCGCCGCACGGAACGTATCCGCCGCCGCCACAATGACCTTCTTGCCGCTGTTCTTGAAGTTCGCCGCCATCTTGCCGATGGTGGTGGTTTTTCCCGCGCCGTTCACGCCGATAACCATTATAACGGACGGCTTGGTGCTGATGTTCAGCTCGCTGCCGCCGCTGAGCATTCCCGCTATTATGCCCTTGAGCATCTGCTTGACCTCGGAAGGCTCGGTAGTACCTGTGCGCTTCACCTCCGCACGGAGCTTGTCGCAGATATCCATACTGGTCTCCGCGCCGATATCCGAGAGGATAAGCGTCTCCTCCAGCTCGTCGAAAAAGTCCTCGTCGATCTTCGTAAACGAGTTGAGAAGCTGCTCCACCTTGCCCACAAAGCCGTCCTTCGTCTTTTTCAGACCCTCGCGCAGTTTGTAGGAAGCAAGCTCCTTCTGCTGCTTCTCGTATTCTTCCTGAAATTGAATATCGCTCTCGTGATCGGTGAAGATCGGCGCTCCGCTCTGCAAACGCTCGAGCAGCGACGGCCTGTTTTCATCCTCTGCGGGCGCGTCGGGAGCGTCGGAGATCCCGGGAGCGTCGGCAGCGTCCTTCTCGTTTATTGCGATTTCCTCGGACTTCTCCTCGTCTTTTTTCTTTCTGAATTTATCAAATAAGCCCATCAGTTAGTAATTCCTTCCATATCGTCGGTAAGTTCCTGTCTTATCAGTCTGGAAACGCCCTTCTCCTGCATAAACACACCGTACAGCACGGAGCAGCCCTCGATAGTGCCGCGCCTGTGCGAGATTATCATAAGCTGTGTGCGGCGGCTGAATTGATTGACGTACTTTATATACTTCTCGACGTTTACAACGTCCAGCGGCGCGTCCACCTCGTCCAGCATACAGAACGGCGTGGGACGGTGCATAAGTATCGCAAAATATATGGTAACAGCCACCATCGCCTGCTCTCCGCCCGAAAGCTGAATAAGGTTCTTGATGACCTTCCCCGGAGGCGCCGCCTTTATCTCTATGCCGGAGTTCAGAACGTCGTCGGGGTTGGTAAGCTCCAGCTCCGCGTGCGCCCCCGGCCCGAATATCTGCACGAACACGTCCTTGAAGTGGCGGTTTATCTCGTTGAAGCTGTCAAGGAACTGCTTCTCGATATCCCCCGTGAGCTTCTCGATAAGCCGCTCCAGCTCGCGCTTGGAGTCCTCAATGTCGCGAAGCTGCGCCGACTGGAACTCGTAGCGATCCGACACCACGCGGTACTCCTCGATCGACTCCATATTCACAACGCCCAGCGCGGATATGCGCTTGTTAAGCTCGGCAAGCTCGTTCTCGGAGAACAGCAGATTTTCAAGCTCTGCCGCCTGCTCGGTCGCCTGTGACACGGTAAGCTCATAGTTGTCAAACAGCAAGGACACGATTTTGTCGTACTCCTTCTGAACCGCTTGCTGCCGCTCGTCCAGACGCGCATATTCTCTCGAATAATGCTCCTTATGCTGATTAGCCTCGCTTATGTCCTTGTGAAGCGCGGTAATCTTTGCCTCAAAGCCGCTTATCTGTTCGTTAAGCTGCGTGATCTCCTCGTTTTTCTCGGAGATCTTGCCGCTGCCCTCATCCAGCTCCCGCTTCAAAACCTCGATTTTCCCGCGAATTTCGCGGTCGCTCTCATCCAGCTCGGCGGATCGCTGACGATAGCTGCCGCTGTTTTCAAGCAGCGCCCTGCGGTTCTCCTCAAGGCTTCTGATCCGCTGCTTGAGCATATCTATCTCGTGAAGAACATCCAGTCTTTTGAGATTAAGCTCCTTTATTTTATCGGAGATCTCCCGCATTTCGTTCTGAACCTCGCTGCGCTTGCCCGACTGCTCCTCGTACCGGTTTTCAAGCTCGGCTATCTTCTCCCCCAGTGCCGCTATCTCCTTGTTTGCCTGTTCAAGAGCGTCGCTGTGGTTCTTTATCTGGGACTCAAACCCCGCTAGAGCGGAGCGCGAGCTTTCGCCCTGATTTTCAAGCTGTGAGATCAGCGATGAGATCCGCGAGATTTCCGCCGCGCTTTTGATGTCCTCGTTCGCGAGATCGCGGATAAGGTCGTTCATACCCTCAAGCTCTATGGTGTACTTTCCGACCTCCGCACGGCAGCGCTCAAATTCCTCATTCTTCGCCTTCGCGCTCTCGCGGAGCTTGGAAATATCGGCATACAGCGAATCCAGCTCCTGCTTACGCGAAATAATACCCGCCTGGCTCACCCGTGAACCGCCGGTATACGAGCCGCCGGCGTTTACTGTCTGTCCGTCCAGCGTCACTATGCGGAACCTGTAGCCGTATTTCCTGCCTATCATCTTCGCGGTGTTGATGTCGTCAACCACGGCGGTATTTCCGAGCAGATTGCCTATTATCCCCGCATACTCGTCCGCGCACTCGACAAGCGAGCCGGCTATTCCCTCAAAGCCGTCCTCGTCAAAAAGTCTCGGCTCGTTTAAGCTTCTTCCCTTAATAGTGGTAAGCGGCAGGAACGTTGCGCGACCCGCCTTTGTCTCTTTCAGGAAGTTAATGCAGCGGACAGCGGTGTCCTCGTTATCGACAATTACATTCTGCATTGCCGACTGAAGCACCGTCTCAATCGCCACGACATACTTCTCGGGTACGGAGATAACGTCGGCGACTGTTCCGTGAATTCCTCTTATCCGTCCCTGCTCCCCTGCGGCAAGTACATCCTTGACCGAGCGGAAATACCCCTCGCGGCTTCTCTCTATATCGGACAAAACGCGATGGCGCTGCTGCTTTTCGGAGAGTTTGCCGTTTACCTGCTCCAGAGCAATTCTGGCATCCTCCAATCGCTTCCTCTTGCCCTCTGACAGCCGTTCGAGACCCGCCAGCTTGTTCTCCGCCGCCGACTTCTTCTCGGCGTTTTCAGCGGCGGTCTTCTTTACGGCAGCCAATTCAGTCTTGTACTCGGTGACCTTGTTTTCGCTGTCGCTGAGATCCTTTAAAAACGCTTCGCGCTGCTCGGACACCTCGTCGATACCGCGCTTTGCATACGCAGCGGTAAACTCCTGCTTCGCCTGTTCGCTTCTCGCCGCCGCGATCTCGGATTCCAGAGCGGAATAGCTCTCGTCCGCCGCGCTCGAACGGCTTGAAATCTCGTCAAGCTCCTTGCCGAGAGCCGCCGCTTTATCGTCGCACTCCGCCGCCTGCTTGTTCTTCTCCTCAATCTGAGAATTCAGCTCGTCCGTCTGCTTTATGAAATCCTCCGCGCTACGCTCGGCGTTTTCCAACTGCTCGGCGAACTCGATCCTGCGCCGCTCGTTGTTTTTCAGCTCGTTCTCCGCTACGGAGATCTCCGTTCTCTTTTCCGCCAGCTCGTCGCTCTCCGACTGAATGCTCGAACGCACGCGCTCCAGCCGTGCTTGGGCGGACAGCTTGTCGTCGGCGAGATTTTCGATCTTGTCCTCGGCGTTCTTGATGTCGCGCTCGTAGTTTTCCATCTCGGCCTGATTTTTGAGAACGCCGTCCGCAAGCTCCGAGAGCGTCCCGCGCTTCTCGTTGAGCCTTGCCACAGACACGGAAATTTCAAGGGTTTTCTTCTGCGCCAGAAGCTCTGCGGCAAGCGCCGCCTTTTCCGACTGACGCTTGAGTATGGGAAGCCGCTCCTCGTCCACGCGGATAAGATCCCGCTGACGGACGATATTGTCCTCCGCTTGGGCAAGCTGCTTTTCAGCGTCCGCTTTTTTGTGGAGAAACAGCGATACGCCCGCCGCCTCCTCGAAAATCTCGCGCCGTTGGGTATCGCGTGCGCTGATTATCTCGGAAACGCGCCCCTGCCCGATGATGGAATATCCGTCCCGCCCGAGACCCGTACCCATCAGCAGCTCCTGAATATCCCGAAGCCGCGACTTCTTCCCGTTTATCAGGTACTCGCTCTCGCCCGAGCGATAGAGCTTTCTGGAAATAACGACCTCGTCGCTGTCCACGGCAAGCGCCCTGTCCGAATTATCGATAGTCAGCGCCACACGCGCAAATCCCATGGGCTTGCGTTCAATTGTGCCGTGAAAGATAACGTCCTCCATCTTCTCGCCGCGCAGCGTTTTAGCGCCCTGTTCGCCCATTACCCAGCGCAGCGCGTCCGAAATATTGCTCTTGCCGTTGCCGTTCGAGCCGACAATCGCGGTAGTGCGCGTATCGAACTCCAGCACGGTCTTGTCCGCGAAGGACTTAAACCCTTGAATTTCCAAAGTTTTGAATAACATCTATTTTCCCTTATACGACCCGGATATACACGCCCGGACGCGGCTTGAACTCGATCTCATACC
>CAYMTG010000053.1:0-12068 GCA_964393305.1 uncultured Ruminococcus sp.
AAGGGGATTTTCCGGTTTTCTTTCAAAAAATTGCTGCGCTGAGATAGATATTAAGAGGGATTGGTATAAAACCCCAAATATTGTTTCGATGTCTGCCTGTGCCTGACATAGGCAAACAGAAAGGGGTTAGAGGTTCCCATAAAAAATTTTTAAAATTTTGCATTTTGCTATTGACAAATAATACTATGTGTGGTATAGTATTATATGAAAGGGGGTATTGTGATGGACATCCAACTAAAACGCGGACTGCTGGATGTGTGCGTTCTTGCGGCTATAAAAGATGAGGAGTCCTATGGATACCGGATAATCAAGGATATTAAGCCTTATATTGAGATCTCGGAATCAACTCTGTATCCGATCTTGAGGCGGCTTGAAACTGCGGAGCTTCTGACGGTTAGATCGGCAGAGCATAACGGAAGACTCCGAAAGTATTATCAGATAACGCCGCTTGGTCTGAAGCGACTTGATGATTTTAAGGAAGAGTGGAAAGAAATTTCCGCTATTCACGACTTTATAGTCAGGGAGGAAAATTGAAATGACAAAGGATGAATTTCTTGGGCTTTTGAAAAAGGAGCTTTCGGGACTGCCGGATGAAGATGTTCAAAAAAGCCTTGAATATTACGGTGAAATGATTTCCGACAGAATGGAAGACGGAATTGACGAGGAAGCTGCGGTTGAAGGGGTCGGAATGCCGAGCGAAGCCGCAGAGAGTATTCTTTCCGAAATTTCATTGCCGAAGCTCATTAAGAAAAAGATCACGCCCAAGCGTACGCTAAGAGTGTGGGAGATCGTATTTTTAATAATAGGCTCGCCGGTTTGGCTTTCAATTCTGATCGCTGCTGCAGCAATTGTATTGGCGGCATATATTGTTATGTGGTCGATAGTTCTGGCTATGTATGCGGTAACGCTGTCTCTTGCCGTAATTTTATTAGCGGTCTTGGTTTCGATAGTATTCTCATTCTTCGGCAGCTTTGGCGGTTTCAGCAGCGTAATAATTTCGGATATTGCTCTGCTTGGAATAGGATTGTTCTGCGGAGGACTTTCGATACTTATGTTCTTTGCGAGCAATTACTTAGCGCGAATGGTCATGGTTCTCGGCAGGAAAATACTTTTGGGAATTAAACGCTGCTTTACCGAAAAGGGGGCAAAATCATGAAAAAAACAAAAAGATATGCGTTAATTATCGCTCTTGCAATGATAATCTCCGGTGCGGCAATATTCTTTATTGCGTTTGCAATTTCCGGATTTAATTTCAGCAAGCTTTCTGCCGAGAAAATCATCACTCAAAATACTGAGATCAACGAACAATTTCGGCGAATAAGCGTTTCGAGTAACGAATATGATCTGAAGATCTTAAGATCTGACACCGAGCAATGCAGAGTAGTTTATACAGGAAGCGAAAAACAGTTGCTTTTGTGCAGTGTTAAAGACTCCGAACTTGTTATAGACTTGAAAAACACCAGAAAATGGTATGAAGTGATAGATCTTACCTTCCCAATAGATATGGGACAAAGCAATACGGGATTATGGGTCTATCTTCCCGACAAAGAGTATGAGGCGTTTTTTGCAAGCTCATACAGCGGCAGTATTGATATAGACAGCGGATTTAAATTTTCCGAAGCCAATATTGACACAATGAGCGGAAATATCAAAGCCGGCGGAATAACCGCTGATAAGCTTGATATACAGTCTTACAGCGGCAAAATTGATATTTCGGATATTTCTGCTTCGGATATAATAAATATCGCCACCACAAGCGGAGCAATACACTCTGAGAATGTTGACGCAAATAATGCTTCGGTAAATTCGTACAGCGGGAAAATAACCCTTGAAAACTTCATCGCAAAAAAATCGTTTTCGATAGAAACTCAAAGCGGGAACGCCGTTATTAACGGCAGTGCAGACAGCATTATTGTAGATTCATACAGCGGCAAAGTAAGTTTTGATAATTTTATCGCGGAAAAATTGCTTTCGGTCGAAACCATGAGCGGAAATGTCGTGTTTAACGGGTGCGATGCAGGTGAAATAGCGGTGGATACTTACAGCGGAAGCGTATCAGGAACGCTTTTATCGGACAAGATTTTTGTAACAAGCACATACAGCGGCTCAATAAACGTACCGGTCTCATCAGGCAGTGAGATATGCACAATTAACACGCAAAGCGGTAATATAATGATCAGCATAAGGTCACCTCTAAAAACGCAAGTTTTGAGATAAAATCGGTTTCTAGAGGTTCCCTAAACATTAATGGGATTTCAAAGCGTTCCCAAATCAAATAGGTATAATTTTATACAACACTGTTTTTTCAAATTCGAGCGGACGATTGTAACGGAAAAAAACTATTCCGTCGGACGGCGCTGAAATCCGTCTTATTATACTGCCGTCGAGCGGATCGGTGAGCTCGCAGAGAACGTCCCCCTTGCGAAACTCGTCGCCCGTCCGTACAAAGCTTTTGTAAATTCCGGCGGCGGGAGAATGAATCTGGATCAACGAGCGTTCGTCCAGCAGCTCCGTAATATATCCGCCGGGGACTTTCGCCTTGATTATCCCGCGAGCTGCCATAAATCTCAGTATCGCGTCTACAGCGAGCTTTGCGGACAGCTCGTCGATTTTGTCGGTGGCATTGGTGTAGAGCGAAAACGCTTTTGTCTCCCAAATCTGCCAGTTGTAGTTCAGCGTGGTGGTATCGTAGGGGCGCGGTTTTCTGATAAAGGCGTATGGCAGTCCGAAGTCTTTCATCAGCGAATGGTCGGTAAATCCCGTTTCCATAAGCTTAACGTGCGACAGGAAATCTCCCTGCTGGTAAAAGCTTGCAAGCTGTACACCGTATTGATAGCCCTTTACGTTTTCAAATATCCCGGCGGCAATTCGCTGCGTAGTTTCTCCCAGATCGTAGCCGGGAAACATACGGTTGATGTCCGTGTTATCCATTGTCCAGAAGCGTTTTCCTATGTTCATCGAATAATAATTCGCCGAGGGAATTATCATTATCTCTTTTCCATCAGAGATCAACCCCTCGGTTTCAAGCGTCTTGAGGCGGCTCACAAGCTGAGAGCAAACGTACATCTGCTGGATTTCGTTGCCGCGCACCGCTCCGACAACGCACATTGCCTTTTCGCCGTGACCAAACCGGAAGCCGATGATGTCCATACTCTCACGGTAAGGCGATTTTAACGAATATAGGGTCTTTTTACGCATTCACATCACCTCCAAGAATTCTCGCGATAAGCGAACCGCCGTAAACCACGGGGTACTCGCGCAGCGTGAAGATAATTCCGTCGCACGGCGAGGTGACGTATTCCTCGACGTTTCCCGTAACGGGGTCTATAACGCTGCCTATAGCGTCCCCCTTGTGTATCTCCGACCAATGCTCCGCAGCAGGCACAAATATTCCCGCCGCGCCCGAATTAACGAACGCGACCGCTCTGTCCGCAGAAACGATAGACTCTTTCGGGGGCGTACATTCGCCGCTCCACATTCCGAGATTTTTAAGGAGATTTAAAATCCCCTCGGTGAGCCTGTCGCCGTATTCTTTCGTTATTCTCATTCCAACGCCCATTTCAACGACGAGCGTTTTTGTGCCGATGCTGTTGAGGCTGTACGCGAGCGTCGATTCCAGCACCGTCGCCGACGCATGAACCCAGATAAAATCGCAGCCGAGCATTTTCGCGTATGGAATAAGCTCGTCCGCGCTGATCTCGTTAATGCGTACCTGCGGAATTTCTCGCAGATAAATATTGCTTGAATGAATGTCTATGCAGATATCCGCGCCGCTTATGTCGCTTATAATGTCCGCGGCGAGGCATTCCGCCATTGTGCCGTCCGAGCTGCCGGGGAAGATTCTGTTCATATCCAGATCGAACAGCGGGATCCCTCTCGTTATAGAATCAATGCCAAGCGGATTGAGGGCGGGGTAAATGTCCACCGTGCCGTTAAGCAGCGTCAGGTTATTCTGCAGCAGGCTCGACAGCTTTGCGCAGACGTACTGCCCCTCCAGCTCGTCGCCGTGGATCCCCGTGACTATACAAACTCTTTTTCGGCTCGGATTTTTGTTGTCCGAGCCGATTATTCTGTTTTTCCTTATTACAATATTTTCGTTGACCGCAAGTCCCGCTCGGGTGACTGCTTCTATCATAATATCACTCTCCCTGAATTCCCGTAACAGACGAAACGATTGTCTGAACGCTTCCCGAATTTCCCAGATAGATCCCGCGCTCTATCGGGCAGTCGGAATAATCTCTCCCGTGACACAGCTTAATGTAGTTATCTCCGATAAGCCTGTTGTTGGCGGGGTCTATGCCGTACCACTTTGAGCCGCTGCCGATCTCCGTCCACGCATGGGTTTCGCCGCTGTCGTAGGCGAGTCCCGAGACGTATCTGCATCTTATCCCGTCCAATCGGCAAAGCGCCAGGAAAATATGCGCGTAGTCCTGACACACGCCCGCTCTCAGTGCCAATGCGTCCTCGGCGGTGGTGTTTACGTTGGTTACGCCCTTGGTGTAAGTCATTTCGGAGAAAAGGCTCTCGGATAATTCCAGCGCACGGTCAAGCTGCTTTTCGGCGGTCGGAGTATGCTTTTCGTAGAAATTCCGGATATTCACTCCCGCCTTTGTGAGCGGCGATTCATAGCCGTAAACGGCGGGCGGAAAGCCGGGCGTATCGCAGGCGTTGATTATCTCCGCTTCTCCCGAAACCCTGAACGAAAAGCTGTCGTGCGGCTCGGGGCTTCTCCCGCAAAGCAGCGTGTTTCCAAAGCTGTCGCGGCTGAACCAGACGCTTTGATTTTCCGTTGAATTAATCTCATAGCGCGGCTCGCGGATAAGCTGCCTGCCGTCCGAGATGGGAAGGCAGCGCAGCGTAAAGCTATGCTCCGATATTTTCCCCGAGAAATCCAGCCGCACGGAATACTCAAACCGCAGCCTCTTCAATGAAATTCACCTCGAAAAGCGACTCTACGTTTTCAATAAGCCGCTGTCTGTTTCCGCTCAGCTTGTTCGGCTCGGCAAGAACCTCTTTGAGCGAGGACAGCGCCTTGGGATTGATTATTCCCCAGCACCGTTCTCTGTTCCTCAAAACATGCCGCAGCAGATTGTCAAGCTCGTTCAGCGTTTCGTCATCGGGCATAGAAAGGCGAAGCATCATATCCACCCGCTCCAGCGACTTGCCCAGATGAATTATTTTCAGCGCGTCAAGGTCGGTCATATTGCTGTCAACGCTCCCCCAGAACGCGTAAATTGCGTCGCGCACCGGCAGCAGGTCGTAACGGATCTTGTCCGTTCCTCTGCACGCACGGAACTTGTCCGCCGCCATCTGTAAATACGACAGCGACGGCGTTTTGATTTCCTCGCGAAGCACAATGCCGTTTCCGAGCGCCCTCTCAAGATTTGAATAGATCGAGTTAGGGTCGTTCTCATCGAACACATACCGGTCGAAAAAGTCCTCGAAGCTGGTGTAGATATTCGGGACATTTATATCGGCGAGATATTTCCCGTAAAACTCATCTCCGCTCTCAATTATTCTGTCGGAATATCTGAAAAACGAGTTGAGCGTGATAAATACGCGCTCGGTATATCTTCCAAGCCAGAAAAGATTGTTGATGTTTATTCTTGTGATAGTACCCATGTATCTTTAAAGCCTCCTCCTTGTGAAGAATTCACCACGAATGAGTCAACACTGCGTGAAAATCTTGTTAGTCCGCTGCACCATACCTTTGTCGTTTCGCCCGAAAGCACAAACGCTCTAAGATCCGCCTTGTGCATGGTTTGATTTCCGTCCTCGTCAACTATCGGCAAATCGATAAAGTCGATCACCTCCTGCGCTATGAATCTGCGCGACTGCTCGGTGATGAGCGTTTTCCACTTGTCAAGCTCCTCTTGCGTCATATCCGAGCCGAACACTACGCCGTAGCCTCCCGCCTCCGAAACGTCCTTGATCACTAATTTTTCGAGATTATCAAGAACGTATTTCCGGTCATTCTCATAAAACGGCAGATAGGTCGGCGCGTTTTTGAGGATCGCCTTTTCGCCGAGATAATACTCGATCATTTTCGGGACGAAGTAGTAGATGCCCTTGTCGTCGGCGGCTCCGTTGCCGGGCGCGTTGATCAGCGCGACGTTCCCCGCACGGTATGCGTCCATAATGTGAGGGATACCGATAAGCGATTCCGGCAGGAATGTCAGCGGGTCGAGATACTCGTCCGATATTCTCCGATAAACAGCGCCCACTCTCGTCTTGCCGCCCTGATAATCCTTGAGGTAAAGCACGTTGTCCTCAACAAACAGATCGGTATTCTGAACAAGTGCCGCACCTGTCTTTTCGGCAAAATACGAATGCTCGAAATAGGCGGCGTTGTACCTTCCGGGCGTGAGGATCACGTTTATGCCGCCGCAGTTTACGTAGTCCATCACCTCGCGCAGCATGGAAATATAGTTGCGGTTATCGCGAACCCGCGCCTCGCGGAAAACCTCGGGGCTGGTCATTCTGCACAGCTCGCGCGCTATAAGAGGATAGGACGCGCCTGATGGAATACGCAGATTGTCCTCGAGAATATACCACGTCCCGTCCTTAGCCTGAACAAGGTCTATTCCGGAGATGTGGCTGTATATTCCCTTTGGCGGTGAAACCTCATCGCATTGCTGCAGAAATCCCGTAGAGCTGTATACGAAGTCCTCCGGTATAATCCTGTCCGCGATTATCTTCTTGTCCGAATAAACGTCGCGCAGGAACATATTGAGCGCGTTCACACGCTGGATAAGTCCCTTTTCTATTTCGGCGAAATCCGAAGCTGTGATAATCCGCGGGATCGTGTCAAACGGAAAAAGCTGCTCGTGGAAGCTGCCGTTTTTGTAGATGCCGAACTTGACCCCGTACCGTGCCAGCAGCTCGTTGATCTCTCGCGAATTTGCAACCGGTGTAATCATAAAATTCATCTCTTTTCCCAAAAAAATAAAGGGCGCTTTCGCGAATCCGTTCCGCAAAAGCACCCTTGCTTTGACTTAATTATAACACAACAAACGGTAAATGTCAATCACAAAAATGACAGAATTACATCTCAAAAATTCAAAATATCGGTTATTTTTCACAAAAACAAGAAATTTAATCACTAAATTCTGAAGGTTTGACTATAAAAAGTTGCAAATCAAGGCAGATATGATTGAATTTTTGTAAAAATTGCGACATAACTTTGCTGTAACTGCAAATTATTTTGTTGAAATGGGAAAAAACGTAAAATTTAAATCATTTTTTGCAAGAAAAGTATTGACAACTTGCAAAAAATGCTGTATCATTATAGCAGAAACGAAAAACAAACAGCGTTTTGAAGGGAGATTGATCCATATGATAAGGCTGGAGAATATTCACAAAAGCTTCGGCGATCTGGAGGTCCTCAAGGGAGTAAATCTGCACGTCAAGGAGGGCGAGAAGGTTGTAATAATAGGTCCCAGCGGCTCGGGTAAGAGTACCCTGATAAGATGTATGAACTATCTCGAAGAGCCGACGTCCGGGCAGGTTTACATACACAACCACCTTATGAGCAGAAGCCGCAGAGCGTTTATTAACAAAATTCACTCGTCAATGGTTTTTCAGCAGTTTAATCTGTATCCTCACATGACTGTGCTGGATAATCTCACGCTAGCGCCTGTGAAGCTCAAGAAAGTCCCCAAAAAAGAAGCAGAGCAGACCGCTATGATGTATCTTAAGCGCGTGGGACTGGAAGAAAAGGCGCACGTCTATCCGAGCACTCTTTCGGGCGGACAGCAGCAGCGAATAGCGATCGCGAGAGCGCTGACAATGCAGAACAGAATTATTTTCTTCGACGAGCCGACATCGGCACTCGACCCGGAAATGGTGCAGGAGGTTCTGGACGTAATGATAGAACTGTCTCACGAGAAGAATTTCACGATGGTGGTGGTAACTCACGAAATGGGATTTGCGCGTGAGATCGCCGATAGGGTCGTTTTCGTAGACGGAGGTAATATACTCGAGGAGGGCACTCCCGAGCATTTCTTCACAAATCCTCAAAACGAAAGAACCAAGGCTTTTTTAAGCAAAATAATCAGGTAATTCTCGTCCTTGACGATAATTATAATTACAGAACGAAAGAAAGGAAAGTGTTTTTTATGAAAATCAGGAAAATTTTTGCGGCGATTGCCGCAGCAGCAGTGTGTATGGTGGGGCTTACGGCGTGCAGTTCGAGCGAGCAGTCCGGCGGCTCGGAGAGTTCCGGAAGTTCCGGCGCGGCGAACAGCTCCGACACGTCGGTCAGCGCAAACTCCGATAAGGTGCTGAAGGTCGGCGTTAAGGATTCCGTAATAGGATTCGGCTACAAGGATCCGCTTTCGGGAGAGTACAGCGGTATGGAGATTGAGCTTGCTAAGAAAATTGCCGACGAGTTGGGATACAAGGACGTAGAGTTCACCACGGTAACGGCGGCAACAAGAACAGAGCTGCTCGATTCCGGAGATCTCGACTGCGTGCTTGCGACGTTTACCATCACCGAGGAAAGAAAGAAGAGCTGGGACTTCTCGACTCCGTACTATACCGATGCGGTAACGGTACTCGTTGAAACTGCGGACGGCATTACTAACCTCGACGGTCTGGTCGGCAAGAAAATCGGCGTTTCGACAGGGTCAACCTCCGCTTACAATCTCGCGAAAACGATGAGCGAGAAAGGACTGTTCGGCGATTATAAAGTACCCGAATCATCGGCGGATTTCGATATTTCCTCGTTCAATCAGGCGGGAACGACCTTTGAACAGTTCGCCGATTACCCCGCGATCTCCAACGCCATGGCAGCGGGTACGGTTGACGCATTCTGCGTCGACAAGTCAATTCTCGCAAATTTCAAGACGGACGACCGCAGCTATATCGAGGACACCTTTTCACCGCAGGACTACGGCGTAGCGACAAGAAAGGATTCGGAGCTTTCCGCGCCTATCGACGAGCTTATCACCAAATGGCTCTCGGACGGTACGGTTGACGCATTGATCTCCGAGTTCAACCTTAACTGATACCATTCAATCATTGGTTCCCAAGGGTAGGACGGCGCGGCAAGTCGGTCCGCGTCGTCTTATTCACCGTCATTAAATCGGAGGCAGTAATGTTTGACTTAGAAAAATGGGAAATGATCTGGAAACACAGACAGAGCTTTATCGATGGAACAATATCTACCGTTATCATGGCACTTGCCGGTCTTGCGATTGCGATGGTTCTCGGCGTTATTTTCGGGTTGATGTCTACAAGCGGCAAAAAGCCGCTGCGCGTTATTTCAAGGATTTACGTTGAATTTATTCAGAATACCCCGCTGATGTTACAAGCGCTTTTCCTGTTTTATTCGGTGGCGTTTTCCGGGATAAAAGGTTTTACGGCACTTTTTTGCGGGATCATCGCGCTCGGCATTTATCACGGCGCGTATATCTCGGAGGTCGTAAGGGCGGGCATCGGCTCTGTGCCTAAGGGACAAAGCGAGGCGGCGTACTCGCAGGGATTTTCGGGACTTCAGACGATGTTTCTGATAGTTCTCCCGCAAACAATAAAGGTCATTTTACCGCCCATGGTAAATCAGGTGGTAAATCTTATCAAGAATACCTCCTGTATGTTCCTCGCGGGCGGTGCAGTGGATCTTATCTCGAGAACCAACGCTTTCGCTGTCGGCGAGGGAACGGCTTCGGCGGCGGGACAGGGATATATTCTCGGCGGAGTTATTTTCTTCGTGATTTGTTTTCCGCTTTCCACGCTTGCGTCAAGATGGGAAAACAACCTTAAGAACCGCGAAAAGCAAACCAAAAAAACGATTAATTAAAAGCCGGCTAAAAAGAGCCAATTAAGATCAAGAGAGGTAGACAACAATGAACGAATTAGCGGGCAGCTTAAAAATGATAACCAATGGCAGCGTGCTGCTTTATCTTTTGAAAGGACTGGGATTTACTGTGATTATCGCCGTTTTCTCCGTCATTTTCGGACTTGTTATCGGCTCTGTGCTGGCAGTTGCGCGAAATTACTGTGTAAGCGCAAGAACGCGGATCTTCAAGTGGATCTCCATAGCTTATATTGAGATATTCCGGAATACGCCGCTTATGCTCTGGATATTCATCGGACTTGTCTATTTCCCGACCGTAAACGTTTCGCCGGAGTTTGCAAAGCTGTTCGGATTATCCCGAACAGAGATCGCACTGCTTATCAAGGGCATTATAGCGCTGGTACTGTTTACATCTTCGGTGATTGCCGAGATTGTGAGAGGCGGTCTGAACTCAATCCCCAAGGGGCAGTTTGAGGCGGCATATTCTCAAGGATTCGGATTTGTGAGAACGCTGTTGTACATCGTACTCCCACAGACGTTCAGGAATATCATTCCCACGCTGCTGAGTCAGGTTATCACTACCGTTAAGGATACGTCGTATATCGCGAATATTGCGGTAGCGGAGCTTCTTGGGAGAACGTTCCAGATAATTCAGATCTCTCCGCGCTATACCGGATTTACCTCGCAAAACGTTTCGGACGTATTCGTACTGTGCGGACTTGCGTGCGTGATGTATTTCGTGATTAATTTCACCCTTTCGTGCCTTGTCCGGAGACTTCAAAAACCCAAAATCAGGAAACAGGCGGCGTCTCAATGAAAATCTCCGTTGAAGAATCGCGGGAGGAGCCGCACAATATATTACGCTTATGAAATTTAATTTTAAAACCGCAAGGATCGGAAACCGGATACTGAAATCCGCAGCGGGCGTTATGCTCTGCTATTTTGTATATTTGCTCCGAGGGAAAAGCGGACTGCCTTTTTATTCTATGCTGGCGGTGCTGTGGTGCGTTCAGCCCTACACGAACAAGTCTGTGTCTATGGCGGCGCAGCGGACGGTTGGTACGCTTATCGGAGCGGCATATGGACTTATAACCATTTTGCTGGAGATATATATTTTGCCGGTATACGACAGATTTTTCGGATATATGATAAACGCGCTTATGTTGATTCCCGTGCTTTACACGACGGTCATTCTCAATAAAAAGAATGCCTCGTATTTTTCATGCGTGGTTTTTCTTTCAATTACGGTAAATCACATGACGGACGAAAACCCGTTTTTGTTTGTTCTTAACAGGGTTATTGATACGTTTATCGGAATCGCTATAGGACTTATCGTGAACACAGCTAAACTCCCGCGCCGCAAGGTGACTGAGCGGCTGTTTGTCGCGGAGCTTGACGATATGCTTTCTCCTTCGACTGAGGAACTGCTGCCGTACACTACGGTGGAGATCAATCGTATGCTCGACGAGGGACTTAAATTCACGATAGTTACGATGCGCACGCCTGCTTCTCTGATGAAGCCGCTTGCCGACGTTCGGCTGAATTTGCCGGTGGTCGCGATGAACGGTGCGGCACTGTATGATATCAGAGCAAATTCTTACGTGAAGGTATATATTATATCAAACGACACATGCGAAAAGATTCGCGGGATAGTCGCGCAGGAAAAGATGAACTGCTTCACAAACGCGCTTCGCGGCGATACCCTTATGATTTATTTCGATAAGCTTGAGAACGACGCTGAAAAATCTATTTATAATTCTCTGAAAAAATCGCCGTACCGCAATTATGTAAATCTAGCGCCGCCGCCCGAGGACAGGGTTATCTATCTTATGGTGGTGGACACTCTCGAAAAGATTGACACGCTCCGCAGGAGAATTTCAGAAAGCGACGCGGGTGCTTCCGTAAAGATATTATGCTACCCGTCCGACGACTACGAGGGTTTCGGCTACATTAAGATTTACAACAAGAACGCCGATAAGAAAAATATGGTTCAATGCTTGTCGGAGCTTTGCAAAACGGAGGAGACCGTCACAATCGGAGCAGCCTCCGATGTCAAACGCGATCTTAACGATATAGCCAAGGAGCTTAAAAAGGCGTTTGAGCCTTTGATTTTTCAAAATAAAAAAACGCGCTGAGCTTCTTTCGGAAACTCGGCGCGCCGCTGTTAAGGCGGTTGATTGATTTATACCATTTTACAATCAAACAGTAGACAAAGTCTACTGTTTGATGCCGCCGTGCAAAGCACGGCGGTGGCGGCGAAGCCGCCGAAAAA